>NZ_JBWJAQ010000017.1:82607-134355 GCF_056387915.1 Streptomyces sp. GLSS-08
GCGGGGTCCCGCGTGGATGCCCGTGACCGCGACGCCCGTCGTCAGTGCGCCGGCAGCGTGGTGTCCCGGTCCGCGGGCGCGCCCTGCGGGGGCACCACCGCGCCGCCGAAGAGGAAGTCCCGCAGCTTGCGCCAGACGCCGTCCGCGCCCTGCTCGTAGAGCGCGAAGCCGGTGCACGGCCACTCGGCCGCGTACGGGGACAGCTCCTCGTACGCCCGGTCCATCGCGGCCTCGTCGATGCCGTGCGCCACCGTGACGTGCGGGTGGTACGGGAACTGCAGCTCGCGCGCCACGGGACCGGAGGCGTCCCTGACCTGCTGCTGCAGCCGGTCGCACGCCTCGGCGCCCTCAGCGACCCGGACGAAGACCACCGGCGACAGCGGCCGGAACGTGCCCGTGCCCGACAGCCGCAACAGGAAGGGCCGCTCGGCGGCGGCGACCTCCGCGAGATGCGTCTCGACCGCGGGCAGCGCCGCGTCCTCGATGACCGTCGGCGGCAGCAGCGTGACGTGCGTGGGGATGCCGGAAGCCGCGGGGTCGCCGAAGCCCACGCGCCGCTCCTGGAGCAGGCTGCCGTGAGGCTCCGGGACCGCGATCGACACGCCGATCGTTACGGTCCCCACGTCGTCTCCTGTCGTCGGTCGAATCGGTTGTCTCGTCGTTCCGTCGCGGCCACCCGGACGGGGGCGGCCGCTGCTTCAGCTATCGACTGTACGGCGGTGCGGCCCGGTACCGGAGGCCGTCCGGGACGACGACGGGTCGTCGTGCCCTGACCCCGGTCCCTGACCTCAGTGCTTGGCGGGCAGGAAACCGACCCGGTCGTACGCCTGGGAGAGCGTCTCCGCGGCGACGGCGCGGGCCTTCTCGGCGCCCTTGGCCAGGATCGAGTCGAGCGTCTCCGGGTCGTCCAGATACTGCTGGGTGCGCTCCCGGAACGGCGTCACGAAGTCGACCATGATCTCGGCCAGGTCCGTCTTCAGCGCACCGTAGCCCTTGCCCTCGTACTTCTGCTCCAGATCCGCGACACCGGTTCCGGTCAGCGTGGAGTAGATGGACAGCAGGTTGCTGACGCCGGGCTTGTGCTCCGGGTCGTACCTGATGACCGTGTCCGTGTCGGTGACCGCGCTCTTGACCTTCTTGGCCGTCGCCTTCGGCTCGTCGAGCAGGTTGATGAGGCCCTTCGGCGTGGAGGCCGACTTGCTCATCTTGATCGCCGGGTCCTGGAGATCGAAGATCTTCGCCGTCTCCTTGAGGATGTACGGCTTCGGGACCGTGAACGTCTGGCCGAACCGGCCGTTGAAGCGCTCGGCCAGGTCGCGCGTGAGCTCGATGTGCTGGCGCTGGTCCTCGCCGACCGGGACCTCGTTGGCCTGGTACAGCAGGATGTCCGCGACCTGCAGGACCGGGTACGTGAACAGGCCGACGGAGGCGCGCTCGGCGCCCTGCCTGGCGGACTTGTCCTTGAACTGGGTCATGCGGCTCGCCTCGCCGAAGCCGGTGAGGCAGTTCATGACCCAGGCGAGCTGCGCGTGCTCGGGGACGTGACTCTGGACGAACAGCGTGCAGCGGTCCGGGTCGAGCCCGGCGGCGAGCAGCTGGGCCGCGGCGAGCCGGGTGTTGGCGCGCAGGTCCGCGGGGTCCTGCGGAACGGTGATCGCGTGCAGGTCCACGACCATGTAGAACGCGTCGTGGGACTCCTGCAGGGCCACCCACTGGCGGACGGCGCCGAGGTAGTTGCCGAGGTGGAACGAGCCTGCGGTGGGCTGGATTCCGGAAAGCACGCGAGGACTGTCAGGGGCCATGCCCACCATTCTCTCAGGTGACGGGACCCGGTCCGGAACTGGCCGGGAACAGCCGGGAACCGATCCGGCCCCGGCGGTGCGACGGAGGAGCGCCGCCGACCGGACGAGGAACACGGCGCGGACGGCGGCCCGGCGCGAGGCCGGACCGCCGCGGGGACCACGACAGGAGCTGACCGGCCGGTGAGCCGGCCGGGGTGGGCGTCGGCGTCAGCCGAGGTCGATCTCCGGGTAGAGCGGGAAGCCGGTCAGCAGGTCGGTGGCCCGGCGGGAGATCTCGTCGGCGATCTTCGGGTCGAGGACGTGCTGCGCCTTGGAGGGGGCGCCCTTGGCCGTGGTGCCGGGCTCGGCGGCGGTGAGGACGCGGTCGATCAGGCCGGCGATCTCGTCCATCTCGGTCGCACCGAGACCCCGTGTGGTCAGCGCGGGCGTGCCGATGCGGATGCCGGAGGTGTACCAGGCGCCGTTCGGGTCGGCGGGGACGGCGTTGCGGTTGGTGACGATGCCGGAGTCGAGCAGGGCGGTCTCCGCCTGGCGGCCGGTGAGCCCGTAGGAGGAGGCGACGTCGATCAGGTTCAGGTGGTTGTCGGTGCCGCCGGTGACCAGCGTGGCGCCCCGGCGCATCAGGCCCTCGGCGAGGGCGCGGGCGTTGTCGACGACCGCCCGGGCGTAGTCGCGGAACTCGGGGCGGCGGGCCTCGGCGAGCGCGACGGCCTTGGCGGCCATGACGTGCGGGAGGGGGCCGCCGAGGACCATCGGGCAGCCGCGGTCGACCTGGTCCTTGAGGGAGTCGTCGCACAGCACCATGCCGCCGCGCGGGCCGCGCAGCGACTTGTGGGTGGTGGTGGTGACGATCTGGGCGTGCGGGACCGGGTCGAAGTCGCCGGTGAGGACCTTGCCGGCGACGAGGCCCGCGAAGTGCGCCATGTCGACCATCAGGGTCGCGCCGACCTCGTCGGCGATCTCCCGCATGATCCGGAAGTTCACCAGGCGGGGGTAGGCCGAGTAGCCCGCGACGATGATCAGCGGCTTGAACTCGCGGGCGGACGCGCGCAGGGCCTCGTAGTCGATGAGGCCGGTGGCGGGGTCGGTGCCGTAGGAGCGCTGGTCGAACATCTTGCCGGAGATGTTCGGGCGGAAGCCGTGGGTGAGGTGGCCGCCCGCGTCGAGGGACATGCCGAGCATCCGCTGGTTGCCGAACGCCTGGCGCAGCTCGGCCCAGTCGGCGTCGGAGAGGTCGTTGACGTTGCGGACGCCGGCCTTCGCGAGGGCCGGAGCCTCGACGCGGTCGGCGAGGACGGCCCAGAACGCGACGAGGTTGGCGTCGATGCCGGAGTGCGGCTGGGCGTAGGCGTGCCGGGCGCCGAAGAGTTCGCGGGCGTGTTCGGCGGCGAGGGCCTCGACGGTGTCGACGTTGCGGCAGCCGGCGTAGAAGCGGCGGCCGACGGTGCCTTCTGCGTACTTGTCGCTGAACCAGTTGCCCATCGCCAGCAGGGTGGCCGGGGAGGCGTAGTTCTCGGAGGCGATCAGCTTGAGCATCTCGCGCTGGTCGGCGACCTCCTGGCCGATGGCGTCGGCGACCCGGGGCTCCACGGCCCGGATCACCTCGAGGGCGCTGCGGAAGGCGGTGGACTCGGTGGAGAGGGGCTCTGGCATGACGGCCTCCGGTCGTGGCGTTCGATCACGGTTCGGCCCAGGCGCACGGCACTCGGTGCCCGTGGCTCCCCGCGCGGACGCTCCGGTCCCCGGGAGATCACAGCACGGGCCGCTCCCCGATGGTCGGTCCCATCCCAGCGCGCCAGTCACGGCCCGTCGGCCAGCCTACCGGGCGCGCCGGACCGAGGCGGTCTCCCGTCCACCATGCGAGCGACGATAGGAAGGAGGCCGCAGACCGGACGGCCCCGCCCTTCTCCCCCTTGGAGATCCCGTGACCGCCGCGGAGACCACACAGGCGTTCATCGCCTCGGCCGATGCGCACAGCGCGCACAACTACCAGCCGCTGCCGGTCGTCGTGGCCACGGCGGACGGCGCCTGGATGACGGATGTCGAGGGCCGCCGCTTCCTCGACCTGCTGGCCGGCTACTCGGCGCTGAACTTCGGGCACGGCAACCGCCGGCTGATCGACGCGGCCAGAGCGCAGCTGGAGCGGGTGACGCTGACGTCGCGGGCGTTCCACCACGACCGGTTCGCCGCGTTCTGCGCGGAGTTGGCACAGCTGTGCGGCATGGAGCTGGTGCTGCCCATGAACACGGGGGCGGAGGCGGTGGAGACCGCGGTGAAGACGGCCCGCAAGTGGGGCTACCGGGTCAAGGGCGTCCCCGACGGACGGGCCGCAATCGTGGTGGCGGGCGACAACTTCCACGGGCGTACGACGACGATCGTCAGCTTCTCGACGGACGCCGGGGCGCGGGCGGACTTCGGGCCGTACACCCCGGGGTTCGACATCGTGCCGTACGGGGATCTCCCGGCGCTGCGCGCGGCGGTCACCGAGAACACGGTCGCGGTGCTGCTTGAGCCGATCCAGGGCGAGGCGGGGGTGGTGGTGCCGCCGCCCGGCTACCTGCGGGGTGTGCGGGAGCTGACGCGCGAGCGGAACGTGCTGTTCGTCGCCGACGAGATCCAGTCGGGGCTCGGCCGGACCGGGCGGACCTTCGCGTGCGAGCACGAGGGCGTCGTGCCGGACGTGTACGTGCTGGGCAAGGCGCTGGGCGGCGGGGTCGTCCCCGTGTCGGCCGTGGTGTCGCGGCGCGAGGTGCTCGGGGTGTTCCGGCCCGGTGAGCACGGGTCGACGTTCGGCGGGAATCCGCTGGCCTGCGCGGTCGCGCTGGAGGTGATCGCCATGCTGCGGTCGGGCGAGTACCAGCGGCGGGCGGCGGAGCTCGGGGACCATCTGCACCGGGAGCTGGGCGTGTTGCGGGACGAGGGGCGGCTGACGGCGGTGCGCGGGCGCGGGCTGTGGGCGGGCGTCGACATCGCTCCCGCGTACGGCACGGGCCGGGAGGTCTCCGAGCGGCTGATGGACCGCGGTGTCCTGGTGAAGGACACCCGCGGCGCCACCATCCGCATCGCCCCGCCCCTGGTGATCGGCAAGGACGACCTGGACTGGGGGCTCGCCCAGCTGCGCGACGTGCTCGCGTAGTCGGTGCGCGGCGGTCGCGCCCGGCCCGTGCCCGTCTAAGGTCGCTTCGTGCTCCTCGGAATGATGTGCGCCCTCGGTGCGGCGGTCTGCTTCGGTACGGCGACGGTGCTGCAGGCGGTCGCGGCGCGGGCGGCGGCCGGCGACGGGCCCGGCGGGGACGCGGCGCTGCTGCTGCGGGCCTTGCGCCAGTGGCGGTATCTCGCCGGGCTCGCGCTCGACGGACTCGGTTTCGGGCTCCAGGTCGCGGCGCTGCGTTCGATCCCCGTCTACGCGGTGGGGGCGGCGCTCGCCGCGAGCCTCGCGGTGACGGCGGTGGTCGCGGCGCGGCTGCTGAACGCGCGGCTGAGCCGGGTCGAGTGGGGCGCCGTCGCGGTGGTGTGCGCGGGGCTGGCGGCGCTCGGTCTGGCGTCCGGGACGCAGGGCGGACGGGCCGGTTCGACGGCGCTCTCCTACGTGATGCTCGGCACCGCGGTGCTCGTGCTGCTCGCGGGCGCGGCGGCCGGGCGGCTGCCCGAGCGGGGGCGGGCGCTCACCCTGGGGCTCGGGGCCGGGGTCGGTTTCGGCGTGGTCGAGGTGGCGGTTCGCCTCGTCGACGGCGTGTCCCCGGGCGCACTGGTCGCCGATCCGGCGGCGTACGCGCTGCTGCTGGGGGGAGGCGCGGCGTTCCTGCTGCTCACCTCCGCCCTGCAGCGCGGCTCGGTGACCACGGCGACCGCCGGGCTGATCATCGGCGAGACGATCGGCCCCGCCCTGGTCGGTGTGATCTGGCTGGGTGACCGGACCCGGGAGGGGATGGCCTGGCCGGCGGTCCTCGGCTTCGCCGTGGCGGTCACGGGTGCGCTGGCGCTGGCCCGCTTCGGTGAGGCCCCGACGGAAACGGCGGCACTGCGGCCGGCCGGCGTCCCCCGGTAGTCCGGCTGGGGCGACGCGCGGTGGGCCGGCCGGGGGGACGCCCGATGGGCTGGCTCGCAAGTCCCCGGGGGGCCGGCTCGGACGTCCCCCGGGTGGGGTCTGCTCGGGCGGCGCCCGGGGGGCGGCTAGGACATCCCCGGTGGGTCTGCTCGGGGTCTGCTCGGGCGGCGCCCGGTGGGCCGGCTCGGGCGGCGCCCGCGGCTGGTCATGGCTGCGGCAGGGCCGCGGCTCAGGCGGCGCCCGGTAGGCCGACTCGCGCGTCCCCCTGTGGTCCGGCTCAGGCGGCGCCCGGTAGGCGGCCCGGCTCGCGCGGCCCCCGGTGGGCCCGGGTCAGACGGCCTCCGCGGCCGCGGTCATCGCTGCGGCAGGGCCACGGCTCGGGCGGCCCCCGACAGGCCGGTTCGGGCGGCGCCCGGCAGGCCGGCTCGCGCGGCGGCCCGCGCGGTCGCGGTCATGGCTGCGGCAGGGCCCGGCACAGGGCGTCCAGGGCCCCTGTCCAGGCGTGGTCCGGGGGTGTGCCGTAGCCGACGACGAGCGCGTCGAGGGGGTCGGTCGCGGCGTCGGGATGGCGGTGGCGGGCGAGGCCGTGGACGGCGAGGCCCTGCCAGGCCGCCGCGCGGACCACCGACGCCTCGGTGCCCGGCGGCAGCCGCAGGACCGCGTGCAGGCCCGCCGCGATGCCGGTGGCGTGCACCTGCGGGGCTCGGGCGGCCAGCGCGGCGACGAGGGAGTCGCGCCGGCGCCGGTAGCGCAGGCGGGCCGCGCGGACATGGCGGTCGTAGGCGCCCGAGGTGATGAACTCCGCCAGGGTCAGCTGGTCCAGGACCCCGGAGGACCACCCGCCGCCGCTCTTCAGCGCGGTGACCTCGGTGACCAGCGACCGGGGCAGCACCAGCCAGCCCAGCCGCAGGCCGGGGGCCAGTGACTTGCTGGCGGTGCCCATGTAGACGACCTGCTCGGGACTCAGGCCCTGGAGGGCGCCCACGGGCTGCCGGTCGTAGCGGAACTCGCCGTCGTAGTCGTCCTCCAGGATCAGTGCGCCGGTGCGGCGGGCGCGGTCCACGAGCGCGGCCCGGCGGTCCGGATGCAGCGGCACCCCCATCGGGAACTGGTGCGCGGGCGTCATCAGGACCGCCCGCGTGCCCGTCAGGTCGCCCGGGCGGGTGCCGAGTCCGTCGAACGGCAGGGGCACGGTGCGCAGACCGGAGTAGTGCAGCAGGTTCCAGTGGACGTCGAGGCCGTAGGACTCCACCGCGAGCGTGCGCAGGCCCCGCTGCCGCAGCACCGCGCCGAGCAGGGTCAGCCCGTCGGAGAACCCGGAGCAGATGACGATGCGGTCCGGGTCGGCCCGTACGCCGCGGGCCCGGGACAGGTAGCCGGCGAGGGCGGTGCGCAGTTCCGTCCGGCCGCGGGCGTCGCCGTAGCCGAGGGCGTCGGACGGCGCGGCGGCCAGGGCGCGGCGGGCGGCCTTCAGCCACTCGGCGCGCGGGAAGGAGGCGAGGTCGGGGGTGCCGGGGACGAGGTCGTGGCCGGGCCGGCCCGGCCGCTGTCCGGCGGGCGCCGACTGTGGTGCGGCTCTCGGGACGGTCCGCTCGGCCACCCGGGTGCCCGAGCCCTGACGGGCGGTCAGCCAGCCTTCGGCGACGAGGTCTCCGTAGGCGTCGGCGACCGTGTTGCGGGCGATGCCCAGGTCGGCGGCGAGGGAGCGGGAGGAGGGCAGGCGGGTGCCCGGGGCCAGCCGGCCGCCGCGGACCGCCTCCCGCAGGGCGTCGGTCAGGCCGCGCCGGACTCCGGAACCGGCCGGTTCCAGGTGCAGGTCGACGCCGAGCGCGGAGCCGCGCGCGGGGTCGGGCCGCCTGGAAGTGGCCCGGTGTTCTGCCATGGAAATGGACCATACTCCTGGGCTGCTCCGTTCGTAGGGTCGACGGCATGACGACGAACGAGAACAACACGACGACCGCCGGGTACGCCGCCGAGGAGGCTCCGCGGCTGGAGTGGGCGAAGCTGGTGCCCGATGTCTACAAGGCCATGGTCAAGCTGGACGCGGCGGCCCGGCAGGGCCTCGACCCGCTGCTGCTGGAACTGGTGAAGGTCCGCGCGTCGCAGCTCAACCACTGCGCGTTCTGCCTGGACATGCACACCAAGGACGCGCTGGCCGCGGGTGAGAGCGTCGAACGCCTCGTGCAGCTGAGCGCGTGGGAGGAGTCGAGGCACTTCTACACGGAGAAGGAGCTCGCCGCGATCGCGCTGACGGAGGCGGTGACCGTCCTGACCGACGGCTTCGTGCCGGACGAGGTCTACGCGAGCGCCGCCGAGCACTTCGAGGAGACCGAGCTGGCGCAGCTGGTCGCCGCCATCACGGTGATCAACGCGTGGAACCGGTTCGGGGTGACCTGCCGGCTCGTGCCCGGTCACTACAAGGCGGGCCAGTACAAGTAGGTGGCGGCACGGTCGGCGACGGGGGTGCGGGGCCACGGAGATACCGACAGGACCGGCTCAATGCCCTCGGCCCGATCGGCTTCCTGGACACACGGCATTTTCTTTGACTAGGGTCAAAGACATATGGAGCCAGTCTCAGTGGACGACGTGCGGGCGCTGCGCCGCTTCAACCGGTACTTCACCCGCCGGGTGGGCGCGCTCGACGAGCACTGCCCCGGCCGGGAGCGCCCGCTCGGCGAGGCCCGGCTGCTGTTCGAGGTCGGGCACGGGACCTCGCTGCGTGACCTCAGAGGCCGGCTCGGGCTCGACGCCGGGTATCTGAGCCGGATGATCAAGACGCTTCAGGTGCAGGGGCTGATCCGGGTGAGCGTGCACCCCGAGGACAGCAGGCTGCGGGTCGCGGAGCTCACGCCCGCCGGACGCGCCGAGGTCACGGAGCAGAACCGGAGGGCCGACGGACTGGCCGCGGGCCTGCTGCGGGGGCTCAGCGAGGCGCAGCGCGGCGAACTCACCGCCGCCGTCGCCGTCACCGAGCGGCTGCTGCGGCTCGCCGGGATCGGCGTCGAGGTCGTCGACGGCGCCTCCCGCGACGCGCGGACCTGCCTCGCCGCGTACGCCGCCGACATCGGCGAGCGGTTCCCCGAGGGCTTCGACCCGGCACCCCTGGTGCGGCCGGGCGAGGTGTCGGGGCGGGCCGGTGCCTTCGTCGTGGCGTACGAGGAGGGGCAGCCGGTGGGCTGCGGGGCGCTGCGCCGGCTCGAAGGGGGCGTGGGTGAGATCCGGCACGTGTGGGTCCACCCCGACGTGCGGCGGCTCGGACTGGCCCGGCGCATCCTGGAGGAACTGGAGCGGCAGGCCGTCGAGCGCGGACTCAACGCCGTGCGGCTCGACACCCACGCGGGCCTCACCGAGGCCCGGGCCATGTACCCAGCCTGCGGTTACACGGAGATCCCGCCGTACGACGACAACGTCCACGCGGCCCACTGGTTCGAGAAGCGCCTGGGCCGCACGCCGGCCCGCCGCCCCTCCGGCTGACGGGGCGCGGGCGTGCGGGCCGGGCGCTCACGCCGTCGCGCAGTTCGCTCCCGCCGGGCAGAACGAGTTCAGGGCCACCCGGAACGGGGTGCGCACGTCCGTGCCTTCGGTGCCGATCGAGCGGATCGCGTACGCCGTACCGTCCGGGGCCTCGAAGCGGTGGTCGACGACCTCGAGGGGGCCGTCCTGCACGTCGTCGTAGCGGTAGCCGAGCTCGGCCCAGTCGGTTCCGGACCGGCGGTCCAGGACCCGGTAGCCGGCCAGCTTGGCGTCGAACCCGAAGGACGGGTCGTTCTCGGCCTGGGACAGCGAGTCGGCGGGGCTGGCCTCCATGAGCTCGAACAGTTCGAGTTCGGCGGTGCCGTCGGGGGACGTGTAGTGGACGACCGACGGCTTCCCCGTGCGCCGGTCCACCGAACGGTCCCAGCCCTCGGGCACGTCGACGGTGTAGCCGACGCCGTCCACCGAGCGGCTGTAGCCGGGGGACGGCGACGCGGAGACCGCGGGCGACTCGGAACCCGCGAGAGGATCCCCTTCCTCGGAGCCTGTGGCGCCCTCCGAACCCTGCGCCGAGGGGGCGCCCTGCGTGGCGGTGACGGTCACGGACGACCGCGGCCCGCCGGAGCCCGCCCGGTCCGTGGCCCCGTCCCGGGTCAGCGCCCACACCCCGCCGCCCACACCGCCCGCCAGCAGCGCCACGGCGACGATCACGAACAGCAGCCGCCGTGAGCCGTCCGGCCCGGCCGGCGGCGGACCGCCGCCCGGCACCGGGGCACCCCAGGACGGCGGCACCGGGTCCGGAGCCGGGGGCGGGGACTGTTGCGGCCGGGGCCCCGGCTGCTGAGGAGGGGGCGGCGGTGGCGGGAACACGGCCGACTGGGTCTGCGCCGAGGCCCACCACTGCTGCTGCGGATCCAGCGGACCCGCCCCCGAACTCCCGCCCGCGTCATCGGTTCCCCCGGCGCCCCGCGCCGGACCGTCCGCTCCCCCGGCGCCCCGCGCCGGGTCGGCGGCACCCGGTGCCGCTCCTCCCGCCTGCCCGGGCGACCCGGCCGGCCCGCCCGTTCCGTCGTCGTCGACCCACCGCTGGCGGTCCGCGTCCCACCGTTGCCGCATGTCCTCCCCCTCTCCTCACGCCGCACTCCCGCGTGCCTGGTGTCGCGAGGCAGACGGGAATTGTCAGACAGGCCCTAGCCCGCCAGCTGCGTGATCGCCTGCACCACGGCCGCCGTCGACGCCAGCCCGGCCACCGCCGCCGCGGCGGTCTCCAGCCGCAGCCGCAACCGTCCTAGCCGCTGCGGATCAGCGGCGCCGGTCCGCTCGATCTCCCCCTGCACGACGGCGAGTTCACCGTCCAGGCCGGTCGCACCCGACGACTCCGTGAGCAGCCGCAGATGGTCGCGCAGGCTGCGTACGGCGTCCAGCAGCGCCTCGGTCGCCTCGTCGGCGGCGGCAGCGCGCGGCGCCTCGTGGTACTCGGCCCTGCCGTGGTCGCCGAAGCTCACCGCGCTGCGCGTGATGCGGTCGATCCGCCCTCCCGTGCCGTCGCTCATTCCGTGTCCCCTTCCCCGTACATGGCGTTGCCGACGCCTGTGGTGACGGCGCTCCTGCTGATCCGGCCCACCACGGTCCCGCCGCTCATCTGTCCGATGAACTGGCCGCCCGCGGAGACGTTGACGATGTTCTGCTCGAAGCTGCCCGTCTCGCAGCCGCTGCGGCGCAGCGCCTCGCGCACCCCGCTCGCGATGCGGTCCTCGACGGTCTTGATGTAGCGGCTGACGTCCATCTCCTGGAACAGCGACAGCCCGTCCGTACTGCCCAGTTCGCGCACCGACGCCAACGGGGCGTCGGGCGGCGCCTGTTCGCGGTGCGCCAGCCAGGTGTGCAGGCACTGCGCGAGGGTGCGGACCGCGGAGATCCCGGCCACGACGTTCGTCGCCGGACCGGACAGCAGCGTCCGCACCCCCTCGCGCAGCGCCTCGTCCTCGCGGCGGGACGCGATGAGGTCCACGTGCCGGTACTGCGCCGCGATCGGCCCCAGGACGTGCGGCACGACCTCCAGGACCAGCATCCGGCCCTGGGTGTGGACGCGGACCAGCACCGAGACCACCACCTGCTCGTCCCAGGCACCGATCCGCACCCGCAGGAAGTGGCGGCGCGCCTCGCCGCCCTCGTCGACCGCTCCCTCGGCATGCGTCCGGGCGGACTCGGCGCCGTACACGCCTTCGCTGCGGCCGACGCCCGCGGGCAGGTAGACGAACTCCTCGATCTCCAGGTCCTTGAGCCGGTCCCGGCTGGTCAGGGCGGCCGACTCGCGCAGCGCCTCCAGCTTCGGGCGTACCAGGTCGATGATCTGGCGGTTGGTCAGCCGCACGACAGGCGCGGCCCCGTCGGGCAGTCCGTTGCCGCCCGGGAGTGCGTTGCCGCCCGGCAGCCCGTTGCCGTCTCCGTTCGGGTGGCCGTCGGGCGAGTCCCCGTTCAGGGACAGCCGGTGCTTCCTCGCCGGGGTGATCTCCATCGCGAACGACCAGGGCTCGTACGGCTTTCCGGCCCCGACGAACGGCCGGTGGGCGTCGTAGAGCGCGACGCCCGCGTGCTGCTCCCAGGCGATGGCCCGGGCGACGCGGACCTGGCGCTCGTTGCCCGCGGGGGTCGCCGGCGCCGTGCCCTCGAAGACGTCGCGGCCGAGTTCCCCGCGCATAACCTCGGCGACGTGGGAGCGGTGGACCCCGGTGGCGAAGGTGAGCGCGAGCGGGAACAGCAGCGGGAACGGATCGTCGGAGAGGCGGTGGAGTGCGTACCCCCAGTAGACGAGCTCCAGGCCGCGGGCCATGATCGTGAGCCCCCAGGCGGTCGCGCGCCGGGGCAGCCGGAGCCGGGTCCACTCCGCGCGGCTCACCGCGTACATGGTCGTACCGCCGCCGGATGCCGCCCGTGCGGCCCAGAGCAGGACGCACACGCCCGCGTAGAAGAGCGCCGGGAAGGCGCCGGCCAGCACGCCGAGTCCCGCGACCCCCGGCGCCGACTCACCTCCGGCGGCCGCCCCTTTCCGCGCCAGGGCCGCCTCCACGGCGAAGAAGACCACCCAGATGCCGCACAGCGCGAGCGCGGTCGAGACCTCCTGCCGCCGTGCCCGCACGGCATGCGCGAGCACGGAGACGACATCGACACCGAGGGACTGGCGCGGCCGGCCGTTCCTCGTGCCCGATGAGTTCGTCTATGACCCGCGCCCTGAACCCCGTGTCCAGATAGGCCCCGGCGCACAGCAGCCGGGTGGACTCGCTGTGCGCGTACCGCCGATTCGATCCCGTCAACGGGACCACCCCCGCCATGTCCTGCTCGGTCCGGCCGGCAACCCCGGGCGGACCGTACATCACGACGATAGCGAGGGTTACTCCTGTTGCAGCTGCCATATGCCGATAAAGCACGGGTGTTCGATACGTACTTTTCGTACGCATGCGTCGGCCCCCACCGGAGTACGTTCCGATGGGGGCCGACGGAGGCTGGGGCGGCTCAGATGAGGCCGAGACCGCGGACCGCCTCGCGCTCCTCCTCGAGCTCCTTGACGGAGGCGTCGATGCGGGCGCGGGAGAACTCGTTGATGTCCAGGCCCTGGACGATCTCGTACGTGCCGTTCTTGGTGGTGACCGGGAAGGAGGAGATGAGGCCCTCCGGCACACCGTAGGAACCGTCCGACGGGATGCCCATGGAGGTCCAGTCGCCGTCCGCGGTGCCGTTGACCCACGTGTGGACGTGGTCGATGGCGGCGTTGGCGGCGGAGGCGGCCGAGGACGCGCCGCGGGCCTCGATGATCGCGGCACCGCGCTTGGCGACGGTCGGGATGAAGTCCTCGGCGAGCCACTTCTCGTCGTTCACGGTCTCGGCGGCGTTCTTGCCGGCGACCGTGGCGTGGAAGATGTCGGGGTACTGGGTCGCGGAGTGGTTGCCCCAGATGGTCAGGCGCTTGATGTCGGCGACCGTGGAGCCCGTCTTCTTGGCGAGCTGCGTCAGCGCGCGGTTGTGGTCCAGGCGGGTCATCGCGGTGAAGCGCTCCGCCGGGACGTCCGGGGCGGCGGCCTGGGCGATCAGGGCGTTGGTGTTGGCCGGGTTGCCGACCACCAGGATCTTGACGTCGTCCGCGGCGTGGTCGTTGATGGCCTTGCCCTGCGGCTTGAAGATGCCGCCGTTGGCCTCCAGGAGGTCACCGCGCTCCATGCCCTTGGTGCGGGGGCGGGCGCCGACGAGCAGACCGACGTTCGTGCCGTCGAAGGCGACGTTCGGGTCGTCGGTGATGTCGATGCCCTGGAGGAGCGGGAAGGCGCAGTCGTCGAGCTCCATCGCCGTGCCCTCGGCGGCCTTGAGCGCCGGGGTGATCTCCAGAAGGCGCAGCTTGACCGGAACGTCCGCGCCGAGCAGCTGGCCGGAGGCGATGCGGAAGAGCAGTGCGTAGCCGATCTGGCCGGCCGCGCCGGTGACGGTGACGTTCACGGGAGTGCGGGTCATGGCGTTCTCCGTATGACAGCTGGCGGTGGGGCGTCGCTGCCCCGGGTGCAGGATCCCGCCGCCTGCCGGATGGCCGGCGCCGACCGCCGCGAGGATCGATCAGGCGTACAGATGATCGATCTCTCGGCGTCAAGAGAGATCCGCCCGTCAGGCTATCGCGCATCCGAGGGCCCGCACGGCCGGGTCTCGTGTGGCCCGCCCCACAGCCGCCGTTCCGGGCACAGAAGAAGCGGCCGCCCGTCCACAAGAGGGGACGCGGCGGCCGCCGGAAGGGTACCGGGGTGTGCGGGAGAAGGGGGGTCTCGTCCTCCCGGAACAACCGGATCCCGTGGGGGTACAGTTCGCCTGCCCCGGCCGGCCCGGACCATGCCCCCGTGCGGCGCGGTTTTCCGCACACCGGCGCGCGAGCAGGCTCCACGCGCGCGCACGGGGTCGCGCCGCCTACCGAGTGCAGCCCTTCTCGCCCGACTTGAGGGTCGCGCAGGCCTTCGCGTCACCCGCGTCCTTCACGGCCACCATCGGGGTGTACGCGTCGAAGTCCCCGTCGACCGAGCCGCTCCGTCCGGCGGCCGCCGCCGAGGACACCACGACCTTGTCCCCCGGAGCCGCCCCGGTGATACGGGCCCACGCGGCACCGCAGGCCTTGTTGTAGCGGACCTCCACGAGGGCCGTGCCGACGGTGACGCTGGTGGTGGTCCTGGCCCGTTCGTCACCGCAGCCCATCTCCTCCGGGTCCTTGCCGGTGCAGCCCCTGCCGCTGCACTTCACCCCGGCCGGCAGGTCGGGGCCGGTGCTCGCGGAGGCGGCGGGCGGCTTCGGTGTGCCCGCGCTCCTCCCGTCCCCGCCGCCGTCGGTGAGCAGGACGGCAGCCGCGATCACCACGAGCGCGCCGGCCGTGCCCGCGAGGAACATCGTGAGCCGCCGCATGCGCCGCGCCCCGTCGGCCGAACCACCGCCCCGCGGCGGGGCGTCGGACGGCGGCGGCCCCGCGTCCTGACCGGGCACCGGGGGCCCCGCTACCCCCGCATCCGGTGGTGTCACGGGCGCGGACGGGCGGGACGGCATGCTGAGTCCCCACCCGCCGCGCGCGGGCCCGCCGGGTGCCGCGCCGTCGCCGGAGCCGCGTGCGGCGGTGCCGTTCGGCCCGGAACCGTACGCGGAGTCCTCCACGTCATGCGGTGACGGCTGGGGCGGCACCGTGGGCATCACCCCGGCGGGTCCCGCGATCCCCGGCGTCGCCGTCGCGCTGCCGCCCCCGCCGGCCTGACTGCCGCCCGTGCCGTTGGCCGGCGGCGGCCCGAACTCCCCGAGCGCCGCCCGGGCCCGGGAGATGCGGAGCGCCTCCATCGTCATGTCGTGGCGCATCTCCGCGCGGCTCCAGGCGCGCTCGGCCAGCTCCCACATGGTGATGACGTGCACGGGGCTGGTGCCGGTGACCTCGGCCAGCGCGACGACCGCCCCCTTGGGCGCGAGCAGCCGGCCGTTCAGATAACGCTCCCAGGACGTCTTGCTGTATCCGGTGCGGTCCGCCACCGCGGCGATGCTCAGCCCGCCGCGGTCGACGAGCCGGCGCAGCTGACCGACGAACTCCCCGACCTGCGGATCGAGTTCATCCGGCAAGGCCTTCCAACGAGGCATCGCTTCCCCCCTCTTTCCCCGGTACGTGCCTGATTCCGTCCGCACCTTCCCCGCGCGCGACGCCCGCTGCCGAGTCCCCCATCCGGCTGTCCACAGGGATGCGCCGGGCGAGGCTCTCAGTTCCCGGGAAAGGGGCGCACGGGAGTGTCCGACCCGCTCCCGCACCGTCGCACGCCGCCGGACCGCGGTCCAGAGCCCCTCGTACGCCCGGCCCTGGCCGGCCGAACCCCCGTCTCCCGTACAGAGGCTCCGGACCGTCCCGGCCGGCCGGCGGCCGTGGCGGGAACCGGCGTCGGCGGTCCCCTGGACGCGGTCCTGGAGGCGGTTCCCGTTGCGGGGCGCGGACACCGTAGCGGAATGGTCACTTCCGTGCCACAGCGAACAGCCAGGTGTTGAACAGGCTGTTCACCGTGCGTGAGTGTGGACCCCGGGCGGAACACTCGCCCGGCCGCGGCTCGTCCTTACTCGGGGGAGGGGATGGGCCGCGGTCACCTCGCCGCCCCCTGTGCAGGTCCGGCCCGGTGGCCCGCACTCTCCGGGGGGAAGTGCGGGCCACCGTCCGGTCACTGGATCGTGAAGTGCAGGGTGTCGTCCAGGAACGGGATCTCCAGCAACGGCCTGGGCTGTGCCATCAGCGCGAGCAGCACGATGGCCACGCCCAGCACGCCGTACGTGACCATGTCCGTGAAGCGGGAGCGGACCGCGAGCATGCCGACGTCGGGCACCGCCCAGCGCAGCACACCGCCGGCCAGCAGGGCCACGCCGATCAGGACGGTGCCGAAGCGGAAGACGTCCAGCGCGGTCAGCAGCAGCCCGAGCCCGACACCCGCCAGGACGACGAGGATCGGCCACTGGCGGGCGGGCGCGGGAGCGTCCCTGGGGGCCGCGCGACCGCCGCCCTCGGGTCGCGCGGTGTCCCGCGTGAACAGCGGGAAGCGGCGGGTGGTGCGGCGCGGCCTGCCCTGCGCGTCGGGCGCGCTGACGGCGTCCCGCACGGTCGGTTCCGCGCTCGTGCCGACCACGTCGTCGATGCTCACGCCGGCCAGGCCGTCGATGCTCGTACTCGACGCGCCGCGGGTGCTGCTACCGGCCGCGTCCCGGGTGTCCGTACCGGCCGCGTCCGCCGGTTCCGCCGCGGGGTCCCGGGGGGCCGCGGTGTTCTCGGCGGACGCGCTGTTCTCGGCGGACGCGGTGTCCTCGGCGGACGCGGTGTCCTCGGCGGACGCGGTGTCCTCGATCGCGGCCGTGTCCTTGGCGTCGCCGTCAGCCGACACTGCGCTCCGCCGCCTCGACCACGTTGACGAGCAGCTGGGCGCGGGTCATCGGACCGACGCCGCCCGGGTTCGGGGAGATCCAGCCGGCCACCTCGGCGACGCCGGGGTGGACGTCGCCCACGATCTTGCCCTCGGCGCTGCGCGAGACACCGACGTCGAGGACGGCGGCGCCCGGCTTCACGTCCTCGGGACGGATCAGGTGCGCGGAACCGGCCGCGGCGACGATGATGTCCGCCCGCTTCAGGTGGGCGGAGAGGTCACGGGTGCCGGTGTGGCACTGGGTGACCGTGGCGTTCTCGGAGCGGCGCGTGAGCAGCAGGGGCATCGGGCGTCCGATGGTCACCCCGCGGCCGACGACGACGACCTCGGCGCCCTTGATCTCCACGCCGTACCGGCGGAGGAGGGTGAGGACGCCGTTCGGGGTGCAGGGCAGCGGCGCCGGCTCGTTCAGGACCAGCCGCCCGAGGTTCATCGGGTGCAGGCCGTCCGCGTCCTTGTCCGGGTCCATCAGCTCCAGGATGCGGTTCTCGTCGATGCCCTTGGGCAGCGGGAGCTGGACGATGTAGCCGGTGCAGGCGGGGTCCTCGTTCAGTTCGCGGACGACCGCCTCGATCTCCTCCTGCGTGGCGGTCGCGGGCAGTTCGCGCTGGATGGAGGCGATGCCGACCTGCGCGCAGTCGCGGTGCTTGCCCGCGACGTACTTCTGGCTGCCGGGGTCGTCGCCGACCAGGACGGTCCCCAGGCCGGGCGTGACGCCCTTCTCCTTGAGGGCCGCCACGCGGGCGGTCAGGTCGGACTTGATCGCGGCTGCGGTGGCCTTGCCATCGAGAATCTGGGCGGTCATGCCCCCATCCTCGCGGATGACCCGGCCCCGGTTCCAATCCGGGCCGCCGACGGCGCCCCGCGGGCCCCGCCACCTGGTGACCGCCATGATCGTGGATGTTGCACTTGCACAACACGTACGGATGTCCGCTGGACAAATGAGCGAGTGTTTGAGAACGATGAGCGGCACAGTGCCGCGGGCAGTACCGGGGGGACGGACCGCTCTGTAGAACTCTCCTCCGAACCGTGCCGCGCGTAGTCCCCGCATCAGGCATCGGAGGAAACCCGCCATGAGCTACGGCGACCCGAACAATCCCTACGGCCCCCCGCAGGGCCAGCAGCCCGGCTACGGCTACCCCCAGGGCGGTGCGCCGCAGCAGCCCGGTTACGGCTACCCGCAGGCCCCGCCGCTCCAGCAGCAGCCGTACGGCGGTGGCTACCCGGGCGGCCCGGCCGTGATGCCGGGCGGGGTGAAGGCCGCCCGCGTGATGCTCTTCGTCATCGGCGGTCTCCAGGTCCTCGGCGCGATCCTGATCGCGCTGTCCGCGGTGGCCGTCTCGGCGGCGAAGAACGACGAGACCCTCAAGGACGACGTCCAGTTCCAGCAGCTCGCCGACTACTCGGCCGGCGTGCTGTGGGCCGTCACCGTCGCCGTACTGGCCTGGGGCGTCTTCGCCATCTGGCTCGGCGTGAAGACCGGCAGCGGCGGCAACGGCGTCCGTGTCGCCATCCTGGTCTTCGGCATCCTCACGGCGATCCTCGGCATCTACCCGTTCGTCGTCATCGGCCTCGCGCACACCGTCATGGCGATCCTCATCGCGGTGTTCGTCGGCAAGCAGGACGGCGAAGCCTGGTTCAACCGCCCGCGGTACTGACCGGCGGCGGCACCGGAACCGTCCGCGGTACGGGGCACGCGCATCTGACGGCGGCCTCCGGCCCCCTCCACCGAGGGGTGCCGGGGGCCGCCGTCAGGTGCGTCGGTAGCAGAGCGCGGCTCAGTGGAAGAAGTGGCGCGTCCCCGTGAAGTACATCGTGACGCCCGCCTTCTTCGCCGCCTCGACGACCAGCTCGTCGCGGACCGAACCGCCGGGCTGGACCACGGCCTTGACGCCGGCCGCGGTGAGGATCTCCAGGCCGTCGGGGAAGGGGAAGAACGCGTCCGAGGCGGCGTAGGAGCCACGGGCCCGCTCGGCGCCCGCCCGCTCCACGGCCAGCTTCGCGGAGTCGACGCGGTTGACCTGGCCCATGCCGACGCCCACCGAGCCGCCGTCCTTGGCGAGCAGGATCGCGTTGGACTTGACCGCGCGGCACGCCCTCCAGGCGAACGCCAGCTCGGCCAGCTCGTCCCCGCTCAGGGCCTCACCCGTCGCGAGGGTCCAGTCGGCCGGGTCGTCGCCGTCGGCCTGGAGCCGGTCGGTGACCTGGAGCAGCGCGCCGCCGTCGATCGGCTTGACCTCGACCGGGTTGGCCGGCGCGCCGTTCGCGCGCAGCACCCGGATGTTCTTCTTCTTGGTGAGCACGTCGAGCGCGCCGTCCTCGTAACCGGGCGCCACGATGACCTCGGTGAAGATCTCGGCGACCTGCTCGGCCATCTCCCTCGACACCGGACGGTTGACGGCGATCACACCGCCGAACGCGGAGAGCGGGTCGCAGGCGTGCGCCTTGCGGTGCGCCTCGGCGACGTCCGCGCCGACGGCGATGCCGCACGGGTTGGCGTGCTTGATGATCGCGACGCAGGGCTCGTCGTGGTCGTACGCGGCACGGCGCGCGGCGTCCGTGTCCGTGAAGTTGTTGTACGACATCTCCTTGCCGTGCAGCTGCTCCGCCTCGGCGAGGCCTCCCGTGCCGTCGACGTACAGCGCGGCGCCCTGGTGCGGGTTCTCGCCGTAGCGGAGGGTGTTCTTGCGCTCGTAGGTGTGGCCGAGGAACTCGGGGAAACCGCTGTCGTCCGCCGGGGCGTACCCGTCGGCGAACCAGGAGGCGACGGCCACGTCGTACGCGGCCGTGTGCCGGAAGGCCTCGGCGGCGAGCCGCTTGCGGGCGGCGAGGTCGAAGCCGCCGTCCTCGACCGCGGCCAGGACGTCGCCGTACCGCGCGGGGCTGGTGACGACGGCCACGGACGGGTGGTTCTTGGCGGCGGCGCGGACCATGGAGGGGCCGCCGATGTCGATCTGCTCGACGCACTCGTCGGGCGACGCCCCGGACGCGACGGTCTCACGGAACGGGTACAGGTTGACGACGACGAGGTCGAACGGCTCCACGCCCAGCTCGGCGAGCTGCGCCCGGTGGTCCGCCAGGCGCAGGTCGGCGAGGATGCCGGCGTGGACCTTGGGGTGCAGGGTCTTGACCCGGCCGTCCAGGCACTCGGGGAAGCCGGTGAGCTCCTCGACCTTGGTGACCGGGACACCGGCCGCGGCGATCCTCGATGCGGTGGAGCCGGTGGAGACGAGCTCGACCCCGGCCTCGTGCAGCCCGCGCGCCAGCTCTTCCAGACCGGTCTTGTCGTAGACGCTGACGAGCGCCCGGCGAAGGGGCCGCTTGTTGCTCTCGGCGGTCACTGGATAACTACCTTTCGTCCCTCGATGCGATAGCCGTTGCGGGCGAGCCGCCCCACGACATCGACGAGCAGCCTTCGCTCGACTTCCTTGATGCGCTCGTGAAGAGCGGTTTCCTCGTCCTCGTCCCGCACCTCGACCACGCCCTGGGCGATGATCGGGCCGGTGTCGACACCGTCGTCGACGAAGTGGACGGTGCATCCGGTGACCTTCGCGCCGTACGCGAGCGCGTCCCGCACGCCGTGGGCTCCCGGGAAACTGGGCAGCAGCGCGGGGTGGGTGTTCACGAACCGCCCGCCGAACCGGGCCAGGAACTCCTTGCCCACGATCTTCATGAACCCGGCGGAGACGACCAGGTCGGGCTCGTACGCGGCGGTCGCCTCGGCGAGCGCCGCGTCCCACTCGTCACGGGTGCCGTAGTCCCCGACCCGCCGGACGAAGGTCTCGATCCCGGCCCGCCGCGCGCGCTCCAGCCCCACGATGCCGTCCCGGTCCGCACCGACGGCCACGATCTCGGCTCCGTAGGCCTCGGTGCCCTGGGACTCGACGGCGTCGAGCAGTGCCTGCAGGTTCGTGCCTGATCCGGAGACCAGCACGACGAGGCGCTTGGCCTTGGCCACGGCGGGGCCCTTTCTCGGGGAAGCGTTTGTACGGTCGTACGAATGCTTCGCGCCCCTGGATACGGGGAAGTCTACGAAGCGGCCGACCGGCAGCAACGATACCGGCACACGGGGCGGCCCCCACGGGACGGGGGCGTGGCCGGAAGGTAGCGTCTGGTGAGCGCCTGTCCGGGAACGCCGCTCGGCGCGGGGGAACGCCCCGCGCGCGTCGGACGTTGATCTGGACGGGCACGCATGCGCGGGCGCGGGTCCTGTACGTCGGGGCGCGAGCCGCCCGGGACCCGGACGCCCGGGCGCGAGCCGCGGGCAGTTGAGCGGGGCGCGAGTCCCGGTTCCGTACACGCCGGGGCGCGAGTCCCGGTCCCGAACACCCCGGGGCGCGCGCCCCGGTCTCGAACACTCGGGGCGGGTGTCGCGAGCACCGAAGCTCGCGCGCACACCGCCCGCCAGAACCACCAAGGGGAAGACGCACACCTGATGCCGGACCGCAGTCTCCGACTCCCTCCGCTCCTGCTGCGCGAGCGGCGCCCTTCGCCCACGCCGCCGCGGGAGGACGGGGACGCGCCCGGAACCGGGCCCACCTCCTCCGGCGGACGCGACACCTCCGGTGGCGACGGCTCCTCGGACGGGCGCGACAGCTCGGGCGGGCGTGACGCCTCGGACGGGCGTGACGGCTCGGGTGCCGGTTCCGCGCCGGGGTCCGACGCGGACCACAACCCGTTCGCGCCGCCGCCCGAGGGCACCCCGGACCAGCCGTGGCAACCGCGCCGACCGGCGGACGGAGGCCGCGGAGAGGGTTCCGACGAGGGCGGTCGTTCGCCCTGGGGCAGCCAGTGGAGCGATCGCCAGCCCGGACCCTCGCAGAACGGCGGGTTCGGCGACCGCCCCGGTGGCCAGGGCGACCCCGGCGACGGCCGTGAAGGCGGCAAGGGCGGCCCCGGCTCCGGTATGCGCTGGGACCCGGCCGACCCGGCCCAGCGCCGCGCCCGCTACTCGCTGCTCACCGGCATGTGGGCCTTCTTCTTCGCCCTCTTCAGCTGGCCGTCCGTGGCGCTGCTGCTCGGCGCGCTGGCCATGTACTGGGGCGTCAGCTCCGTCCGCGCCAAGCCCCGCACGCCGGAACCGGGCGCCCAGGCCCCCGACCCGAGCGTCCGCCCGCAGACGAGCGCCGCCGTGAGCGGCCTGGTCACCGCGTCCCTCGCGCTCGCCATGGTCGCCCTCACGTTCACCGCCCAACTGGTCTACAGCGACTACTACACCTGCACGAACGACGCTCTCACCACCGCGGCCAAGCAGTCCTGCGACGATCTGCTCCCCAAGGAGCTGCGGAGCCTGCTGGGCAAGAACTGACCCGGACCGCCGGGACCGCCGGGACCGTCCCCGTCAGGGCTCGGGGTCCGCGGCCGGGTCCGCGGGAGCGACCGCGGCGTCCTTGAGGGCGGCCCAGCGGGAGGCGCGCGACGCGTCGTCGTGCCAGCCCGGGGCATCGGACGGCAGGAGGTCGTACGGCGCGAGATCGGGGTCGTCGTCCGGCGGCCCGGCCGCCGTGCCGGGTGTCGGGCGGGGTGCCGCGCGCTCCTGGTCCTGTGCGTCCGCCCGGCCGCGACGGGGGACCCACAGCCGGGAGAGCCAGGAGCCCGTCGGGGACGGGGCGGCCGCCCCGGGACGGCGCGCGCCGGCATCACGCCCGACCGCGTCCGGTTCGGTCGCGTCCGGTTCGGTCGCGTCCGGTTCGGTCGCGTCCGGTTCGACCGCGTTTGGTTCGGCAGGGCTCGGCTTCTCCGGGCCCGGTGCGGCCGGGCTCGGCTTCCCCGGCTTCCGCTTCTCCCGTCCCGGTTCGGCCGGGCTCGGCTTCCCCGGGCTTGATGCGGCCGGGCTCGGCTTCCCCGGCTTCCGCTTCTCCCGTCCCGGTTCGGCCGGGCTCGGCTTCCCCGGGCGCGATGCGGCATGGCTCGATGCGGCCGCCTTCCGCTTCCCCGGCTTCCGCTTCTCCCGTCCCGGTTCGGCCGGGCTCGGCTTCCCCGGGCTCGATGCGGCCGAGCCCCGTCCCGGTCCCGGTTCGGTCCGCTCCGTGTCTCCCGTCGTCGGCTCGCGTACCGCCGGGTCCGCCGTCTCCGGCGCGCCTGCGCCCGGCGCCGGCACGTCCACGGCCCCGCCCGGCACCTCACCGGTACCCGAGTCCCGCGACCGCGCGACCTGCCCGGCCGCCTCGCGGACATCCGGGGTCCCGCCTCCTGCTTCACGGGCACCTGAGTCCCGTACCTCCACTGGCCGCCCCGGCGCCCCGCCGGCCCCCGCGCCCCGCACCGGCGCCTCACGTACCCCCGAGTCCCGTACCGCCGTGCCTTCCGTCAACCCCTGCTTCGGCTTCGGCTTCGGCTTCTTCTTCAGCGCCGACGTCAGCTTCAGGCTCAGCTTCGGTGCCGGTGCCGGTGCCGGTGCCCGTCCGGGTGTCCGTGCCGGTGCCGGTGTCCGTGCCGGCGGTTCCTGCTTCGCCGCCGGACTCGGTGTCCGGAGCCACCACGCCCGCAGGCCCCACGCCACCGGTGTTCCCAGCACCGCGGTCCACCCCGCGGCCGCGCCCCCGGCCTGCCACCACACCGGTCCGAAGTGGGCCAGGGCAAAGACCCCGAGCGGCCCGCCCGCCGCCCCGGCGAGCAGCGCGAGGGCGATGCCGCACAGCCCCGCGGCGAGACAGACCGTGCCCGCCGTGCGCCGCACGGACCACGCCGCCGTCCGCTCCCGCGAGGCCGTCCGCGCCACGTACCAGGCGACCGTCACGCCGCCCGCCGCGGGCACCACCGCGGCCGCCAGGCCCCACGGTGACCCGGGGGCCTCCGGAACCGCCGCCAGCAGCGGAAACGGCGGCAGAGTCGGACCCACGGCGGCAGCGGACAGCGGCGCCGCCACCTGACCGGCGCCCAGCACGAACCCCGGTCCCAGCCCGTACGCCGCCGCCCACACCGCCGCATTCGGCACGAGGGCCAGGCACAGCAGCAGGACGGCGAAGCGGCCCGACCACACGTCCGTGAGCTGGAGGAACGAGTTCCGGGCCGCTCCCCCGTGCCAGAGCAGGGAGACCGCGACCAGCAGTGCGCCCGCGCCGATGAGAGCCGCCGTCCCGGCCCCGGCCGCCCGCAGCGCGACCGCCAGCCTGCGGCGGGCGTCCGGCACGAGGGCGGCGGCGACGACGAAACGACGTACGCCCGGGCGAAGAATGCCGAGCCCGCGACGCACGGCCGGGGGCAGCGGCCCGCCCGGACGCCCGTACGCGGCCCACACTCCCGCGCCCGCCGCGACCACGACGAGGACGGGCAGGCACAGCAGGGTCCACAGCCAGGAGGGCCGCAGCTCCCCGCCCGAGGCGTACAGCGCGGCCGCGCCGCCGACCGCGAGGTAGCCCCCGACGACCCCGGCCCACGCCCTGCCGGGGACGGGCACGGCGTCCACGGTGTCCCGCGCCGCCCGGTACAGCAGCCACGCGGGAAGCGCGACCAGGAGCAGCGGGGTGACTCCGACGGGGGCGGGGACGCCGGTCAGGGTTTCGGTGCGGACGAGTTCGACGCCGTGCGCCAGCAGCCACAGGGCCGCGGCGACGTGCAGGGCTCCGCCAGGCCCGCTGTCCGGGTACGGCGAGCTGATCCACAGCACCGTCACCAGCACGGCGAAGCAGCCGAGCCCGAGGCCCGCCGCGACGGCGCCGCCCAGCGCGCCCGTGCCGAGGCCCGGGGATCGGTCGCGCCACCGGAGGCGCAGGGACGACAACGACGGGCTGCGGTCGGTCAGATGGGTCACGACGCCATGCTGCCAACGACACGCGCTTTCTCGTCGTAACAGGCAAACAACCGATGTGTCGCTCAATATACGTTTTATGTACTTTTTCGCGCGAAGGGGCACCCTGTGACGCAGAGCCCCGCCACCCCGCTGCCCTCCCCCAAGCGGCGCCGGCGCCTGCGCGAGGCCGCCGGGCTGACCCAGGCTCAGGTCGCGGACCGGGTGGGTGTCAGCCGCGAGACGGTCCGCTCCTGGGAGAGCGGGCGCACCACTCCACACGGCCGCGAGCGGGAGGCGTACGCCGAACTGCTGGCCGAACAGGAGATCGAGCAGGCGTCCCGGCGCGGCCCCGAGACCGTGCCCGCACACGCCCGGCCCGGGACGCCCGTACAGCGGTCCCAGCTCGTCCTCGTGCCCGCCGGCGCCGACGCACTCCCCGCAACGGACCCCGGTGGATCGACGGAGACAGCGCCGTCCACACCCTCACCGGGCACCCCGGACCCGGCCGACGCCCCCGCGGGGACCGGGCCGGACGCTCCTCAGAAGACCGAACCGAGGTCCCGGGCAGAGCCCCTGACGCCCACTCAGGCCTTCGACATGCTCTACGAGTTCTGCGCGCCCGCCCTCGTACGGCAGACGTATCTGCTGACCGGGCGGCGCGAGCTGGCGCGGGAGTCCGTGGAGCGGGCCTTCCAACTGGCCTGGCAGCGCTGGCCGGAGGTGGCCGTCGACCGGGACCCGGCCGGCTGGGTGCGGGCGACGGCGTACGAGTACGCGCTCTCCCCCTGGCTCCGGCTGCGGCTGCGCCACCGGCGTCCGGAGCCGCCGCCCGCCGACGCGGCCGACCGCGCCCTGCTCGCCGCCATCCTGAAGCTGCCGCCGGTCCACCGGCGCACCCTGGTGCTGTACGACGGTGTCGGGCTCGACCTGCCCGACACCGCGGCCGAGACGGAGGCGAGCACGCCGGCGACCGCGAACAGGCTGCTGCACGCACGCGAGGCCCTCGCAGCGCGCATGCCGGAACTCTCCGCCCCCGAGGAACTGCACCGCCGCCTCGCCGCGCTGGCGGGCTCGGAGCGGCTGCACGCGCCCGGTGCCAAGGCGGTGCGCAGCGGCAGCGAGCGCCGCGCCCGCAGCTGGACCCGCGCGGCCATCGCCGTCACGACACTCCTCGTCAGCGCCACGACGCTGACGCTGGCCACCGCCCCGGACCACTACGAGCCCCCGCTGTCCCCGGGCACGACCGTGCGCGGGGTACCGCCGCGCGCCGCTCCCGGCACCCTCTCCGAGGACGAACTAGATCTGCGCTCCAAGCTCAGGTCGGAGACGGAGAACGGTCCGGGAAGGCTCGTCCCGGAGGGCAGGTGACGACAGCCCGGCGCGCGGCCGCGAACACCGAGTGGGGAGGTCAGCCCGCGAGGATCTCGCGCGCCAGCTTCGCCGTCTCGGTCGGCGTCTTGCCGACCTTGACGCCGGCGGCCTCGAGGGCCTCCTTCTTCGCGGCGGCCGTGCCGGAGGAGCCGGAGACGATGGCGCCGGCGTGGCCCATCGTCTTGCCCTCGGGCGCGGTGAAGCCCGCGACGTAGCCGACGACCGGCTTGGAGACGTTGGCCTTGATGAAGTCGGCCGCACGCTCCTCGGCGTCGCCGCCGATCTCACCGATCATCACGATCAGGTCGGTGTCGGGGTCGGCCTCGAACGCGGCGAGCGCGTCGATGTGCGTCGTACCGATGACCGGGTCGCCACCGATGCCGACGGCGGACGAGAAGCCGATGTCACGCAGCTCGTACATCATCTGGTACGTCAGCGTGCCGGACTTCGAGACCAGACCGATGCGGCCCGGCTTCGTGATGTCGCCCGGGATGATGCCGGCGTTGGACTGGCCCGGCGTGATGAGGCCGGGGCAGTTCGGGCCGATGATGCGGGTCTTGTTGCCCTTGGCCTTCGCATACGCCCAGAAGGCGGCGGAGTCGTGGACCGCGATGCCCTCGGTGATGACGACCGCGAGGGGGATCTCCGCGTCGATCGCCTCGACGACGGCGGCCTTGGCGAAGGCCGGCGGCACGAAGAGGACGGACACGTTGGCGCCGGTCTTCTCCATCGCCTCGGCGACCGTGCCGAAGACCGGGATCTCGGTGCCGTCGATGTCGACGGACGTGCCGGCCTTGCGCGGGTTCACGCCGCCGACGATGTTCGTGCCGTCGGCCAGCATGAGCTTGGTGTGCTTCATGCCCGTGGCACCGGTCATGCCCTGGACGATGACCTTGCTGTCCTTGTTGAGGAAGATAGCCATGGTGGTCTGGTCCTCTATCCCTTACTTCGCGGCCGCGAGCTCGGCGGCCTTGTCGGCCGCGCCGTCCATGGTGTCCACGCGCTGGACCAGCGGGTGGTTGGCGTCCGACAGGATCTTGCGACCCAGCTCCGCGTTGTTGCCGTCGAGACGGACGACCAGCGGCTTGGTGACTTCCTCGCCCTTGTCGGCGAGCAGCTGCAGCGCCTGGACGATGCCGTTGGCGACCTCGTCGCACGCGGTGATGCCGCCGAAGACGTTGACGAACACGGACTTGACGTCCGGGTCGCCGAGGATGATCTCCAGGCCGTTCGCCATGACCTGCGCGGAGGCGCCGCCGCCGATGTCGAGGAAGTTGGCGGGCTTCACGCCGCCGTGGGCCTCACCGGCGTACGCGACGACGTCGAGGGTCGACATGACCAGACCCGCGCCGTTGCCGATGATGCCGACCTCACCGTCGAGCTTGACGTAGTTGAGGTTCTTGGCCTTGGCCGCGGCCTCGAGCGGGTCGGCCGCGTCCTTGTCCTCGAGCGCCTCGTGCTCCGGCTGGCGGAACTCGGCGTTGGCGTCCAGGGACACCTTGCCGTCGAGGGCCAGGATGTCGCCGGAGGCGACCTTGGCCAGCGGGTTCACCTCGACGAGGAGCGCGTCCTCGGCGACGAAGGTGTCCCAGAGGGTCACGAGGACCTCGGCGACCTTCTCGGCGACCTCGGCCGGGAACTTGGCCTGGGCGACGATCTCGCGGGCCTTCTCGATCGAGACGCCCTCGTTGGAGTCGACCGGGACCTTCGCGAGGGCCTCGGGGGTCTTCTCCGCGACCTCCTCGATGTCCATGCCGCCCTGCACCGAGGCCATGGCCAGGAAGGTGCGGTTGGTGCGGTCGAGGAGGTACGAGACGTAGTACTCCTCGAGGATCTCGGGGGCCGTCTCGGCGATCATCACCTTGTGGACCGTGTGGCCCTTGATGTCCATCCCGAGGATGTCCGTCGCCCGGGCGACGGCCTCGTCCGGGGTGGCGGCCAGCTTCACGCCACCGGCCTTGCCGCGGCCTCCCACCTTCACCTGGGCCTTGACGACGGACTTGCCGCCAAGACGCTCGGTCGCCTCGCGGGCTGCCTCAGGCGTGTCAATGACTTCACCGGCCAGCACCGGTACACCGTGCTTGGCGAAGAGGTCCCTCGCCTGGTACTCGAACAGGTCCACGCGCGTCCGTCCCTATCAGTGATCTCGCGGTTCGTTGTCTGCGTGGGCGTGCCGCGAAGGGCAACGTGACGTCCGCTGTCACAAGGGTGGCGCACACGGTGTCCGAGCGCGCGGCATGTCCGTCCCGCAGGTTATCGCCGCACGCCGTGGGTCCCTAAATCGCAGATCACACCTGAGCGGTGATACCTGTCACAGATCCCCTCGAAAGCGGGACCTCACCGGGCTGGGGTTGGCCCGGTGAGGTCCCTGGGAGGGGTCTCCACCGGATGTGGAGGCCCCGGCCTCTCGACGGTGCCGAGAGGCCCGGCTCGCAGGTCCCCACCCCAATGGGGACCGTGCGGGCCTGGCCGCGGGGGTCTCGGTGGACGGACCGACGGTTTTCGGCCGTCCGGGGCTTTACGCCCCCGCGGAGTCGGTGGGACGCCTGACGACGGCCCTGCCCCGGCGTTCTGCCACGGGGCGGGCGTCGCTGTCGGACATGGCGCTCCGGGTTCGGTTCGGCCCGGCGCGGCCTCTTGCGGGACCGGCGTGCCGAGGCGTCCGAAGACGTCCTGGGCGTCTTGGGGTGTCCCGCGGAGGGCTCGGCGCGGGGCTCGTAGCCCCGTACGGGTACGGG
Organism: Streptomyces sp. GLSS-08; assembly: GCF_056387915.1. Classification (NCBI taxonomy): domain Bacteria; kingdom Bacillati; phylum Actinomycetota; class Actinomycetes; order Kitasatosporales; family Streptomycetaceae; genus Streptomyces; species Streptomyces sp. GLSS-08. The sequence goes on from NZ_JBWJAQ010000017.1 coordinate 111,227, forward strand.
TACGGAGGGACGCCCGGACGACGGGCAGGTCCGTTCCGTCCCCGCGCGGTCGGCCGCCGCGGAGAGAGGTGCCGCCCTAGCCGGGGAACTCGCGGATGTCCCGGTGCCTGTCCCGGGTTCCGGCCGCCGTGGCGGTCGCGGCGACGCCGGGCACGAGCCGCAGCGGGGCCCGGTGGTCCGGGGTGACGGCGGCGTGCGGGTCGCCGTGGCGCGGCGCACCGCTGTCGGCCGCCGACCGGTCGGCCAGTGCGTCGGCCGGATCGCCGCCGGGAGCCTGATGCGAGGGCCGCGTCTGCGCGGTCCGCACGCCGACGGCGTGCGGGTGCTGCCGGTGCTGCCCGGGCGCGTCCTCGGCCGCCGCCCCGGTCCACGCGGGACTCGGCCCGTACGCGAGGCCCGGCCCGGCGTTCGCGGTGCCGGCTCCGTGCCCCGTCGTGTCCTGCCGGGGCGTGGCGGTGGTGTCCGGCTCCTGCGGGGAGGCGGGGGCCGGCAGGACCTGGCCCGCGCTCGGCAACCCGGGCGACTCCGACTCCGGTGACTCCGGCGTCTCGGGGCCCCCGGGTACCGACGGCAGAGGGGGCACGGACGGGAGAGAGGGCACGGAGGGGAGGGAGGGGAGGGAGGGGAGGGGCGGCTGCTGCGCGGGCAGCTCCGGGAGCTGCACCGGAACCTCGCCCAGCCCCTCGACGGCCGTCCCGACCACGGTCCCCACGAGGTCACCCACGGGCCGCACGACGTGAGTCACGGGCCGCACGGTCTGCGTGACCGGTCGCACGGTCTGCGTGACCGGCCGCACCGCGGTGTCGGTGACACGGCGCACCGCCGTGTCGGTGACAGGGCGCAGGACGTGGTCCGTGACGGGGCGTACGAGTGCGTCCGTCTCGGGGCGTGCACGTACGTCGGTCGCGTGGCGTGCACGTACGTCGGTCGCGTGGTGCGCGAGCGGGTCGGTCGCGGGGCGGAGGCCCCTGTCCGTGACCGTGGGTCCGGGCTGGCCGATGGGTGCCGAGGGCCCAGGCCGACCGGCGGTCGCGGAGGGCGACGTCCCGGGCCCGGTGCGTGCGGCGTCGGGCTGCGGGGGGCCGGTCCAGGGGCCGGCGCCCGGGACTCCCGGGGCCGGGAGGGAGGTGGCCGCCCCGGAGTGCGCGCCCTGGTCCGAGCGCCCGGCCGCCTCCCCCAGCACGCTCCTGACGGCGTGTTCGACCCGGCTCCCGGCCGACTCGGCGCCCTCACGCAGGGACTCGACCGTTCCGTGGACCGGCCGTACGACACCCACGGGGGCCGGCGAGGCCGCGTCCGCCGCCTGCGCCTGCTGCCCGCCGAGCGCCCCCAGCGCGAACAACCCGCTCACCAGCAGGCCCAGTTGCAGCGCACGCCGCCCGGCCACCGTGCGCATCACGCGCAGAGCGGCACCGGGGAAGGGCGGTGCGACTGACAGGGCCAAGACGGCGAGCGCTCCCGTGCGGCGGAACTGGGCAGAATCCGGCGGCACTGTGCACGACATGAAGCACACACCACTGAATTCGAAGAAGGTGCCGATACTCGCACGGGACTGCGGAGGTTGCGCAAGCCCCCTGTTACCGATGGGTATACATGACCGGTATCAGGCTCTCCTCACGTGTTGTCCGGTATCGGCAACGGCCGTTTCTCGATCGCCGCCGCCATCACGTCGGGGAACAGGTCGGGCGTGCAGGCGAACGCCGGTGCTCCGAGGGCCGCGAGCGCCGCAGCGTGCTCCCGGTCGTACGCGGGCGCCCCCTCGTCGGACAGCGCCAGCAGCGTCACGAACTGCACCCCCGACGCCTTCATCGCCGCGACCCGCTTCAGCATCTCGTCCCGTATGCCTCCCTCGTAGAGGTCGCTGATCAGCACGACCACCGTGTCCGCCGGCCGGGTGATCTGCGACTGGCAGTACGCCAGCGCCCTGTTGATGTCCGTACCACCGCCGAGCTGGGTGCCGAAGAGGACGTCCACCGGGTCGTCGAGCTGGTCGGTGAGGTCGACGACGGCTGTGTCGAACACGACGAGCCGGGTGGCGATGGACCGCATGGACGCGAGGACGGCCCCGAACACGGACGCGTAGACGACGGACGCCGCCATCGACCCCGACTGGTCGATGCAGAGGACGACCTCCTTCTTCACGGACTGGGACGCCCGCCCGTAGCCGATCAGCCGCTCGGGCACGATCGTGCGGTACTCGGGCAGGTAGTGCTTGAGGTTGGCCGCGATGGTGCGGTTCCAGTCGATGTCGTGGTGGCGGGGCCTGCTGATCCGGGCGCTGCGGTCGAGCGCGCCGCTGAGCGTGGCCCGGGTGCGGGTGGCGAGCCGCTTCTCCAGATCCTCGACGACCTTGCGTACGACGGCTCTCGCCGTCTCCTTCGTCGTCTCGGGCATGGCCTTGTTCAGCGAGAGCAGGGTGCCCACGAGGTGGACGTCGGCCTCCACCGCCTCCAGCATCTCCGGTTCGAGGAGCAGCGTGGCCAGCCCGAGCCGGTCGATGGCGTCCCGCTGCATGACCTGGACGACGGAGGAGGGGAAGTACGTCCGGATGTCCCCGAGCCAGCGCGCGACGGACGGCGCCGACGCTCCGAGTCCCGCGCCGCGCTCCCGTCCCGACCGCGCGCTGTCCCCCTTCCCGTACAGCGCGGCGAGCGCTTGGTCCATCGCCGCGTCCTGACCGGTGAGCGTGCAGCCGGTGCCGTCCGCGGCGTCCCCTCCCAGGACGAGCCGCCACCGGCGCAGCCGTTCGTCGGCGCCGGCCCCCGTGCCGACTCCGGAACGTCCGCCCGCCTCCGCACCGTTCGTCACTCCCGCGGCCATCAGGCCACCCCCCTGACGTCGTCGTCATCGCCGCCGGAGCCACCGGTGTCGATCGAGCCGCCGGTGCCCGAGGAACCGTCGGAGCCACGGGAACCGTCGGTGCCCGGCGGACCGTCGGTGCCCGGCGGACCGTCGGTGCCCGGCGGACCGTCGGCTTCCCCGAAGCCCAGCAGCAGGCGCAGCACCGGCAGTACGGCGTCCGCGCGCTCCGCGTCGAGGCCGGCCGCGAACCCGGGTACCGCCGACGCGGTCGCCAAGACCCGCGCCCCCGGTCCTGGCCCGCGCCGCACCAGTTCGCCGAGCGTCCGGCGCACGCCGGTCTCGTACGCCGAGAACGTGCGTCGCAGCAGCGGCAGTACGTCCGTGAACGCGTCGGCCGGCACCCCCGTCAGCCACGCGTCCACCAGCCCCAGGAGCCGTTCGTCGTGCACGAGCAGCATTCCGCCGCCCGAGCCGCCGCCGACGAACCCCTCGATCCACGCCGCCGCGTCGCCCGGCGCCGTCCCCGGGGACAGCACGAGCCCCATGAGCCGGGCGGCCTCGTCCTGCTCCAGCTCCCCACCGTCCAGCAGCAGCCGGACGGCGCGCCCCCGGATCACCCCCGGCACGGCGTCCCGCCCCGACAGCACCCGCAGGACCGAGTGCCAGCGGTCCCGGACGAGGCCCTGGTCCCGCGTCCCTCCCGGTTCCGCCGCCTCGCGCGCCGCGGCCTGTGCCTCCGCCAGCAGCCCCACGGCTCCCTGGACCGCGTCCACATGGCGCCGCATCTCCTCGGCGGCGTCGGTGTCCAGGGCCGCGCAGGCCGGCGGCAGCCCGACGAAGACGCGCTCGGCGAGGCCCGCCGCGACCTCGGTCAGGGCCTGGGTGCCCGTGCCGCGCACATCGCCGTAGCGCAGGGAACGGACCAGGGCGGGGAGTGCCTGGGCCAGATGACCGACGTCCGCGTCGAGGGCGGCGCGGTCGGCGAGGACGCGCATCACCACGGGCAGCGCGTCCGGCAGCTCGGCGAGCAGGCAACGCTCGGCGAGTGCCGTGACGTCGGCCAGGGAGCCCGCGGCGACGGCGTCCGACGCAGCCCTGGCGGTCGCCGCGGACAGGACGGTCGTGCCCCACCCCCCGGCCTCGGCCACCCGCACGGACAGCTCCGGCTCCCACCGCAGCCGCCAGGTCTCCCGGAAGGTGCCCGTACTCCCCCGCGACACGGCGGGCTCGCCCCAGCGGACGCCGAGGAGCCGCAGCCGGTGCAGCAGCCGGCTGCGCGCGGCGTCGGTCTCCTTCCGCAGGTCGAGCTCCAACTCCCGCTCCAGCGGCTCCGGCTTGATCCGCAGCCGCCGCTGGAGCCGGGTGAGGTCGCGCTGCAGCGGCACCGCGGGCGCGGATTCCGGCACCTCCCCGAGGACGTCCCCGACGACCAGGCGGTCGTGCACGAGCGCGAGCGGCACGTCCGAGCCCTCGCACATCACGGCGCGCACGGCGTCGGTGGTCTCGGTCAGCCCCGGCAGCGGGCGGCCACGCATCGCGGCGAGCGTGTCCGCCAGGCGCACGGCCTCGATCACGTGCGCGGAGGACACCATGCGGTCCTCGTCGCGCAGCAGTCCGGCCACCTTCGTCATCCAGCGCTCGACCGGGCGGTCCCGGACGCGGAAGAGGTGCCCGTACCAGCCGGGCGAGTCGATGCCCGCCCCGTACCCACCGGCCCGGGACAGCCGGCGGTGCGTCCACGGCACCCACGTCATGTCGGCCTTGACCTTGGGCAGCCCCTTCAGCAGGGCGCGGTCGGCCGTGACGGTGTGCTTCTCACGCAGGGCCGGCACGTGCCACGCCCCGCACACCACGGCCACGTCGTCCCCGAACTCCCGCTGCGCGGACCGCAGCTGGAGTCTCATGTGCGCCTCCCGCACCGGGTCCCGGTCGTGACCGCCGATCCCGTACGCCTCGCGCAGTGCGGTCATGGCCTCGGCCAGCACGGCGAAGGGCGCGTACACGTCGGTTCCGGCTCCGGCCCGGTGCTCGACCACGTCCTCCCACCAACGCTCGGGGTCGTCGTAGCCGGCGGTCTCCGCGAGCACGGCCAGGGGGTCGACGCGCAGGGCGTCGGTGCCGGACCCGGCCTCGGCCTCGGCCTCGGCAGCCGCGTCGTCCGGCTCCGTGTCCTGCCTCCCCCACGCCAGCGTGTGTGCCGCCGGGAGGTCGATGAAACGGGCCGGGACCCCGTGCTCCACGGCCCAGCGGATCGCCACCCACTCCGGTGAGAACTCGGCGAGCGGCCAGAACGCCGACCGTCCGGGCTCGTCCACGGCGTGGGCGAGGAGCGCGACGGGCGGCCGCAGGTCCGCGTAGGCGGCGAACGGGATCAGCGCGTCGGCCTCCGGCGGCCCCTCGATCAGCACCGTCCGGGGCCGGGCCTCGTCCAGCACGGCCCGTACCGCCCGCGCCGACCCCGGCCCGTGATGCCGCACCCCCAGCAGCAGCGGCCCCCGCCCCCGGCCCGAGAGCCCACCACCTCGCGCCCCCGCCGGCCCGCCGCCCCGCGAGCCCGCCGGCCCGCCTCCGTCTCCGTCTCCGTCTCCTGCGGAGGCACCTGCCTCCGGGACCACGGAGGCCATCGCGTCCGGCGCCACGGAGGCACCCGCTCCCGCCGTGGCGCCCGCGTCCGGCTCGTCCTCCCCCGCCCCCCTCGGCGGCCCGCCCGGCACGCTCACGCGCTCACCTCCCGGCACGCCCGGTAGAAGTCCTTCCAGCCGTCCCGCTCACGGACGACCGCTTCCAGGTACTCCTGCCAGATGACCCGGTCGGCGGCCGGATCGCGGACGACGGCACCGAGGATGCCGGCGGCCACGTCGCTCGGGCGCAGGACGCCGTCGCCGAAGTGGGCGGCGAGGGCCAGGCCGTTGGTGACGACGGAGATCGCCTCGGCGGTGGACAGCGTGCCGCTCGGGGACTTCAGCTTCGTCCGCCCGTCGGCCGTGACGCCGTCGCGCAGCTCACGGAAGACCGTGACGACGCGGCGGATCTCGTCGACGCCCTCGGGCGCGGCCGGCAGGTCGAGGGAGCGGCCGATCTGGTCGACGCGCCGCGAGACGATGTCGACCTCGGCGTCGGCGCTCTCGGGCAGCGGCAGCACCACCGTGTTGAAACGGCGGCGCAGCGCGCTGGACAGCTCGTTCACCCCGCGGTCCCGGTCGTTGGCCGTGGCGATCAGGTTGAAGCCGCGGACGGCCTGCACCTCCTGCCCCAGCTCCGGTATCGGCAGGATCTTCTCCGACAGGATCGTGATCAGCGTGTCCTGGACGTCGGCCGGGATCCGGGTCAGCTCCTCGACACGGGCCGTCATGCCCTCGGCCATGGCCCGCATGACGGGGCTCGGCACCAGTGCGTCGCGGCTGGGGCCGTGCGCGAGCAGCTGCGCGTAGTTCCAGCCGTAGCGGATGGCTTCTTCCGGGGTCCCCGCCGTGCCCTGGACGAGCAGCGTCGAGTCGCCGCTGACGGCCGCGGCGAGATGCTCGGACACCCACGTCTTGGCGGTGCCGGGCACGCCGAGCAGGAGCAGGGCCCGGTCGGTGGCGAGCGTGGTGACGGCGACCTCGACGATGCGGCGCGGGCCCACGTACTTGGGTGTGACGACCGTGCCGTCCGGCAGGGTGCCGCCCAGCAGATACGTCGCGACGGCCCACGGTGACATCCGCCAGCGGGCCGGCCGCGGCCGGTCGTCCTGCGCGGCCAGCGCGGCGAGTTCGGCGGCGAAGGCGGTCTCGGCATGCGGCCGCAGCACCTCGCCCGCCTCCTCCGCGGGCCGCCCCGGGAGCTTTCCCGCGGGCGGATTGATGGACGACGGGTCAACGGACACGGACATGGCTCGGTCCCCCTCCAGCTCGGCCGGTTCGATCTGGCTCCACCGTGCACCACGCCACTGACAATGCGCTCTGACCTGCGCGGATACCCTCGCCTGGATCGATTGTCAGTGGCGGGATCTACCGTCGTTGTCATGACTCAGCAGGGGGTGCGCTGGACGGCGGATCAGGTGCTGGCACTGGCGCCTGACGTCGCGTCACGCAAGGCGGGGAGCAGGCTCGGGACGGCCGGACCGTGGTCGGAGGCGGGCAGGTCGGGCGAGGGGGCGGTGTGGGGACTGTGCAAGGGCAGTGGCAGCAGGCCGTATCAGACGGTCGTCGACCTCGCGGACTCCACCGGGCCCGCGTACAGATGCAGTTGCCCGAGCCGGAAGTTCCCGTGCAAGCACGCGCTGGGGCTGCTGCTGCTCCGGGCGGCCGAGGACGGCGCGGTGCCGCCGGGGCAGGCACCGGACTGGGCGGAGCAGTGGCTGGAGGGAAGGAGGAGGCGCGCGGACGAGAAGCGGGCGGAGCGGACGTCCGGTCCCCCGGCCACGGGGGATCCGGATGCGGCGCGGCGCCGGGCGGAGCGCCGGGCCGAGCGGATCACCGCGGGGGCGGCGGAACTGGAGCAGCGGCTGACCGATCTGCTGCGCGGCGGCCTGGCCCGGACCGAGCAGGCGGGGTACGGGATGTGGGAGGAGACGGCGGCCCGCATGGTCGACGCGCAGGCGCCCGGGCTGGCGGCGCGGGTGCGGGAGTTGGGGGCGATCCCGGCGTCCGGCCCGGGGTGGCCGGTGCGGCTGCTGGAGGAGTGCGCGCTGCTCCATCTGCTGGACCAGGGGTGGTTGCGCCGGGAGCGGCTGCCGGACGGCCTTGCGGCCACGGTCCGTTCCCGGGTGGGGCTGCCGGGCTCCGCCGACGGCCCGCCGGTGCGGGACCACTGGCTGGTCCTCGCCCAGTACGACACGGCTGACAGCACCCTCACCACGCGCCGCATCTGGCTGCACGGCGCCGGGTCCGGCCGCACCGCGCTGCTCCTCTCCTACGGGCCGGCGGGCCGCGCACCCGAGCTGGCGCTGCCGGTGGGACTGGCCTTCGAGGCGGAGCTCTCGGCGTACGCGGGTGACGGCCGGCTGCGGGCGGCGCTGGGCGAGCAGTTCACGGCCCCCGCGCCCACGGACCTACGCCCGCCCGGCATGACCACGCCCGAGGCCACCGCCCGTTACGGCGAGGCCCTGCGGTCCGACCCCTGGCTGGACTCCTGCCCGGTGACGCTGAGCCGGGTCGTACCGACCCCGGCCGGCGATTCCTGGCAACTGGCCGACGCGGAGGGCGATCTGGCGCTGCCGGTGGCCCCGTCCGCCGTTTCCCGCCCGGGGCTGTGGCGCCTGGCCGCGCTCTCCGGCGGCGCACCGGTCACCGTCTTCGGCGAGTGCGGCCACCGCGGCTTCACGCCCCTGACCGCCTGGCCCGAGGGCCGGGGAGAGGCGGTACCCCTGTGCTGACGACGTATCTCTCCCCGTCCGCCGTGACGGACCGGCCGCCGAAAGGACGCTCATGAACAGCACGGCCGCTTTTGCCGGCGCGCCCGCCGGTGACGCCTGGGAGGAGCTCGTCACCTCCGCGCTGCTCGGGACCGACCGGCGTACGCCACCGGGGTGGGCGCCGGGACGGGAGGCACCGGCAGCCCTGCTGGACGCGGCCGCCGTGGAGACCGTGCGGCGCCGGGCCGGGCTGCGCCCCGCGCGGGCCGCCGCCCGGCCCGAACCGGCCGCGCGGGACCCCCGCCCGCCCCTGCCGCCCGCCGCGGCCCGACGGCTCGCGATGCTGCTGGCGGACCGGTCCGGCGCGGGGTCGGGCGGTCGCCGGGGTTCTGCGCCCGACCTGATGGAGCTGCTGCCGCAGTGGCTGGCCCTGGCGAACGCACGCGGTTTCGCCCCGCCGCCGCAGGCGCTGCCCGCGCTGCTGGACGCCGCCCGGGGCCGTACCGACCTGCGGCCCGCCGCGCTGGCCTTCGCGGGTCCGCGCGCGCTGTGGCTGGCGCGGCTCAACGCGGACTGGCGGTTCGCGCTGCGCGCCGCGCCCGGCGGCGGTGCGTCACTGCCGGGCCACGGGGAGCCGGAGCGGATACGGGAGTTGTGGGAGGAGGGGCTGTTCGCCGAGCGGGTCGCGCTCCTGTCGGCGATCCGGGCGCAGGACGCGGCGACGGCCCGCGAGCTGCTGGCGACGACGTGGACGACGGAGCGGGCGGAGGACCGCCTGATGTTCCTCGACTCCCTGCGGACGGGCCTGGAGGCCGCGGACGAGCCGTTCCTGGAGCGGGCGCTGGCCGACCGGAGCCGCAACGTGCGGGCCACGGCGGCGGAGCTGCTGTCCGCGCTGCCCGCGTCGGCGCTCGCCGCGCGGATGGCGGACCGCGCCGGTTCCTGCGTCGCGCTGGACCGTACGCGGAGTGTGCCGGCGATCGTGGTGGAGGCCCCCCACCAGTGCGACGCGGGCATGGAGCGCGACGGCGTGGTGCCCAAGCCGCCGGCGGGCCGGGGGGAACGGTCCTGGTGGCTCGGCCAGTTGGTGGAGGCCGCGCCGCTCGGGACGTGGCCCCGCCGCCTCGGGGGGCGTACGCCGGAGGAGATCGTGGCGCTGCCGGTGACGGACGACTGGCAGGCGGAGCTGCACGGGGCGTGGTGCCGGGCGGCCGTGCGGCAGCGGGACCCCGACTGGTCGCGGGCGCTTCTCGGCGCGCCGTCCGCCCCGGAGGCCGGCGGCCCGGGCGCGGTGTCGCTGGCGGAGCGGGCCAAACTGCTCGCGACGCTGGGCGCCGCCGAGCGGGCCGGGTGGGTGGCGCGGTTCATCGCCACGCACGGGCTGTCCGAGGCGTTTCAGCTGCTCGGTGTGTGCGCGGTGCCGTGGAGCGAGCCGCTCGGACAGGCCGTCGTGGACGCGCTGAACATCGCGCGGGACGCGGGCAGCTATCCGTGGAGTTTCAGCGGGGTGATGGGGCTGGCCGAGCGGTGCCTGGATCCGGGGGAGGCGGGGCGTCTGGAGGGCCTCACCGCGATCCCGGACGAGCCGGAGGACGCCTCCCCGGGGGCAGGCGGTTACTGGGCCGAGGCCTTCCAGCGCCTCACCACCACCTTGCGGCTGCGAGCCACCATGTCGGCCGAGCTCACGGAGCCGCCCCCGTGACCGGGCACCCCGCGGCCGGGCACTCCGCTGCCGGCTCCGGGCACCCGGCACCGGCGCCCGGCGCACCCCAGCGGAGTCCCGCGCCCGGCACAAGGGGCGCGACGGTGCGTCCAAGGCTCGCGCGGTTTCCGAAGACGGCACCTGCACCGGGCATCCGCCATCCCGTTGGAAGCGCTACGCCCCCGCGGGCTGTCGCACGTTCGCCCGTACCCAGTCCACGATCGACGCCGTGGTCGCGCCCGGCGTGAAGATCTCCGCGACACCCTTCTCCTTGAGAGGCGCGATGTCCGCCTCGGGGATGATGCCGCCGCCGAAGACCTTGATGTCCTCGGCCTCACGCTCCTTGAGCAGGGAGATCACGGCCGCGAAGAGCGTGTTGTGGGCGCCGGACAGGATGGAGAGACCGATCGCGTCGGCATCCTCCTGGATCGCCGTGTCCACGATCTGCTCCGGGGTCTGGTGCAGTCCCGTGTAGATGACCTCCATACCGGCGTCGCGCAGCGCACGCGCGATCACCTTAGCCCCGCGATCGTGGCCGTCGAGCCCCGGCTTGGCCACCACCACGCGGATCGGACCGGCTGCCACACCCATCACTGCCTCCATGAACCGACTACACAACCCGGTGCCCCGCGCCGCACGGACCGGGGAAGTGAACGAACGTTATCGCCAGCATCCCGCACCCGGCAGTTTCACGGTGGAGACCGAGGGGGAAATCACACGGTGGGACACGTTCGCCGCGCTCGTCTCTGATTTCCGCGGCACACGCGCCGCGGGGACCTGCGGCACACGCCGCGGAGGGGTGCGCGCGACAGGAGAGCCGACTCGAGTCGCCGCACCACGGCGCCGCGAGCGGGGCGCGGCGGGGCCACCGGCCACCACCGGCTCGCCGCCCCATGGCTTTCCACGAGGGCACACGGGGGACAGAGGCGTCCTCCGGCGTGCCGACGGGAGGTCGGCCATGAAGGCCACCTGGGCAGTGCAACCCCTTCTTCCTCTCTGCCGGCGCATCCTTCCCGGCAGGCTGGCCGGACTCTCGACGGCTCTCCTGAAGGCGACGGCCCTGGAGATCACGATCCTCGCCGGGCATCTGCTCCTCTATCCGTCCGGCATCGCCCAGGAGCGCCGGGCCGCCCCGCCGCTCCCGCCGCCGGACACCGCCACGCTGCCGGGCGACGCCAGGCCCCCGGTGGTGCTGCTGCACGGGTTCATCGACAACCGCTCGGTCTTCGTGCTGCTGCGGCGCAGCCTCGCCCAGCACGGCAGGCAGCGCGTCGAGTCGCTCAACTACTCCCCGCTCACCTGTGACATCCGCACCGCCGCCGAGCTGCTAGGGCGGCACGTGGAGGAGATCTGCGAGCGCACGGGCCACGCGCGGGTGGACATCGTCGGGCACAGCCTCGGCGGTCTGATCGCGCGCTACTACGTGCAGCGCCTCGGCGGGGACCACCGTGTGCGCACACTCGTCACACTCGGCACGCCGCACTCGGGCACCCGGGTCGCTCCCCTGATGAACGCCCACCCGATCGTCCGCCAGATGCGCCCCGACTCGCCCGTGATCGGTGAACTGCGGCTGCCCGCGCCGGGCTGCCGTACGCGTTTCGTGGGTTTCTGGAGTGATCTCGACCAGCTGATGGACCCGCTGGAGACGGCCTGCGTCGACCATCCGGACCTGCTCGGGCAGAACGTGCGGGTGAGCGGCGTCGGACATCTCGCGCTTCCCGTCCACCCCGCGGTCGCGGCCGGGATACGCCAGGCGCTCGACATCGAGGAGACGGAAGCTCCCGCGGCCGGCCGGGCCGAAGGCCTGACAGTCGCCTGATATCGAACATTCATCGAACGCCAGGCCAAGGTCGTGCCTGCAGTCCCCCGAAACACGGCCGAATGCCCGTTTCCCGCCAGCACGAAACCTGCCGAAGATTGTCGCGCCCGCGTACCGCCGGGTACAGTCGCCGCACTGCTCTGCCAGCCCCTGTTGTCGAGGCGAAAGAGAAGTTGGTGAACGACCGTCACCCGTCGGGGACCGTTACCCCCCCGGCTCCGGCTCCCGATGCCGCCGAGGCGCACCATGCGCCGTACGGCCACCAGGACGCCCCGTACGGCGACTTCACCATGTACGACGGGTACCCCGCCACCGGATTTCAATCAGGCTGCGGCAGTTACGAGGCCGCGAGTTTCGCGACCGACCCGCTCTTCGGTGACATGCCGGGCTCCGCCCCGGGCGCGTCCACCGGTTCGTACGACGCCACGCAGTGGTCCGCCGGGGGCGATTCCTCCCCCCTCACGGGCGCACACCAGCCGACACCGGGCTTCGACCCGTACGCGGCGCAGCACCAGGCCACGTACGACACCGCCGGTTACGCCACCACCGACTGGTCCGGCGGCTACCAGCAACTCGGCGGTATTCCCGCGCAGTCACAGGGCCAGGACGCCACCGGCCAGTGGGACGCGGCCGCCTGGAACCAGGCCGAGCCCGCCAACCCCCTCGACCAGGGCGACCGCACCCAGCAGTGGGGCACGCAGCCGCTCGACACGGGCGCGTACGACGCCACCCAATGGAACAGCGACGGCGGCCAGGACGCGTACGAGACGTACGACCGGGCCGCTTCGTCGTCGGAGACCTACGACCAGCCGCAGTCCGTGCCCTTCGACCAGCAGGCGACCGCCACCTTCGAGCAGGTGCCGTACGACCAACCCGGCCGCCCTGCCGACGAGTTCGACGCGAGCGACGGCGAGGACGACTCGCACGACGGCGAGTTCGACTCGCACGACGGCGAGGACGACCAAGAGCCGCAGTCGCTGCTTCTCGACGGTGTCGAGGAGACCGCCCCGGAAGCGGCCGGGCCCGTTCCCGGTTCGCGTTCGGCATCGCGCGCCGGGAGCCGTTCCCGGCGCCGCGCCCCGGCCAGGCGTTCCGCCCTGCTGACGGTGGCCGTGCCCTCGGCGTGCGTGATGGGCGTCGCGGGGATCGCCGCCGCCTCCGTCGTGAGCGTGAGCGCGGACGACAACACCGAGACGACGGCCGCCGCTCCGGAGAAGACGTCCGTGAAGCCGTCCGCCGCGAACAACCAGCTGGACACCCAGCTCGCGAACCTCTCCGCCGACGCCGACGACTTCGCCGACCGGGCGAGCCGGACGCAGGAACGTATTGACCTGAAGGCCGAGCAGGAGGCGAAGCGGAAGAAGGCGGCGGAGGACGCGGCCCGCAAGGAGCGGCTGCGCCCCAAGTTCTCGCTGCCGGTCGCGCAGAAGGGGCTCAGCGCCTACTACGGGCAGTCGGGCATCAACTGGATGTCCGTGCACACGGGCATCGACTTCCCGGTCTCCTACGGCACGACGGTGATGGCCGCGACCGACGGCACCGTACGGACGCAGTGGAACAGCGCGTACGGGAACATGGCGATCGTGACCGCCAAGGACGGTACGGAGACCTGGTACTGCCACCTCTCCACGTACAAGGTCCCGTCGGGGACCGTCGTGAAGGCGGGTGACCCGATCGCGTTCTCCGGGAACTCCGGCAACTCGACCGGCCCGCACCTGCACTTCGAGGTCCGTCCGGCGGGCGGCTCGGCGATCGACCCGCTGTCGTGGCTGCGCAGCCACGACATCGACCCCACCTGAGTCCCACCCGCTCCGCGTCCCCCCAGCCCCACCGTCCCGCGTCCGCTGAGTGCACCCTTCGGGCACCCCTCTGCGCCGCACCGATCCCGTGCCGGCCGGCGCGGGCGCCCCGTCCGGCGGGCCCGGGCGGTGATGCCCGGGCCGGGCCCGTGGACGCCGGGCGCGCCGGGTTTCCCTACAGCTTCTCGACAGGCGCGTAGCGCAACAGCAGCCGCTTCGGCTTCGGTTCGCCGAAGTCGACCGTGGCCTCGGCGTTGGCGCCGGTGCCCTTCACTCCGACGACCGTGCCCAGGCCGAACTGGTCGTGGGTGACCCGGTCGCCGACGGCCAGGGAGACCACCGGCTTCTCGGCGACGCCGCGGCGCGTCGCGAAGCCGGACGCGCCGGAGGCGGCGGACCGCGAGCGCGACGAGGAGAGCGAGGCCGCCACACCCGAGACGGGGCCCGCGGCCACCGGGCCCATGCCTCCCGTGCGCTTCCAGTCCAGATGCGCGTCCGGGATCTCCTCCAGGAAGCGGGACGGCGGGTTGTACGAAGGCTGACCCCAGGCACTGCGCATGGAGGAACGTGTCAGGTACAGCCGCTCCCGCGCGCGCGTGATGCCGACGTACGCGAGGCGCCGCTCCTCCTCCAGTTCCTTGGTCTGGCCGAGCGCGCGCATGTGCGGGAAGACGCCGTCCTCCATGCCGGTGAGGAAGACGACCGGGAACTCAAGGCCCTTGGCGGTGTGCAGGGTCATCAGGGTGATGACGCCGTTGCCGTCCTCCTCGTCGGGGATCTGGTCGGAGTCGGCGACGAGGGCGACACGCTCCAGGAACTCGGCGAGGGTGCCGGCGGTCTCGCCCTCTCCGGCCTCCTGCTCGAATTCCAGTGCCACGGCGGCGAGTTCCTGGAGGTTCTCGATCCGGGTCTCGTCCTGCGGGTCCGTCGAGGCCTGCAACTCGGCGAGATAACCGGTGCGTTCGAGGACGGCCTCCAGGACCGTCGCCGGGCCGGCGCCGGACTCGACGACCGTCCGCAGGTCCTCCATCAGCGTGTTGAACCGCTTGACGGCGTTCGTCGAGCGGGCCGCCATGCCGTACGCCTCGTCGACACGGCGCAGTGCCTGCGGGAAGCTGATCTTCTCCCGCTGGGCGAGGGCGTCGATCATGGCTTCCGCCCGGTCTCCGATGCCGCGCTTGGGCACGTTCATGATGCGGCGCAGCGGGACCGAGTCCTCCGGGTTCGACAGCACGCGCAGGTACGCGAGGACGTCGCGGACCTCCTTGCGCTCGTAGAACCGGACGCCGCCGACGACCTTGTACGGCAGGCCGACGCGGATGAAGACCTCTTCGAACACACGGGACTGGGCGTTCGTCCGGTAGAAGACGGCCATGTCCCCCGCCTTGGCCTCGCCCGCGTCCGTGAGGCGGTCTATCTCGTCGGCGACGAACTGGGCCTCGTCGTGCTCGGTGTCGGCGACGTAGCCGGTGATCCGCGCGCCCGCGCCCGCGTTGGTCCACAGGTTCTTGGGGCGGCGGGACTCGTTCCGCTCGATGACCGCGTTCGCGGCGCTCAGGATCGTCTGGGTGGAGCGGTAGTTCTGCTCCAGCAGGATCGTCGTCGCGTCCGGGTAGTCCTCCTCGAACTGGAGGATGTTGCGGATCGTCGCGCCGCGGAAGGCGTAGATCGACTGGTCGGCGTCACCCACGACGCACAGCTCGGCGGGCGGCAGGTCGTCCTCGCCCGGCGGCACGTCCACGGGGTGCTCGGCGGTGCCGACGAGCTCGCGGACGAGGGCGTACTGCGCGTGGTTGGTGTCCTGGTACTCGTCGACGAGGACATGGCGGAAGCGGCGGCGGTAGTGCTCGGCCACGTCCGGGAAGGCGCGCAGCAGATTGACCGTCGTCATGATCAGGTCGTCGAAGTCGAGCGCGTTGGCCTCGCGCAGCCGCGACTGGTAGAGCGCGTAGGCCTGAGCGAGGGTCTCCTCGAAACCTCCTCCCGACTCCGTCCGGGAGGCCCCGGCGGCCTGGGCGGCGAAGTCCTCCTCGTCGATCAGCTCGTTCTTCAGGTTCGAGACCTTGGCGCTGAACGACTTGGGCGGGTAGCGCTTCGGGTCGAGGTCCAGGTCGCGGCAGACCAGGGCCATGAGGCGCTTGGAGTCCGCGGCGTCGTAGATCGAGAACGAGGACGTGAAGCCGAGCCGCTTCGACTCGCGGCGCAGGATGCGGACGCACGCGCTGTGGAAGGTCATCACCCACATCGCGTTCGCGCGCGGGCCGACGAGCTGCTCGACGCGCTCCTTCATCTCGCCCGCGGCCTTGTTCGTGAAGGTGATCGCGAGGATCTGGCCGGGGTGCACGTGCCGCTCGCCCAGCAGATACGCGATGCGGTGCGTGAGCACGCGGGTCTTGCCCGACCCGGCGCCGGCCACGATGAGCAGCGGGGAACCGGCGTGCGCCACGGCCGCGCGCTGGTTCTCGTTCAGCCCGTCCAGCAGCGTCGCCGGGTCCACGGCGGGGCGTGCCGCACCGTCGCGGTAGTACGCGTCCCGGCTCGGGGGCACGTCGAAACGGCCGCCGAACAGGTCGTCCGGAAGCTGCTCCGGCGTCCCGTCCTCGGGCGGCGGCGGGGGCTCTTCCCCGTGGGCCCCGGAGGGCTTGAGGTCCGCCAGGAAGCTGTCGTCAAAGAGGCTGCTCATCGCCTTCCGAGTCTAGGCCGCCCCACTGACAGCCCGTGGCCACGTCGGGACTCCACGGGTCTCCCAGAAGCGGACGGGCGGCCTCCGGCACCACGCGGGAGGCCGCCCGCCGGACACGTTCCCCCTGCCTGGAGCCCGCCGCCCGACCCCGCCTCGCCCTCCGGATCCGCACCGTCACCTCGGGTGACCGGCACGGACGAGACGCACGCCACGTCACGCGGACCGCGGAGACCGTCCGGACACCGAGTCGGCCGGAGGTGCGAAGCGACCCCCGAAAAGAAGGTCACAAAAACGTATCGGGCATATCGGCCATCAACCTTCACAGAAGCCACACGAGTTGGCTAACGTGCCGGTCAGGCCGCCCGACCCAACCGGCGAACGACGCCGGGCCGCGCGGCCTCCGCCGAATCCGGCGCGCCCACGCGGCGGCCGGAACCGGGGACCCACCGATCTTCGGGGTGAATCGGTCCGACCGCCCGTCCGGGCGAGGACCGTAGGGCAACCCTTCCGAACCACCCGCCCGAACCCGACAGCTAACCCGGTAGGCGGATCATGGAAGGAGTCGCCTCTCTTGGCGTCGCAACGCACAACGCGTCCCGCAGTGACGCGCGTAGCGGGCGCACGGGTCCCGGGTCTCGCCACGGCGGCCCTCACCTCCGTGGCCCTGCTCTCGCAGACCGCGAACGCCGCACCCTCGGCCGATTCGAAGCCCAGTCGCGAGGAAGTCCAGAAGAAGGTGGACGACCTCTATCACCAGGCCGGGACGGCCACCCAGCGGTACAACACGGCCAGGGAGAAGAGCCCCAAGCAGCGCACGCGGGACGACACCCCCCGCGACGACGTGGCCGGCCGCACCGAGAGGCCCCCCACCGCGCGCGCGGAACCGGTTCCGTACGCCGTCACCCTGTCCCGCACCGGGGCCGCCGTCTCCGACACCGCCCCCGTCCTGCCGGCCGGCCACACCGCCGAGCAGGCGGCGACGGTGCGCAAGGGGTCCGAGGCCGCCGGGGGGCCGGAGAAACCGGCCGTGCCGCAGCGGACGCTGAAGTCGGCCAAGGCGCAGGTGCAGCGGAAACTCGCCGACGCCCGCGGACTGCTCGCGCAGCTCACCGCGGCGGAGAAAGCGCGGCTCACGGCGGTCGAGGAGCGGCAGCGGGAAGCCGCGGAGCGCAGGACCGAGGAGCCGGCCCAGCAGCAGACCGCCCAGGAGAAGCCTCGCCCGGAGGCGCCCGCCCGGCAGGACCCGGACTCCCCGGCCGACGGCCCGGGCAGCACGGCGGACGCCCCCTCGTACGCCCCTACGCCCGGTACGGTGCTCGCCACGGACGGTCCGTCCTACGCCACCACGGCCGGCACGGTACTCACCACGGACGACCCGTCCTACGCCACCACGGCCGGCACGGTACTCACCACGGACGGTCCGTCCTACGCCACCACGGCCGGCACGGTACTCACCACGGACGGTCCGTCCTACGCCACCACGGCCGGGAAGGTGCTCGCCTACGCCCGGGCGCAGATCGGCAAGCCGTACGTCTGGGGCGCCATGGGCCCGGACTCGTACGACGGCTCGGGTCTCACGCGGGCCGCGTGGATGGCCGCCGGTGTCTTTCTGCCCCGCACCACCCGGGACCAGGCCGGCGCGGGCACCAGCGTCCCGCCCTCCGAGATCGCCCCCGGTGACCTGGTGTTCTTCGACGACGACAGCGGCCACGTCGGGCTCTACGCCGGCCACGGGATGATGATCCACGCCTGGAGGCCGGGCGCCTACGTCCGCGAGGAGCCGCTCCACCACGGCGGCGAGTCGTCGATCCACAGCGTGGTACGCCCGGCGTGAGGGCGGGACCGCGTCAGGCGTGACGCGGTGTCCGGCGTGATCCCCCGGGTCACGCCGGACACCGGCCGACGGTGGTCCGAGAAGGCTCAGGACCTTCAGGTCCAGAGCACCGCGATGAAGATGTTCGCCGTGGTCAACAGGCCGACCGCGGCGAAGGCGCCCTTCTCGACCTTCTCCTCGTCGCGCTTCACGTAGACGAGACCGAGGATCACGATCAGCAGGGCCAGCTTCACGCCGAGCTTGATGTTGTCGAGCGGGTTGTCGTCGGCCTGGTTGAGGCCGACCAGTACGACACCGGTGACCAGCATGGTGAGCGCGCCGTGCAGCATCGCTGGGACGAACCGGGCGGTGCCCCGGCCCATCGCCTTCAGCTGGGTGAGGAAGCCGCCGAGCAGCGCGGCGATCCCGATGATGTGCAGGCCGACGAAGAAATGGATGAGTACGTCCATGGGGCCGGAGCCTAATCGGGCGCCCCGGCGTCTCCCCGCACCGGCCTCCCCCGACCGGCCTGGCCCCGCCCCCCTGCCCACCTGAGTCACCTGAGTCACCTGAGCGACCGCGTGGGCTCATAGCACCGGGGCCTCCCCTGCCACCCGGACAACCGCCGCATCGGTCAGTACTCGGCGTCGAGCCGACACCCGCGGCCCGGGATCGCGGTCGCATACGGTCACCCGGCGGTCCACTCCCGCCACTTCCGCACATGCCGTCACGGCCCCCGCCCGCCCACGTTTAGCGTCCTCCCCCAGGTGACCGGCTCTCCACCGCCGCCCGGCCAGGGGCGGCACCGGCCACTTCCGCCGAAAGGTCCGGCGGCGCCCCGTCCCCCTGTGCGGGCCGCCGCCGGACGCGTCACCGCCTCCCGCTTTGGCGGTCGTGCGGCCCGAGTCTTCGCGAAAGGACGTGTGCCCTCGTGGCATCGCACCGCAAGCCCGGACACCGTTCGTTCGGCGGCCGGACGGCCCGCACCGCCGCCACCATCGCCCTCGCGGGCGCGGCGACGGCAACGGCGTTCGAGGGCACGGGGTACGCCGAACCGCAGCTCACCCCGGCGCAGGTCAAGGCCAAGGTCGACAAGCTGTACCAGGAGGCGGAGGCGGCCACCGAGAAGTACAACGGGGCGAAGGAGAAGGCCGACAGCGGGCAGCAGCGGCTGGAGACGCTGCAGGACGAGGCGGCACGCCGGACGGACCGCCTCGACTCGGCCCGCGACACGCTGGGTTCCATCGCCACCGCGCAGTACCGCAGCGGTGGCCTCGACCCCGCGCTGCAGCTCGCGCTCTCCGACGACCCCGACCGGTATCTGGACGGGGCCGCGCTCGCCGAACGCGCCGGGAGCCGGCAGGCCTCGGCCGTAAAGGACGTACGCAAGCAGCTGCGGGAGATCAGGCAGCTGCGCGGCACCGCCCACCTCCAGCTCGCCTCCCTCACGTCACGGCAGGCGGAGCTGAAACGCCAGAAGAAGAAGATCAACGAGAAGCTCGGGAAGGCACGGGAACTGCTGTCCCGGCTCACGAACGAGCAGCGGGCGCGGTTCGGGGCGGCCGGCGGCACCGGACACCCGTCCCGTTCGTCCGCGCGGGCCCCGGGCGTCCTGCCGTCCGGCGGCGGTGCGGAGGCCGCGTCGGCCACGGCGCCCGACTCCCGCGCGGGGGCCGCGGTCGCGTACGCCTACCAGAAGATCGGCCGCCCCTATGTGTGGGGCGCCACCGGCCCCGACGCCTTCGACTGCTCAGGGCTCACGCAGGCCGCGTACCGCGCCGCGGGCGTCGCACTGCCGCGTACGACGTACGCGCAGATCGGCACGGGACGACGGGTCTCCCGCGCCGAACTCCGCCCGGGCGACCTGGTCTTCTTCTACTCCGGAATCAGCCATGTGGGCATCTACGTGGGGCAGGGCAGGATGATCCACGCCCCGAACCCGTCGGCGCCGGTGCGGCTGGCCCCGATCGACCAGATGCCGTTCGCGGGGGCTACGCGGGTGGTGTGAGGACCCCGTACGGCAAGTGAAGGATTCCGGCCGGACGCGGGTACGCGCTGATGGCATGGGCACGTTCGCGCGGTAGCGT
Organism: Streptomyces sp. GLSS-08; assembly: GCF_056387915.1. Classification (NCBI taxonomy): domain Bacteria; kingdom Bacillati; phylum Actinomycetota; class Actinomycetes; order Kitasatosporales; family Streptomycetaceae; genus Streptomyces; species Streptomyces sp. GLSS-08. The sequence goes on from NZ_JBWJAQ010000017.1 coordinate 131,267, forward strand.
CGACGACAGTCGCGTACCGCCGCCCGTCGTCGCCCCGCATCATCGACGCCCGTCGCCGCTCGAGAGGTCCCGATGCCGCACTCCCTGCTGCCACCGCTTCCGCCGCCGTGGCACACGCGGACCTGGCCGGACCGGTCGGCGCTGCTTGCCGACCGGGGACGGGCCCTGGAGGAGCTGCGCGCGCGGAGCCTCGGGGTGCACCGGGTGCTGCTGCTCTGGCTGCTGTCGCTCGCGGCGATCATCGGGTGGGCGCTGCTGGTGCTCCCGATCCAGCAGTTCGAGCAGGGCGATCCCACCGGCTTCGTCCTCGGGCCGATCTTCGCGCTCCTCGGCCTGGCCTCGCTCGCCCCGCCCGTCGTCGCGATCGCCGTCGGCGTGCGCCGCGACCGCCAGATCCAGCAACTCCTGGACGCCTGGCTGGTGCTGGACAGCCACCCGCCGACGGACGCCCGCCTGCGCTCACCCGGCCTCAGCCTCTTCTGGCTGCTCTCCTCGGCCGGCATGTGCGCGATCGGCCTGTGGGCGTCCCTCGCGGCGGTCGCGGGGGCCGAGCCGAACGCCCACAGCGACGTCGCCCTCGGGACGGGCACCGGTCTGATCCTGTGGCTGACCGGCCTGATCGGGATCGCGAAGGCCGTACGCCACTACCGGTGGGCGCTGCGCATGCTCGGACCGGCGGCGGCCGGAACAGCCCGCTGAGCCCGACGGCTCACACCAGCCGGCGCGCCGTCGCCCAGCGGGTCAGCTCGTGGCGGTTCGACAACTGGAGCTTTCTCAGCACCGCCGAGACGTGGGACTCGACCGTCTTGACGGAGATGAACAGCTGCTTGGCGATCTCCTTGTACGCATAGCCGCGGGCGATGAGGCGCAGAACCTCGCGCTCCCGCTGGGTGAGCCGGTCGAGGTCCTCGTCGACGGGCGGGGCGTCGGTCGAGGCGAAGGCGTCGAGGACGAACCCGGCCAGGCGGGGCGAGAAGACCGCGTCGCCGTCCTGGACCCGGAAGATGGAGTTGACGAGGTCACTGCCGGTGATCGTCTTGGTGACATAGCCACGGGCGCCGCCGCGGATGACACCGATCACGTCCTCGGCAGCGTCCGAGACGGACAGCGCGAGGAAACGCACCGGCTGCTCGGGGTCGGCCATCAACGGAGCGCAGCGGCGCAGCACTTCGACGCCGCCGCCGCCCGGCAGGTGGACGTCGAGGAGCACCACCTCGGGTCGGGTGGCCGTGATCACCGTGACCGCCTGGTCGACGTCGGCGGCCTCGCCGACCACCTCCACGCCGGTCCGCTCGGTCTCCCCGATCTCGGCCTGCACCCCCGTACGGAACATGCGGTGGTCGTCGACGAGGACGACCCGCGCCCGGCGCCCGTCCGTGGCGGCCGCTCCGGCCGCCCCCGTGGACTCGCCGGCCGTCGAGGCGCCCGCTTCGGCTGAACTTCCGGGCCCTGCGGACCCCTTGGCCTCGTCCGGCCCGCTCACGTCACTCATGACGTACTCTCCGCCCTCTCCATCTCCAGCTCGACCTCCGTGCCGCCGTCCGGCACCGCGCGCAACCGCGCCGTGCCGCCGTTGCGCTCCATGCGGCCGATGATCGATTCTCTGACGCCCATGCGGTCGGCGGGTATCGCGTCGAGGTCGAAGCCGGGACCGCGGTCCCGGACGGACACGAAGACCGTCCGCCCCTCGACTTCGGCGAAGACCTGCACCGCGCCGCCCTCGCCACCGTACTTGGCGGCGTTCACCATCGCTTCCCGCGCGGCCTGCATCTGTGCGCCGAGCCCGTCGTCGAGCGGGCAGTCCCCGACGACGACCACCTCGATGGGAACGCCGTGCTTGTCCTCGACCTCCGCGGCATTGCGCCGGACCGCCTCGGCGAGGGTGTCCGGCTCCTCCGCCTCGTCCTTGCCGGTGCCCTCCGGTTTGTAGAGCCAGACGCGCAGGTCGCGCTCCTGGGCGCGGGCCAGGCGCCGGACCTCGCCCGCGCTCTCCGCGTTGCGCTGGATCAGGGTCAGGGTGTGCAGCACCGAGTCGTGGACGTGGGCGGCGACCTCCGCCCGCTCCTGTGCGCGGATGCGCATCAGCCGCTCCTCGGAGAGGTCCTGGGTCATACGGACCAGGTAGGGGCCGGCGAGGAGCGCTATGCCGACCAGGACCGCGAGCGCCGCCTGGAGGACCGAGCCGAGATGGGCCGCGGAGCCCTGGAGCACGAAGATGCCCGACACGCCCGCGGTGACCAGCAGGACGCCGGCGGCGGAACGCAGCAGGGTGAGCGTGCGTCTGCGGCGGCCCACCTCCATCCAGCGGGCCCGCCGCGCGTTGTCCGCCTGGCGCCAGACCAGGGCGACGCCCGCGCCGACGAGCACGGTCGGCCACAGATAGGCCTTGGCTCCCCCGCCGAGATTCACATTGCCCACGAAGACCATGGCCACGACGACCATGAGCAGCAGCGCGACGATCTGGCCCCGGTCGGGCTTGCGGGCCACGAGTCTGCGCCGGCCGTCGGGCGCGGACTCGGTGGTCACGGACGGCGGCCGCCCGGCGTCGACGCCGCCGACTCCCAGCGGCACGAAGAACCAGAACGCCGCATACAGCAGCGCGCCCAGCCCGTCCGCCATGAACAGGCCGACGAACACCAGCCGCACCCACACGACGGGCAGCCCGAGGTGCCCGGCGAGCCCCCGCGCCACGCCCCCGAGCCAGCGGCCGTCGCTGCTGCGGTAGAGCTTGCGCGGGGGCCACGGAACGTCGAGGGGCAGTGCTGCGGCTTCCGGCATGCCATCGATGTTCACACGAGCGGCGGGCCGGAGCATCAGGGTCGGCCCCCGAGACTCCCCTGATCTTCGGGAGCCCGGTGTCCGAACGGTTCCCCCCGGCCTCGTCAGGGACGATCTCAGGGTCGGGCCAGGGTCATCCCGGCTCCCCTCACGGCCCCTCGCCCGTCACCATGGACTCATGACAGATCAGCAGCACGCGGCAGCGGAGCCGGACCCCGGCCCGGGCGCCCGGCCGGCCGGTTCCGGTCCGCGGGCCGCCGCGGCGGGCCCGCCGGCCGGCGGCGAGCCGCGCGCGCACGGAGCCGGCGAGG
>NZ_JBWJAQ010000018.1:0-132309 GCF_056387915.1 Streptomyces sp. GLSS-08
CGGGGCGGCCGCGGGCTGCGCCGGGGCGGCGGCGGGCTGCGCCGGCGGCGGGGCCGGGGCGGCGGCGGGCGCCGGCTCCTCGACCGTCACGCCGAAGTCCGTGGCGATGCCGGCGAGGCCGTTCGCATAGCCCTGGCCGACCGCGCGGGCCTTCCAGGCGCCGTTGCGCAGGTAGATCTCGACGATCACCAGGGCCGTCTCCGTGCCCAGCCGGGGCGGGGTGAAGGACGCCAGGACGGAGTTGTCGTCCGCGCTGCGGATGGTGGCCGTGGGCTCGACGCCCTGGAACGTCTGGCCCGCGGCGTCGGGGCTCGCGGTGACGACGATCTTCTCGATGCCCGGGGGGACCGCGGCCGTGTCGACGGTGATCGCGTCCGGTGCCGAACCCCCGCCGGAGCGGTAGGTGACACCGGGGCCCGCGGGCTGGTTGTAGAAGATGAAGTCGTCGTCGGAGCGCACCTTGCCGTCGGCGGTGAGCAGCAGGCCCGAAACGTCGAGCCGCACGGGAGCGGCGACGTCCACCGTCACGCGGGTGACGGGGAGAGGGATGTTCGAGCCGGGGGTCATGACTGTCATGCCGGGTGAACGACCGACACCGCTTTACCGTTCCCTTACCCGACGGCCAATCGGGTCATCTTCGGTTGCGGGGGTGGTCGCGGGCCGTGCGTTCGTTGCCGTGCCGGTAGTTCCCGGTCCAGCGGGCCATGACGAGCTGCGGGTCCCCGGCCGCGATCTCGGCCAGGAACCGCCCGGCCCGGGCGCCGCGCAGCGTGCCCGCGGGCCGGCCGCGATGCGTGATCACGACCGTGCCGTCGGCGTGCTCCTCGTAGCGGAAATCCTGGGGTGGTGGCATGGCAGGATGCTAGGTCCCCGGCCATGACCGGGGACAGCGGATTACGGGGTCACGACGATCTTGCGGCCCACGCCCGCGGCGAACTGCTCCAGGGCCTGCGGGTAGCTCGTCAGCGGCAGCCGGTCGCTGATGAAGACGTCCGGGTCGAGGACACCGTTCGCGAAGAGCTCGGCCGCCCGCTCGAAGCTGTGCAGGACGGCCATGGAGCCGGTGATGGTGATCTCCTGGTTGTAGATGCGGTACGGGTCGATGGTGACGCGGGTCGCGTAGTCGGCGACGCCGAACTGGAGGAAGGTCCCGGCCTTGGCCACCCGGTCCAGGCCGTCCTGGATCGCGGCGCCGTTGCCTGTGGCGTCGACGACCACGTCCCAGCCCTGGGGGCGGTCCAGCTCGTCGGCGCTGGTGGCCGACGCGGAGACGCCGAGCAGCTGGGCGGTGGACAGCCTCTGCTGGTTGAGGTCCACCACGTCCACGCTCGCCGCGCCCGTGCGCTTGGCCAGCTCCAGCATCATCAGGCCCATCGTGCCCGAGCCGTAGATCAGGACGTGGGCGCCGAGGCGGGAGTTGAGGACGTCGTAGCCGCGGACCGCGCACGACAGGGGTTCGACGAGGGCCGCGTCCTGGGTGCGGACGTGCTCGGGGAGCTTCACGCAGTTGGCCACCGGGGCGAGTGCGTACCGGGCGGCGCCGCCCGCCGTGGTGACGCCGATGGCGGCCCAGCGTTCGCAGAGGTTGTTGTGGCCGTTGCGGCACTGGCGGCACTCGTGGCAGTAGAGGGACGGGTCCACCGCCACCCGGTCGCCGATCGCGAGCTCGGTGACCCCGGTGCCGATCCCGACCACCTCGCCCGCGAACTCGTGTCCGGGCACGATCGGCAGCCGGGGGGCGAACTCGCCCTGGAGGATGTGCAGATCGGTGCCGCACAGACCGCATGCCGCGACCTCGACGACGACCTCGCGGGGCCCTGGCGTCGGGTCCGGGACCTCGGCGACGACGGCCTTGCCCACGGACTCGATGACGGCGGCCTTCATTTCACGGCTCCCAACGACAGGCCCTGGACCAGCTTGTCCTGGGCGGCGAACCCCGCGGCGAGCACCGGCAGGGAGATGACGAGCGAGGCGGCGCACACCTTCGCGAGGAACAGGCCCTGGCTGGTGATGAAGCCGGTCAGGAAGACGGGCGCTGTCTCGGCCACCACTCCGGTGAGCACCCGGGCGAAGAGCAGCTCGTTCCAGCTGAAGATGAAGCAGATCAGCGCGGTCGCCGCGATCCCGGGGGCGGAGATCGGGGCCACGATGCGGGTGAGGACCGTCGGCAGCCGGGCGCCGTCGATCCGCGCGGCCTCGATGACCGCGACCGGGACCTCGGCGAGGAAGGACTGCATCATCCACACCGCGATCGGCAGGTTCATGGAGGTGTAGAGGATGACGAGGAGCCAGATGTTGTCCAGCAGGCCCGTGTTCTTCGCGAACAGGTAGACCGGCAGGAGGCCCGCGACGACCGGGAGCATCTTCGTGGAGAGGAAGAAGAACAGGACGTCCGTCCACTTCCTCACCGGCCGGATGGACAGCGCGTACGCGGCGGGCAGCGCCAGCAGCAGCACGCACAGCGTGGAGACGACGGACGCCACCGTGGAGTTGATCAGGGACGGCCAGGGGCTCGCGCCGCCGCCGGAGCCGAAGAACTCGCGGTAGCCGTCAAGGGTGAGGGAGGCGGCGAACGACGGCGGGTTCGTCGCCGCGTCCGATTCGGAGTGGAAGGACGTCAGGGCCATCCAGGCGACGGGCAGGAAGAAGACCAGGCCGGCCAGCCAGGCGAGCAGGCCGAGGCCCGCGCCGCGGGTGCGGCGGCTGCGTACGGGTGCGCCGGTGGCGCTCATGCGCGGGACGCCTCCTCGCTGAACAGGGACGACACCACGCGCAGGGCGAAGGTCGCGATGATGATCGAGCCGATGACGACGAGGACGCCCGCGGCTGAGGCGAGGCCGTTCTCGTGGGCCTGGTAGAAGCTCTGGTAGACGGTGTAGGGCAGGTTCGCGGTGCCGAGGCCGCCCGAGGTGATGGTGAAGACGGCGTCGAAGTTCTGCACGATGTAGATCGAGCCCAGCAGGGCGCCGAGTTCCAGATAGCGGCGCAGGTGGGGGAGTGTCAGGTGGCGGAAGACCTGCCAGTCGCTCGCGCCGTCGACGCGGGCCGCCTCGACCTGTTCGTGGGAGCGGCTCTGCAGCCCGGCCAGCAGGATCAGCATCATGAACGGCGTCCACTGCCAGATCAGTGAGGCCTCGACCGCCAGCAGCGGGGTGTGGGACATCCAGTCGGGCTGGGGGCCGCCCACATAGTGCAGCAGCCCGTTGAAGAGGCCGTACTCCGGGTTGTAGAGCACATGCTTCCAGAGGAGCGCCGCGGCGACCGGGACCACCAGGAACGGGGCGATGAGGAGCGTGCGGACCAGGCCCCGGCCGCGGAACCTCCGGTCCATCAGCAGGGCGAGGCCGAGGCCCGTCACCAGGCTGACGACGACCACGGTGGCCGTCAGCAGGATCGTGGTGAGGACCGACTTGCGCAGGTCCGGGTCGGTGAGGACGTCCGCGTAGTTGGCGAAGCCGGTGAAGTGACGGGCTTTCGGATAGAGGGAGTTCCAGTCGAAGAAGGAGATCACCAGCGTGGCCACGAAGGGCAGCTGGGTCACGGCGATCATGAAGATCAGGGCGGGGAGCAGGGGAGCCCGGGTGGCCCAGGCGCGCAGCCGGCCGGAGGGCTCGCGGGTGGTGCGTGCGGGCGCGGTGGCGATCGGGGCTGTCGTCGTGGCGGTCATCGTCCCTCGTACTCCTCGGAGATCTGCTCGGCCAGCCGCTGGGACTTCTTCAGGGCCGACTCGACGGACTGGCGTCCGGCGACGGCCGCGCTGATCTCCTGCGAGACCTTGGTGCCGAGATCGGTGAACTCGGGGATGCCGACGAACTGGATGCCGGGAGCGGGGCGGGGCTGCACCCCCGGGTCGCGGGGCCGGGCGCCCTCGATGGCCGCCCGGGTCATGTCCTGGAAGGCGGCCGCCTCCTTGCGGTATGCGGCGTTCGTGTACGTCGAGGCGCGCTTGCCGGCCGGGACGTCGGACCAGCCGACCTGCTCCCCGACGAGCTGCTCGTACTCCTTGCCCGACGCCCAGGAGACGAACTTCCAGGCCTTGTCCGAATTGTGGGAGGCCTTCTGCATGCCCCAGGCCCAGGTGTAGAGCCAGCCGGAGCTCTCGGTCTTCTCGACCGGCGCCGGCGCGTAACCGATCCTGCCCCTGACCGGGGACTTGGCCGACTCCAGGGAACCGGCGGCGGAGGTGGCGTCGTACCACATGGCTGTCTTGCCCTGGGTGAGGTTGTTGAGGCACTCGGCGAAGCCGGACTGGGCGGCGCCGGACTCGCCGTGCTCACGGACGAGGTCCACGTAGAACTTCGTCGCCTTCAGGAACGCGGGGGAGTCCAGCCGGGCCTGCCAGTCCTGGTCGAACCAGGTCCCGCCGAAGGTGTTCACGACGGTCGTCAGCGGTGCCATGATCTCGCCCCAGCCGGGCAGTCCCCGCAGGCAGATGCCCCGCATGCCGGACTCGGCGCCGTCCACCTTCGCGGCGAGGTCCGCGACCTGCCGCCAGGTCGGGTGCGCGGGCATCTTCAGGCCCTTCTCCGCGAACACGTCCTTGCGGTACATCAGGAACGACGACTCGCCGTAGAAGGGCTGCCCGTAGAGCTTGCCGTCGTCGGCGGTCAGGGACTGCCGCATGGGCCTCAGCACGTCCTTCTCGTCGTACGCGGGGTCCTCGCGGACGTACGAGTCCATCTCGTGCAGCCAGCCGTTCCTGGCGTAGATCGGTATCTCGTAGTTGCTCAGGGTGGCGACGTCGTACTGGCCGGCCTGGTTGGCGAAGTCCTGGCTGATCTTGTCGCGGACGTCGTTCTCCGGGAGGACGGTGAAGTTCACCCTGATGCCGGTCTCCTTGGTGAAGTGGGCGGCGGTGAGCTTCTGCAGTTGGACCATCTGCGGGTTGTTGACCATCAGGACGTTGAGGGAGTTGCCGCCGGAACCGGCTCCGCCCGCCCCGGCCCAGCAGCCGGAGAGCAGCGGGGCGAGCAGCGTCCCTGCGGCGGCCGCGGCGAGCGCGCGCGGCCTCCGTCGGCTCTGGGTTCGCATGGATCGCTCCTGGACGTAGGGGAGTCAGGGGATGGCAGTGGGCATGGCGGGGCCCTGCACGGCGCGTCGGGTGCGATGAGCGGGGCCGGGGGGTTGGTCAGACGCGGATGACCTGCGGGCCCTGCAACGAGTAGCGGTGTGCTTCCGAGGAGGGGAGCAGGGTGCTGGTGACGATCGCCTCCAGCGCGCTGACGTCGGCGAACCGGCAGAAGCTGACCGCTCCGAACTTGGTGTGCACGCCCGCGAAGACGGTGCGCCGGGAGGCCCGGATCGCCTGTGCCTTGACCTCGCTGACCGCCGGGTCGGGCGTGGTGAGGCCCCGTTCGCGGGAGATGCCGTTGGCGCCGATGAACGCCAGGTCGATGACGAAGCCGGCGAGCATCTTCGTCGTCCAGTGGTCCACGGTGGCGAGCGTGCCGGGGCGGACCCGGCCGCCGAGCAGCAGGACGGTCGTGTTGTCGGCCTCGGCGAGTGCGCCCGCCGTGGCCAGCGAGGCGGTGACCACGGTCAGCGGCCGGTCCCGGGGCAGCGCCTCGGCGATCAGCTGCGGGGTGAACCCCTCGTCGACGAAGACCGTCTCGGCGTCCCCGACCAGTTCGGCGGCCGCGGCGGCGATACGGCGCTTCTCGGGGACGTGGCTGGTGGTGCGGAAGGCGAGCGTCGTCTCGAAGCCGGCGCTCTCCACGGGATAGGCGCCGCCGTGGGTGCGCCGCACCAGCCCGTGGTCCTCCAGGGTGCGCAGATCACGCCGGACGGTCTCCTTGGCGACGCCCAGATCGGCGGCGAGCGTGGTGACGTCCACCGCGCCGGTGCGGCGTGCGGCCCGGACGATCTCGCGCTGACGTTCTTCCGCGGTCATGGCGGTCATTGCTCCCTGCTGGACTGCCCGTTCGGGCCCGGAGAGGCCCACGTGGGAAGTTCTACACAGGGTTCTGGCCAGTGACCAGGCCTGTTGCCTGCCCGATGGCGCCCGGCTGTGCCCGTTTCGCAGGCGGGTTGACCGTGCCGGACCTGCGGCGGAGCCCGGCGAGGGATGGATTCGGGCAGGCGCCGTGCCCGGACAGTGGGGCGGGCGGGCCCGTTCGGTGCCCGCCCGCCCCACTGATGCGCTCCTGTCACCCGGTCAGTGCGGCCAGATCGGCGGGTCGGTGACGAAATGGCCGCCCAGGTGCGCGTGGTCCGGGTTGTCCGGGTCGAGCTCGCCCTGCTCGGCGACGAGCTTGCCGGCGTACGGCTCGGAGTCGTCCTGCGGCTCGTAGCCCAGCGCTCGCGCGCTCGTGAGGTCCCACCACAGGCGGGTGTTGGCGGACGAGCCGTAGACGACGGTGTGCCCGACGTCCTCCGCGGTCAGGGCCGCGTGGAAGAGGCGGGCGCCGTCCGCGGGGCTCATCCACACGGAGAGCATGCGGACGCTGGTGGGCTCGGCGAAGCAGGAGCCGATGCGCACGGAGACCGTCTCCAGGCCGTGCTTGTCCCAGTAGAACTGGGCGAGGTCCTCGCCGAAGGACTTGGAGAGGCCGTAGAAGGTGTCGGGGCGGCGCGGGGTGTCGACGGGGATCAGCTCACCGGGGGCGAACGGCGCGTCCCCCCGCGGTCGCGGGGTGAAGCCCACCGCGTGGTTGGAGGAGGCGAAGACGATGCGGCGCACCCCTTCTTCGAGGGCGGCCTCGTACAGGTTGTAGGTGCCCTCGATGTTCGCCTTGACGATCTTGTCGAAGGAGGCTTCCAGGGAGATGCCCGCCAGGTGGATGATCGCGTCGACGCCCCGTACCGCCTCGCGCAGGGCCACCCGGTCCGAGAGGTCCGCCGTGATCGCGCCCGGTTCGCCGTCCACGGGGAGCACATCGAGGAGCCGCAGCTCGTATCCGTACCGCGGCAGCAGTTCCCGCATAAGGGTGCCGAGTCCGCCGGCGGCGCCGGTGAGCAGAACGGTTCGCGGAGCGGGCATCCTCGGATCTCCTTGGGTCGGCAGCCGCAATCATACGTATGCGTGTACGGAATTCACATTCATGGACACGCTAGGGAGCGGCGGCGCTCCGCGTCAAGTGTCGCGCGGCGACGGCCGATCCGCCGCGGTGTTGCGGGTTTGCGTGCTTGACCGGCCCCGAGGTCGCGGCTTAGCGTGGTCGCGTTCAGAAATATAGACGTGAATCAGAGACGTGCACTGTGCGGTGTGTGCGTGAGCGCCGGGGACGGCGCGGCGCGCCGGGCGCCGTGCCTGTTCAGGGAGAACCCGTGACGCCAGCCCCGCTCGCCGCCCGACTGCGTGCCCCCAGCGGCCCGTTGTTCTTCCCCGTCACCGCGTACCGCCCCGACGGCTCCGTCGACCTCGACGTCTACCGCGAGCATGTCCGCCACGGCGTCGAGGCCGGGGCCGCGGCGGTCTTCGCCTGCTGCGGCACGGGAGAGTTCCACGCGCTCACCCCCGAGGAGTTCGAGGCGTGCGTGCGGGCGGCCGTCGAGGCGGCGCAGGGACGGGTGCCGGTCGTCGCCGGCGCCGGGTACGGGACCGCGCTCGCCGTCCGCTTCGCCCGGCTCGCCGAGGCGGCCGGCGCGGACGGACTGCTCGCCATGCCGCCGTACCTCGTCGTCGCCGGACAGGAGGGCCTGCTGCGGCACTACCGGGAACTCGCCGCCGCGACCGCTCTCGACGTCGTCGTCTACCAGCGCGACAACGCCGTGTTCACGCCCGGGACCGTCGTCGAACTGGCCCGCACAGAAGGGATCATCGGCTTCAAGGACGGGCTCGGCGACCTGGACCTGATGCAGCGCACCGTGAGCGCGGTGCGCTGCGAGGTGCCGGGGGACTTCCTGTACTTCAACGGGCTGCCCACCGCCGAACTCACCGGACTCGCCTACCGCGGCATCGGCATCACCCTGTACTCCTCCGCCGTGTTCTGTTTCGCCCCGGAGATCGCGCTCGCCTTCCACACGGCGCTGAACTCCGGCGACGACACCACCGCCAACCGCCTGCTCGACGGGTTCTACCGGCCCTTCGTCGACCTGCGCGCCCTCGGCCGCGGGTACGCCGTCTCCCTCGTCAAGGCGGGGGTACGCCTGCGGGGGCTCGACGTGGGAGAGGTCCGGCCGCCGCTGCACGAGCCGCCCGAGGAGCACGTCAAGCAGCTCGCCCAGCTGATCGACCGGGGCCACGCCCTGATCGAGGAGGGCCGGTGAACGGGCCGGACGGCCGGACGCGGCAGCTGCCGGCGTCCGCCTTCGCCTATCCCTGGGACGTCAACGGCGACCCCGGCGCCCCGGCCCGCGTCGCCCGGCTCGGCGTGCGCGCGGTGACACTCGCCTCCGCCTACCACTCCACCCGCGCGCTCACCCCCCGGCACCCCCGGCACCGGATCGTCACCGCCGCGCACGCCGCCGTGCTGTACCCGCCGGACGCCGAGCGGTGGAACGGGCGCCGGCTGCGGCCGTACCCGGCCGGGGACTGGGCGCCCGGGGACGCCTACGGGGAGGCCGCCGCCGCCCTCGCGGACGCCGGGCTCGACGTGCACACCTGGGTCGTGCTCGCCCACAACTCCCGGCTGGGCGAGGAGTTCCCGGACACCTCCGTGGTCAACGCCTACGGGGACCGCTATCCCTGGGCCCCCTGCATCGCGCAGACCGACACGCGCGCGTACCTGGCCGACCTCGCCGTCGAGGCGGCGGTGCGGCCCGGGGCCGCCGGAACCGAGCTGGAGTCGCTCGGCTGGTACGGGCTCGCCCACCTCCACGCCCACGACAAGACGGCGGGGGTGCACCTCGGCGAGGCCGGGCAGTACCTGATGTCGCTGTGCTTCTGCCCCGCGTGCCGTGCCGGATACGCGGAGCTGGGACTGGACCCGGACGACACGGGGGCCGCGGTGCGGCGCGCCCTGGAGCCGGTCTGGCGGGGGGAGACGCCCGGCGGGGGCTGGGAGGCGGTGGAGAAGCTCCTCGGCGGCGAACTCGCCGCGGCCACACGTGCGTGGCGGGACTCCGTCGCACGCTCGCTCCAGTCGGAGACCGTCGCCGCCGTCCGCGCCGCCGCCCCCGCGGGGTTCCGCATCCTGCTCCACGCGGATCCGGTGGCGTACCACTGCGGCGCGAACGCGGGAGTGGATCCCGGGCACATCCTGTCGGTCGCCGACGGCGTCGTCGTGCCCTGCTCCGGGGGGCCCGGGCTGCTGACCCCCTTCGCCGAGCAGCGCGTCGCCGGGAGCGTGCTCGCCGCCAACTTCACCGTGGTGCGCGGGATGGGCGGCAGCCCCGCGACGCTGGGCGCGGACCTGGCGCGGGCCGCGGCCCTCGGCGCCACCGAAGTACGCCTGTATCACGCGGGACTGGCGTCCGACGAGGACCTGTCGCTGGTGGAGGAGGTGCTCGCCCGCCGCGACTGAACCCGCAACAGGGGCACGGGCGTCACCAGGAGAGCCACGCCTAGCACCGCCAGCACGATTTGGTGGGGGACCAGTTCGACCAGGCCCGCGCCCAGCGCCAGACCCACCGCGTTCGGCGCGAACAGCAGCGTGCCCGCCGTCGCCGAGACCCGCCCGAGCAGGGCGTCCGGTGTCTCGCGCTGGACCGCGGTCAGCGCGGCGATCAGGACGCAGGGCAGACCGAGTCCCGCCAGCGCGCTGCTCAAGAGGGCCACGGCATCGGAGGGAACCGCCCGCGCCGCCACGGCGACGGCGGTCAGGACGATGCCGCAGGCCGCGTAGCGCGGGGCGCCGAGGCGGCGCAGGAGGGGGCCCGAGGCCAGACCGGAGAGCACCGACCCGGCGCCCTGAACCGTGTAGAGCACGCCCGCGTACGCGGGTGCGTGGCCGAGGCCGGCCACCACCGCGTGGAGCAGCGCGCCGCAGACGCCCGTGAGGAGCATGGTCGTACCGCCCGCGACGACGAGCGGGCGCAGCGTCGCATGACCGCGGAGCGCGCGGACCCCCTCCGCCGTCCGCGTGCGCAGGTCCGCCGGGGGCGGCAGCGGCTTCGCCTCACGGACGCGCAGGAGTGCGCACAGGCCCCCGGCGAGCACGAAGGTGAGCGCGTCCAGGAGGGCGACCCGCGTACCGCCGTACGCCGCGTACAGGCCCGCTCCGGCGAGCGGGGCGACCAGTTTCACGCCCTCGTTGGCCGCCATGCGCAGGCCGTTGAAGTCGCCCAGCAGATTCCGGTCGACCGCCGTCGCGACCAGGGCCGCCTCCGCCGCGTCCTGGACGACGCCCGTGGCGCCGTGGACGAGGAGCACCGCGAGCAGCAGCCAGACGGTGTCCGCGGAGTCGACGGCGCACAGGGGCAGGATCAGGGCGGCCAGGCCCAGGTTCGTCCACACCAGCAACGGCCTGCGGCGGGCGCGGTCCGCGAGGGTGCCCAGGAGGGGGCCGGCGAGGGTGGGGGCCCAGAGGGCGAAGAGGCAGAGCGCCGCCAGGCCGTCGGAGCCGGTCAGGTCCTTGACCCAGATGCCCGACACCAGCCACATCGCCGACGAGCCGAACCCCGACACCACCACCGCGGCCAGGTACGGCCCCGCGTCGCGGTCCCGCAGGACACGCGTCACCTTCCATGTCGTCATGGACCGCCATCGTGCGCGTAAGGCCCCCTCACCGGGATCGGGCACCTGCCCTACCGGGCCGCTCCGGTGACGGCCGGCGCGCCCCGGGGGATCGGCCGTCCGCCACATGGCGCAGGGCGTCGGCGGCACGGTCCCCCGCCCTCGCCGGCGGCGAGGGCGGGGGACCCGCGCGGGGACGGGGCGTCGCTGCGGCAGCGGGCGGTTGGCCGCCGCGTCGAGGATGGCGTCGTGCCGGGTACGGCCCCCGGTGACGTCCTCGCGGGTACGGTCGACGCCCCCGGCGGCGCCCCCCGGTGACGTCCTCACGGGTACGGTCGACGACCCGGCGGCGCCCGGGGAGCGGACGAGGTCCGCGCCGGCGGGGTGGCGGACGCCGGTCACCCGCGCCGACCTCTTCGACGGGTCCGGCGCCGCCCTTGCCGCCGACGGGGCTGCTGGGCCTGCGCGGCCCGAGGACGAGGCGGGCCACGTCGGGTCGGCCCTTCATGAGGTGCCGCACGCCCGGGTCGACGCCGCGTGGCGCACCCCACGGAGCACCCCGGCGGCGATGACTTTCCCGGCCGCCGCCGGTCTGCATCAGGAGTGGAGACGCCTGACGAGGAGATTCTGATGACCGACACGATGCTCGACCTCGGACCGCAGGCCCGGATCGTGGCCCGCCTGGCCGCCGGGGTGGGTGAGGAGCAGCTCGACGACGCGACTCCCTGTCCCGCGTACGCGGTGCGCCACCTGCTCGGGCACCTGACCGGGCTGGCCACCGCCTTCCGGGACGCCGCGCGCAAGGACCTGGGCCCCACCACGGACACCGGCCCGGCATCCGCGCTGCCCGACATCGGGCCCGACTGGCGCGAGGCGCTGCCGAAGGCGCTCGACGACCTCGCCGGGGCCTGGCGCGACCCGGCCGCCTGGACCGGCGACACCCGCGCGGGCGGGATCGACCTGCCCGCCACGGTCGCAGCGGCGGTCGCGGCCGACGAACTCGTCGTGCACGGCTGGGACCTGGCGCGTGCCACCGGCCAGGACTACGAGCCCGACGAGGCCGCGCTGCGGGTGGCGCACGGATTCCTCGAGGCCTCGGCGGCGGACCCGGCCGGCGGCGACGGCATCTTCGGCCCGGTCGTGCCCGTACCGGCCGACGCGCCTCTCCTCGCCCGAGCGATCGGCCTGAGCGGCCGCGACCCCGGCTGGAAGCCGTAGGAATCCGTCCCCAGCCGTTTCTCTCGGAACTTCTTTTGTCCGAAGCGTTGACGAAACACGGGCGCCCTTCTAGCTTCAACGCGTCGTACTTCGTACGTCATATATGAGACGCGATACACGAGATCAGATGTACGCGATCCGCATGTGAGATCCGAGAGGCGCGCATGACCTCTGTGCCCACACCGATCCCGTCCCGCACGCAGTACGTGCTGGAGGGCATCAAACACCGCATCCTGACCGGGCAGTTGACCCCGGGCCAGGCCCTGGTCGAGACCGAGCTCGCCGCACAGTTCGGGGTGTCGAAGACCCCCGTGCGCGAGGCGCTCAAGACCCTCGCCGGGACCGGGCTCGTCGTGATGAACCAGTACAAGGGCGTCACGGTGCGCATGGTGGACGCGGACATGGCGCGCGAGGTGTACGACGTGCGGCTGCTGCTGGAGCCGGAGGCGCTGCGGCGGGCGGTGCGGCGCGGGGCCTCCCTGGACGCGGCCCGCGACGCCCTCGGCCGTTCAGACGAGGCCGCCGACACCGCCGAACGCTCCCTCGCCAACCGGGAGTTCCACCGCGCCCTGTACGTGTCCTGCGGCAACCCGCTGCTCGGCCGGATGCTGGACGAGGTCCGGGACCAGGCAGCTCTGGTCTCCGCCGTCGCCTGGGCCGCCGACCCGTCCTGGGAGCGCGAGGCGACCGAGCACCGGGAGATCCTGCGGCTCGCCCTGGACGGTGACGCCGACGGCGCGGCGGGCGCCCTCCACGCGCACATCGCGTCGTTCGTGCAACGGGCCTTCCCGGAGGTCCAGGGAGAGGACGGTCAGGCATGACAGCGACGTACGAGACCCAGCGGGCGGCGCTCGCCGAGGTCGTGGCGATCCCCGTGACCCCGTACGCCGAGGACGGCACGATCGACCGCGACACCCACCGGGTGCTGCTGCGACGGCTGCTCGACGGCGGCGTCCGCACCCTCACCCCGAACGGCAACACCGGCGAGTTCTACGCCCTCACCCCCGGGGAGGGGCAGCTCGTCACGGAACTGACCGTCGAGGAGGCGGGGGACCGTGCCGTCGTCCTGGTGGGCGTCGGCCACGACGTGCCGACCGCCGTCGCCTCCGCGCGCCACGCCCGTGAGCTGGGTGCGCAGATGGTGATGGTCCACCAGCCGGTGCATCCGTACGTGTCCGACGGGGGGTGGGTCGACTACCACCGGGCCATCGCCGAGGCCGTGCCCGAACTGGGCGTCGTACCGTACCTGCGCAACCCGCTGCTCCCGGGCGCCCGGCTCGCCGAACTCGCCGACGCCTGCCCGAACGTCGTCGGTGTGAAGTACGCCGTCCCGGACGCGGCACGCTTCGCGGCCTTCGCCCGCGACGCCGGCCTCGAACGGTTCGTGTGGGTGGCCGGGCTCGCCGAGCCGTACGCGCCCTCGTACTTCTCCGCGGGCGCCACGGGATTCACCTCGGGGCTCGTGAACGTCGCCCCCGCCGTCTCGCTGAACATGATCGAAGCGCTCCGGTCGGGGGACTACCCGGCCGCGATGAAGGTCTGGGAGCAGATCCGCCGCTTCGAGGAGCTGCGGGCCGCCAACGGCTCCGCGAACAACGTGACCGTCGTCAAGGAGGCCCTCGCCTCGCTCGGCCTGTGCCGCCGCGACGTCCGGGCCCCCAGCAAGCCGCTCCCCGAGACCGAGCGGTCGGAAGTCGCCGCCATAGCCGCGGGGTGGTCCATATGAAGCGCCCGGAGGACCTCAGAAGCCACCAGTGGTACGGCACCGACGGGCTCCGTTCCTTCAGCCACCGCGCCCGCACCCGCCAGCTCGGCTACCTCCCCGAGGAGCACCTCGGCAAGCCGGTCATCGCGATCCTGAACACCTGGTCCGACATCAACCCCTGCCATGTGCACCTGCGCGACCGTGCGCAGGCGGTGAAGCGGGGCGTGTGGCAGGCCGGGGGCTTCCCGCTCGAATTCCCGGTCTCCACCCTGAGCGAGACCTTCCAGAAGCCCACCCCGATGCTCTACCGCAACCTGCTCGCGATGGAGACCGAGGAACTGCTCCGGTCCTACCCGGTGGACGGCGCGGTGCTGATGGGCGGCTGCGACAAGTCCACCCCCGCACTCCTGATGGGGGCGGCCTCCGTCGACCTGCCTGCCGTCTTCGTGCCCGCCGGGCCCATGCTGCCCGGCCACTGGCGCAACGAGGTGCTCGGCTCCGGCACCGACATGTGGAAGTACTGGGACGACAAGCGCGCCGGCCTCATCGGGGACTGCGAGCTGGCCGAACTGGAGAGCGGACTCGCCCGCTCGCCCGGTCACTGCATGACCATGGGCACGGCGTCCACGCTCACGGCCGCCGCCGAGGCGCTCGGCGTCACCGTGCCAGGCGCGTCCAGCATCCCCGCCGTCGACTCCGGACACGACCGCATGGCCGCCGCCTCCGGGCTCAGGATCGTCGAACTCGTCCACCGGGGCCGCACGTTGTCCGACATCCTCACCGCGGACGCCTTCACGGACGCCGTGACGACCGTCCTCGGCCTCGGCGGCTCGACCAACGCCGTGATCCATCTGATCGCCATGGCCGGACGCGCCGGCGTCACGCTCACCCTCGACGACTTCGACCGGATCGCCCGGACCGTGCCGGTGCTCGCCAACGTCCGGCCCGGCGGCGGCCCGTACCTGATGGAGGACTTCCACTTCGCCGGGGGACTGCCCGGCTTCCTGTCCCGGATCACCGACCTGCTGCACCTGGACCGGCCGACGGTGGCGCACGACAGCATGCGCGAACAGCTCGCGACCGCCTCCGTGCACGACGACGACGTCATCCGCCCCCGGCACCATCCGGTCGCGGCCGAGGGCGGAGTCGCCGTCCTGCGCGGCAACCTCTGCCCCGACGGCGCCGTCATCAAGCACATCGCCGCCGAGCCCCACCTGCTCAAGCAC
This sequence comes from Streptomyces sp. GLSS-08, assembly GCF_056387915.1. Lineage (NCBI taxonomy): Bacteria > Bacillati > Actinomycetota > Actinomycetes > Kitasatosporales > Streptomycetaceae > Streptomyces > Streptomyces sp. GLSS-08. The sequence continues at coordinate 14,705 of NZ_JBWJAQ010000018.1, forward strand.
ACCGGCCCCGCCGTCGTCTTCGACGACTACCGGACCATGCAGCGGACCATCAACGACCCCGCCCTCGGCATCACCGCCGACAGCGTGCTGGTGCTGCGCAACGCGGGCCCCAAGGGCGGCCCCGGCATGCCGGAGTACGGCATGCTGCCGATCCCCGACCACCTGCTGAAGCAGGGAGTACGGGACATGGTGCGGATCTCCGACGCCCGCATGAGCGGCACGAGTTACGGCACCTGCGTCCTGCACGTGGCGCCCGAGTCGTACGTCGGCGGACCGCTCGCCCTGGTGCGCACCGGCGACAGCATCACCCTCGACGTCGAGGCCCGCTCGCTCCGACTCGACGTGGACGACGCCGAACTGGAGCGACGGCGGGCCGCGTGGACGCCGCCGCCCGAGCGGTACGAGCGGGGCTACGGCGCCCTCTACAGCGAACAGATCACGCAGGCCGACACCGGCTGCGACTTCGCCTTCCTGGCCAGGCCGGGCAAGGTACCGGACCCGTACGCGGGCTGACCGCGACACGACCGCCCAGCACCGGGCGGCCGGGCTCTCGCACACCGTACGAGAAAGCGCTTCCTACGAGCAGTGCGTTCCGCGCCACCCGCACACCCCGAGATCGGAGAACAGTCATGGCCCAAGCCGCAGCCGTGGCGAAACAGTCCGCGCCACCCCGGCGGCGCCGTGGCTCGTCGACGCCGCGCAAACTGCCGTATCTGCTGATCGCCCCGGCGGGTCTGCTGATGCTGGGCTTCATCGCCTACCCGGTCATCAGCGTCTTCTACTACAGCCTGCAGCACTACAACCCCACCAAACCGTGGCGCAACGGCTACGCCGGCTTCGACAACTTCCTGCACGCCTTCACCGACGACCCGCAGTTCTGGGACACGCTCACCTTCAGCGCCAAGTGGGTCGTCGTCGAGGTCGGACTCCAGCTGCTGTTCGGACTCGCCCTCGCCCTGATCGTCAACCAGACCTTCGTGGGGCGGGCGATCGGCCGGGCGCTGGTGTTCTCGCCGTGGGCCGTCTCCGGAGTGCTGACCTCCGCGATCTGGGTGCTGCTCTACAACTCCCAGACGGGCATCACCCGCTACCTCGCCGACGCGGGCATCGGCGAGTACGGCACCAGCTGGCTGTCCGACACGGCCACCGTCTTCCCGGCCGCCGTGGTCGCCGACCTGTGGCGCGGCGTCCCCTTCTTCGCCATCCTCATCCTCGCCGACCTCCAGTCCGTCTCCAAGGACCTGTACGAGGCCGCCGAGGTCGACGGCGCGAGCCGCTTCCAGCAGTTCCTGCACATCACGCTGCCCCACATCAAGGACGCCATCGTCCTGTCCACACTGCTGCGCGCGGTGTGGGAGTTCAACAACGTCGACCTCCTCTACACCCTGACCGGCGGCGGGCCCGCGGGCGAGACGACCACCCTCCCGCTCTACATCGCCAACACCAGCGTCGACGCCCACAACTTCGGCTACGCGTCGGCCCTGACCACGGTCGCGTTCGTGATTCTGCTGTTCTGCTCGGTCGTCTATCTGCGGCTGAGCAAGTTCGGAGGCGGAGACAAGTGATCACCAAGGACGTCGAGACCCTCGCACCGGCCGTGCCCGCGCCGGTCGCCGAGGAGCCCGGCCCGCGCCCGCGCGGCACCCGCCGCGCCTGGGACGAGGTCCCCCGCTGGCACATCTACCTCCCCCTCGGGCTCTACCTGCTCTTCACCCTGATCCCCTTCTACTGGATCCTGCTCTTCGCGTTGCGCCCCGCCGGCTCCACCTCGCTGGTGCCGTGGCCGATGACCTTCGAGCACTTCGACAAGGTGTGGACCGAGCGCAGCTTCGGGACCTACTTCCAGAACAGCGTCCTCATCGCCGTCACCACCCTCGTGATGACCACGGTCGTCGCGCTGGCCGGCGGCTACGCGCTCGCCCGCTTCGACTTCAAGGTCAAGCGCGCCTTCATGCTGGCGCTGCTCTGCTCGCAGTTCGTGCCCGGCGCCCTGCTGCTGGTGCCGCTCTTCCAGATCTTCGCCAAGCTGCAGATGATCAACTCGATCGCCAGCGTCGTCCTCGCCGAGACGGTGTTCCAGCTGCCGCTGTCGATGATCCTCATCAGCGGGTTCATCCGGAACGTGCCCTACTCGCTCGAAGAGGCCGCCTGGGTCGACGGCTGCAACCGTCTCAGCGCCTTCCGGATCGTCGTCCTGCCGCTGCTGCGGCCGGGCCTGATCGCCGTCGGTTCCTTCGCGTTCGTGCACGCCTGGAACCACTTCCTGTTCGCCCTGATGTTCCTCAGCAACCAGGACAAGCAGACCCTCCCCGTCGGCCTCAACACCCTGATGAGCTCGGACAGCGTCGACCTGGGGGCGCTCGCCGCGGGCGGCATCATCGCCGCCGTACCCGTGGTCATCGTGTTCGCGTTCATCCAGAAGTGGCTGATCACCGGCTTCAGCGCGGGGGCGGTGAAGGGATGAGGCGCGTACCGCACCTGACCGCGATCGGAGCCCTGCTGGCGCTGCTCGGTACGCCCGCCGACGCCCAGGGCCGGGACACCGGCCGCGACATCGGCCGGGACGTCCTGGCGGCGGACGACGGGTGGGCCGCCGCCGAGGGCGGCACCTCCGGCGGGGCCGCCGCCGACGACGCGCACGTGTTCACCGTGCGCACCCGGGCCGAACTGGTCCGCGCCCTCGACGGCGGCAGCGCCACCCCGAAGATCATCCGCGTCGCGGGGACGATCGACGCCGGCACGGACGACGACGGCGACCACCTCGACTGCGACGACTACGCCACCGACGGGTACTCGCTCGGGAAGTACCTGGCCGCCTACGACCCCCGCACCTGGGGGCAGGCGAAGCCGGCCGGCCCGCAGGAGGAGGCCCGCAAGGCGTCGGCCGCCGCCCAGGCCGCCCGCGTCGAACTGCCCGTCGGCTCCCGCACCACGATCGTCGGACTCGGCTCCGGCGCCGTGCTCAAGGGCGCGAGCCTGCGGGTCGAGAACGCGGACGACGTCATCGTCCGCAATCTCGAACTCCGCGACGCCTACGACTGCTTCCCCGTCTGGCAGCCCAACACCGGGGGCCTCGGCGACTGGAAGACGGCGTACGACACCGTCTGGCTGAACCACGCCACCCACGTGTGGATCGACCACGTCACGGCGAGCGACCGGGGTCACCCGGACGCCGAGGAGCCCACCCGCTTCGCCCGCAACTACCTGCGCCACGACGGCCTGCTGGACATCACCAACGGCTCCGACCTCGTGACCGTCTCCTGGAGCCGGTTCGCCGACCACGACAAGGCGATGCTGATCGGCAGCGGCGACCAGGCGATGGGCGACCGCGGCAGGCTCCGCGTCACCCTGCACCACAACGAGTTCGAGGGAGTCGTCCAGCGCGCCCCGCGCGTCCGCTTCGGACAGGTGCACCTCTACAACAACCGGTACGTGGTGCCCGAGGGCTCCGGCGACTACCGCTACTCCCTCGGCGTCTCCACCGAGTCCGCCCTCTACGCGGAGAACAACGCCTTCACCACCCCGTCCCACGTCGAGGTCGCCGACCTGGTCAAGAGCTGGAACGGGACGGCCCTGCACCAGACCGGAACGCTCTTCAACGGCTATCCCGTCGACCTGCTGGCCATCCACAACGCCTACAACTCCGGCAGCGAGCGGGACCTCACGGCCGACGTCGGCTGGACCCCCGCGCTGCACGGACCGGTCGACAGCGCCCGGCGGGCCGACCGCGACGTGGAACGCGGCGCGGGCGCGGGGAGGATCCGATGACCACACGTGAACACGCCCCGCCGCTGCCCGTCGTCCTCGCCGGAGCCCGCGGTCACGGCCGCTGGCACCTGCGGAACATCCGCCGGCTCCAGGACCTCGGCCTCGTGCGGCTGGCGGGCGTCTGCGAGCTGGCACCGCTCACCGAGGAGGAACTGGACGGCTTCACCGGCGAGGTGCGACTCCCCGAACAGTCCGCCGACTTCGGTGCCCTTCTCGACTCCACCGGTGCCGCGGTCGCCGTGATCTGCACCCCCATTCCCACCCACGCCGACCTGGCGCTGACGGCTGCGGAACGGGGCGTGCACCTGCTCCTGGAGAAGCCGCCCGCGCCGTCGTACGCCGAGTTCCGCCGGATGGCCGACGGGATCGCCGCGGCGGGCGTCGCCTGTCAGATCGGCTTCCAGTCCCTCGGCTCCCTCGCCGTCCCCGCCGTCCGGGAGCTGATCGCCGAGGGCGCCATCGGCCCGGTGGCCGGAATCGGGGCGGCCGGGGCGTGGGCGCGGGACGAGGCCTACTACCGGCGGGCGCCCTGGGCGGGCAGGCGCCGCATGAACGGCACCGACGTCGTCGACGGCGTGCTGACCAACCCCCTCGCGCACGCGGTCGCCACCGCGCTCGCGCTCGACGGCAGCACGCGCGCCGAGGACGTCGCCGGAATCGAGACCGAGCTGCTGCGGGCCAACGACATCGAGTCCGACGACACCTCGTGCGTCCGCGTGACGACGCGGGACGGCGGCCGGATCGCCGTCGCCGTCACGCTGTGCGCCGAGCGCCCCGGCGAGCCGTACGTCGTGGTGCATGGCGCCAGCGGCCGGATCACCTTCTGGTACAAGCAGGACCGGGTGCTCGTACAGCGGTCCGGACGCGGCCCGGAGGAGATCCAGTACGGCAGGACGGACCTGCTGGAGAACCTCGTCGCGCATCTGACGGACGGCACCGGGCTGCTGGTCACGCCGGAGTCGACCGGCGCGTTCATGAAGGTCGTCGAGGCGGTCCGGCGGGCCCCGGACCCGGTGGCCCTGCCGAGGGACGCCTGGGAGACGGTCCCCGGGGAGAACCGCCGGGTGGTCCGCGGCATCGACGCCCTGGTGGCGGCCGCCGCCGACTCCCTCGCCCTCTACTCCGAACTGGGCGCCCCCTGGGCGCTGTCGAACGAGGTGAGCAGCCGATGAACAACGACTCGCCGGTGCTGCGCGTCGCGGGCCGCCCCGTCGGCCGGTACATCACCCGGCCCGAGCTGCCGGCCCGGCTCTCGCCGCGCCCCTACCTGCACCCGGTCACCACGCTGGCGGGCACCGCCGTCACCGAGCTCGGCCCCGCCGACCACGCACACCACCTCGGCGTCGGTGTCGCCGTTCCCGACGTCGAGGGGTACAACTTCTGGGGCGGACGCACCTATGTGCGCGACCGGGGCCCCACCGAACTGGACAACCACGGCGCCCAGCGGCACGGCGGCTTCCAGCTGCGCGACCCCGACGGCTTCGTCGAGGAACTGCGCTGGGTCGCCGCGGGCGCCGAGCTGCTGCACGAACGCCGTACGGTCGCCGCCACCGGGCTGAGCGACACCGCCTGGGCGCTGGACTTCACGTTCTCCCTCACCAACACGACCGGGCGGACGCTGTCCATCGGCAGCCCCGCCACCAACGGGCGCCCCGGCGCGGCCTACGGCGGCTTCTTCTGGCGGGCCCGCAAGGAGGCACGGGCGCCGCACGTGTTCACCGCCGGCGCCGAGGGCGAGGAGGCGGTCCACGGCTCCCGCGCCGACTGGCTCGCCCTCGTCGGCGGTTCCTGGACCCTCGTCTTCGCCGGGGCCACCCGGGAGACCCGCCGTGACCCGTGGTTCGTGCGTGCCGTCGAGTACCCGGGTGTCGGTTCCTCCCTGGCCCACGACGACCGGCTGCCCCTCGGGGCCGGCGGGACGGCCGTCCGGCGGATCGTCACCGTGGTCGCCGACGGCCGGCTGGACCGGGACGGGGCCGCGGCCCTGGTGCGCAAGGCGGTGGGCACGTGAACAGCGCCTTCAGTGCGGACCTCGGTGACGGGACCTACCGCAACCCCGTCCTCGACGCCGACTGGTCCGACCCCGACGTGATCCGCGTCGGCGACGACTTCTACCTGACCGCGTCCAGCTTCGGCCGCGTCCCGGGCCTGCCCCTGCTGCACTCCCGCGACCTGGTCAACTGGACGCTCGTCGGCCACGCCCTCGAACGCCTGGAACCCGAGGCGGAGTTCGCCGTGCCCCGGCACGACCGCGGGGTGTGGGCGCCCTCCCTGCGCCATTACGACGAGCGGTTCTGGATCTTCTGGGGCGACCCCGACCACGGCGTCTTCCAGGTCAACGCCCCGGGCGTCCGCGGGCCCTGGACCCGCCCGCACCTGGTCAAGGAGGGCAAGGGGCTCATCGACGCCTGCCCGCTGTGGGACGAGGAGACCGGCGAGGCCTACCTCGTCCACGCCTGGGCCAAGTCGCGCTCCGGCGTCAAGAACCGGCTCACCGGCCACCGGATGCGGCCCGACGGCACCGGACTGCTCGACGAGGGCAAGGTGATCGTCGACGCCGACCGGATCCCCGGCTGGTTCACCCTCGAAGGGCCCAAGCTGTACCGGCACGACGGCTGGTTCTGGATCTTCGCGCCCGCCGGGGGAGTCGAGACCGGCTGGCAGGGCGTCTTCCGCTCCCGCGGCTTCTTCGGCCCCTACGAGGAGCGGATCGTGCTGGAGCAGGGGGACACGGAGGTCAACGGTCCGCATCAGGGGGGCTGGGTGCGCACCGCGTCCGGCGAGGACTGGTTCGTGCACTTCCAGGCGCGCGGCCCCTACGGGCGGGTCGTCCACCTCCAGCCGATGCGCTGGGAGACCGCTGCCGGCCCCGACGGCGCGGAGACCGGCGTGAGCCCCGGCGTGGAGACCGGCGGGGGCCCGGGCACGGGGTCCGGCGGGAGCCCCGGCCTGGGGTCCGGCGTGGGGACCGGCGGGGGTTCGGGCACGGGGTCCGGCGTGAGGTCCGGCGGGACTCCGGGCTCGGGGTCCGGGGCCGGGTGGCCGGTGCTCGGTGACGGCGGCGCTCCCGTCGCCGTGCACCGCAAGCCGGACCTGCCGCGGCAGCCGCCGTCCGCGCCGGCCACCGACGACGACTTCCCCGGCGGGCGGTTCGGGCGCCAGTGGCAGTGGACCGCCAACCCGCGGCAGGGCTGGGCCACCCAGCACTCCGCGGACGGGCTGCGGCTGACCTGCGTACGGACGGCGGACGCGCACGACCTGCGCAAGCTGCCGAACGTGCTCACGCAGCGGCTGCCCGGGATCGCCGCCACGGCCGAGGTCGAACTCGCCCTGGCGGGCGAGGAGACAGGCGCGCGGGCCGGGTTCGCCGTCCTCGGGGACGCGTTCAGCTGGATCGGGCTCCAGCGGGGCGCCGACGGGTCGGTCCACCTCGTGCACCGGTTCGCCGAGTCGGTCGCCGAGCGGGAGCGGGACGCCGCGCATCCGCGGCTCGCCCCCGGGGGACGGGCGCGGCTGCTGATCGAGATCGGCCCGGGAGCGCGCTGCCGCTTCTCCTACGACGTCGGAGACGGCCCCCAGCCCTCGGGCCAGGTCTTCGCCGCCACCCCCTGGCGCTGGGTCGGCGCCCTGCTCGGGCTGTTCGCGCTCGCGCCCGCCGGCGCGGGCCACGCGGGCACGGCCACGTTCACGCACTTCCGCATCACCGCGACCCCCTGAGGGTCGACTCCTCTCCGCCGTACGCCTGTTGGGAGCCGCAATGACGCACCTCCGTAGCAAGCGCTTGCCGAGGCCGGGGCCGCGCAGGACCCCGGCCGCCGTCGCCGCCCTCGTGGCCTGGCTGGCGCTCGGGGCCCTCACCCCGGCCGAGGCCGCGCCCGCCCCCGGCGTCCAGGACGTCGTGGCGGCCGGGGCGGGGACGCAGGACGTCGTGGCGGCCGGGGCGGGGACGGCGGACCGCTGGACCGACCGTGCCCACGGTTTCGCCTCCCTCGACGGCGGCACCACCGGCGGCGCGGGCGGCAGGGTGGTCACGGTCACCGACCGGGACGCGCTGGCCCGGTACGCGTCCGCCGAGGAGCCGTACGTCATCCGGGTCCAGGGAGCGGTCGCCGTCGAGCCCTTCGGGTCGGACATCGTCGTGGCCTCGGACAAGACGCTCATCGGCGTCGGCGACACGGGCGAGATCGTGCACGGCGAACTGCACCTCGGGCCCGGCACGCACAACGTGATCATCCGCAACCTGACGATCCGGGACTCGTACGTCGAGGGCGACTGGGACGGCAAGACGCAGGACTTCGACGCGATCCAGATGGACTCCGCCGACCACGTGTGGATCGACCACAACCGGTTCACGCACATGGGCGACGGACTGCTCGACATCCGCAAGGACAGCCAGTACGTCACCGTGTCCTACAACCGCTTCGACCGCCACAACAAGTCGTTCGGCATCGGCTGGACCGAGAACGTCAAGACGCAGATCACCATCGACCACAACTGGTTCACGGGCACGAAGCAGCGCAACCCCTCCGCCGACAACTGCGCCTACGCGCACCTGTACAACAACTACCTCTCGGCGCAGGCCGAGGACGGCGACCCCGTGTGGACGTACGGCAACTGGTCGCGCGGCCGCACCAGGATGGTCATCGAGAACAGCTACTACGACGGCGTCCAGCACCCCTACCAGGCCGACGCCACCGCGGAGTTGGTGCAGCGGGGCTCGGTCCTGAGGAACACCACCGGCCGCCGCGACGCGTGGGGCACCGCCTTCGACCCGCGCGACTTCTACGACTACCGCCTGGACCCGGCCCGCGCGGTGCCGGCGCTGCTGCGGCGGTTCTCCGGGCCCGAGGAGCGGATCGGGACCGTGCTGCGCGTCCCCGCCGACTACCCGACGGTGCAGGCCGCCGTGGACGCGGTGCCCGACGGCAACGACAGCCCGGTCACCGTCGCGATCGCCCCCGGCACCTACCGGGCGAAGGTCGTCGTCCCGGCCGCCAAGCCGCGGATCGTGCTCCAGGGCACCGGGCGGAGCCGCTCCGACACCGTCATCGTCCACGACACCCCGGCCCAGTCCGGCGGCTCCACGGGAAGCGCCACCGTGCGCATCGCCGCGAACGACGTCACCGCGCGCAACCTCACCTTCAGCAACGACTTCGACGAGGCCGCGTACGAGTACGGCGCCGAGCAGGCCCTCGCGATGAAGACGACGGGTGACCGGATCGTCTTCGAGAACACCGCCTTCCTCGGCAACCAGGACACCCTGATGACCGACAGCCCCAAGCTGGACGTGATCAGCCGGGTCTACGTCCGCGACTCCTACGTCGAGGGCGACGTCGACTTCCTCTACGGACGCGCGACCACCGTCGTCGAACGCTCCGTCATCAGGGCGCTCAGCCGCGGCTCCGCCACCAACAACGGTTACCTCACCGCCGCCTCGACCTGGCAGGGCAACCCGTACGGGTTCCTGATCACCCGGTCGAGGATCGTGAGCGACGCGCCCGCGGGCTCCTTCCACCTCGGCCGGCCCTGGCACCCCGGCGGCGAACCGGCCGCCGTCGCCCAGGTGCTGATCCGGGACACCGAACTGCCGGCCGCGGTCAAGTCCTCGCCGTGGACCGACATGAGCGGCTTCTCCTGGAAGGACGCCCGCTTCGCCGAGTACCGCACCTACGGCCCCGGCGCGACCGTGACCGCCGACCGGCCGCAGCTGTCGGACGCCGAGGCGGCCACCCGCACGGTCACCGCCTACCTGGCGGGCAACGACGGCTGGGCACCCCATGTCCGTCGCTGAGGCCGTGACACCCACGTGGACGCCGACTCCCGGGCGCGGCCCGCGGACCGCGCGCCGCCACCCGGCCCCGCGGACCGCGCGTCCGTGGCGCCACCCGCAGACCCCCACCACCCCGCTGGATCCAGACGAAGAGAGCCGACCATGAAGATCAGCATCCGGAGAAGCAGCCGAGGCGGATACCGCGCCGCCGCGGCCGTCGCCGCGAGCGCCGTGCTCGCCCTGACCGCCACCGCCTGCGGCGACGACGGCAGCGGTGCCGGCGGCGACAAGGGCGACGAGGGCTCGGGCAAGGGCGAGATCACCTTCTGGGACAACAACACGGCCGTCCGCCGTGACATCTGGATGGACATCATCGACGACTTCGAGAAGAAGTACCCCGACATCAAGGTCAACTACGTCGGGATCCCCGCCGAGAGCGTCCAGTCCAAGTACGACACCGCCATCCAGGGCGGAGGCCTGCCGGACGTCGGCGGGGTCGGCGCCGCGATGCTCGCCGGGGTCGCCGCGCAGAACGCCCTCGAACCGCTCGACTCCCGCCTCGCGAAGAGTCCGCTCGACGGCAAGCTGAACCAGGGCATGCTCGAATCGGTGAAGGTCGCCGGCGGCCAGGACAAGCTGTTCACCGTCCCCACCTCCGCCAGCAACGGCGTGCTGTACTACCGCACCGACCTGTTCGGGGCGGCCGGTCTTGAGGCGCCCACCACCTGGTCCAAGTTCTACGAGGCGGCCGAAAAGCTCACGGACAAGGGCAAGAACGAGTTCGGCTACACCATCCGCGGCGGCGCCGGTTCCATAGCGCAGGCCCTGGACGCGATGTACGGCCAGACCGGGATCACCGAGTTCTGGGACGGCGACAAGACGACGGTCGACGACCCGGAGAACGTGGCCGCGCTGGAGAAGTACGCCGCGCTCTACAAGAAGAACACCCCCTCCGCGGACGTCAACAACGACTTCACCAAGATGGTCGCCCAGTGGGACAGCGGCAAGATCGGCATGCTGAGCCACAACCTGGGCTCCTACCAGGACCACGTGAAGGCACTCGGTGACGGCAAGTTCCGCGGGCTGCCCAACCCGACCACGGACGACGGCACCCGCGTCCAGGTCTCCAACCCCGTCGACGGACTCGCCCTGTTCAAGTCCAGCAAGAACAAGTCGGCCGCCTGGCGCTTCATCGAGTTCGCCGCCGCGCACGAGTCCAACAGCAAGTGGAACGAGTCGGCGGGCGCCATCCCCTCGAACACCGAGGCCGCCGAGGACGCGTGGATCCAGAAGGCCGAGCCGACCAAGCTCGCGGCCGAGGCACTGAACAGCGGCAGCACCAAGATCGTGCAGCTGCCGTACTACCTGCCGGACTGGAACACCATCTCCAAGACCGACAACGAGCCGAACTTCCAGAAGGTCCTGCTCGGCAAGATGTCGGCCAAGGAGTTCCTGAACACCCTGGCCGACCAGCTCAACAAGGCCCAGGCGGAGTGGAAGCAGCAGAAGAAGTAGCAGCACCGCTCCCCGGATGCGGGGGCCGGCGGCGGTCCACCCGCCGCCGCCGGCCCCGCCCCTCACTTCCTCCAGCCCGGAACTCCTCCTGGAAAGAGCCGAAAGCGAGGCACCCCGACGTGTCCCTCACCCGCAGACAGGCCACCGCGGCGGCCCTCGCCGCCGTCCCGCTCGCCGTCGCCGCGACGGCCCCCGCATCCGCGGCTCCTTCGTCGCCGGGATCCCGGCGCACGCGCACCCTCCACATCGCCGGTGACTCCACGGCCGCCCAGAAGTACGCCGACGCGGCGCCCGAGACCGGCTGGGGCATGGCGCTGCCGTTCTTCCTGCACAAGGACCTCGAGGTCGCCAACCACGCCGTGAACGGCCGCAGTTCGAAGAGCTTCATCGACGAGGGCCGGCTCGACGCCGTCCTCGCCGCGATCCGGCCCGGGGACCTGCTGCTCGTCCAGTTCGGCCACAACGACGAGAAGAGCGCCGACCCCACCCGCTACACCGAGCCCTGGACCACGTACCAGGACCATCTGCGGCAGTGCCTCGACGGGGCGCGGGCCCGCGGCGCGCGGCCGGTGCTCGCCACCTCAGTCGAGCGCCGGAAGTTCGACGCGGCAGGCAACGCCCTGCCGACCCACGGGGACTACCCGGCGGCGATGCGTTCCCTCGCCGCGGAGGAGGGCGTCGCGCTGCTGGACATCCAGGCCCTGTCGATCGCCCTGTGGCAGAGGCTCGGCGTCGAGGAGACCAAGACGTACTTCAACTGGACCGCGACGGAGCAGGACAACACCCACTTCAACCCGCCCGGCGCCATCGCCGTGGCCCGCCTCGTCGCGGGCGCGCTGCTGCGCCATCGGGTCGTCGCACCCCGGGACGTGCGCCGGCTCGAGGACGAGATCCCCGGGTCCTGGATCACCTGGCCCACCGCCTGACCGAGAGAGAGCCACACGATGAGTACACAGAAGTGTCATGGACGTGTCATGAGTGGCATGCGTGTCGCCGCGTCGCTGGCCGGCTGCACCGCCCTGGTGCTGGCCGTCACCGGCACCCCCGCCCAGGCGCAGGGCCGCGACCCCGGCCGCCAGACCCTCGCCGCCGGCGACGGCTGGGGCTCCGCCGGTACGGGCACCACCGGTGGAGCCCGTGCCGACGCCGCACACGTACGGACCGTCGCCACCTGGGACGAGTTCAGGACCGCGCTGAAGGAGGGCGGCACCGCACCGAAGATCATCAAGGTCAGGGGCACGATCGACGCCAACGCCGACGGCTGCTCCTCCTTCGCGGCCGACGGCTACGACTTCGACGCCTACCTGGAGAAGTACTCCCCGCAGAAGTGGGGCCTGGACACGAATCTGGACGGCGAGCCCGCCGACAGCCCGGAGGGCCTGCGCCGGATCTCCGCCGAGAACCAGGCCCGAGCGATCAAGGTCGCCGTCCCGGCCAACACCACCATCATCGGCCTGGGGAGGAACGCCGGACTGAAGGGGGCGAGCCTGCAGATCACGGGCGTCGACAACGTCATCGTCCGCAACCTCGCCGTCGAGAGCCCCCTCGACTGCTTCCCGCAGTGGGACCCGACCGACGGAGACACGGGCAACTGGAACTCCGAGTACGACAGCGCGGTGGTGTACGGCTCCACGCACGTCTGGCTGGACCACAACACGTTCACCGACGGCGCCCACCCCGACAGTTCGCTGCCGAAGCACTTCGGCATGATCTACCAGCAGCACGACGGTGAACTCGACATCGTGAAGGGCGCCGACTACGTCACGGCCTCCTGGAACGTGTTCACCGAGCACGACAAGACCCTGATGATCGGCAACAGCGACAGCGCGGCCACCGCCGCCGTCGACCGGGGGCACCTCAAGGTCACCCTGCACCACAACCTGTTCTCCGGACTCGTCGAGCGCGCCCCGCGCGTCCGCTTCGGGCAGGTCGACGCGTACAACAACCACTACGTCGCCGACGCGTCGTACGCCTACAGCTTCGGTATCGGCATGGAGTCCCAGCTCGTCGCCGAGAAGAACGCGTTCACCCTGCCGGCCGGGATCAGCGCCGCCAGGATCCTCAAGAAGTGGAAGGAGGCCCCGGTCACGGCCGTCGGCAACCACGTCAACGGTGTGCCCGTCGACCTGATCGCCGTGCACAACGCGGAGATCCCGGCGGAGACGCTCCAGTCGGGGGCCGGCTGGACGCCGACCCTGCGGACCAGGGTCGACTCGCCGAAGGCGGTACCGGGCATCGTCGACCACCGCGCGGGCGCCGGAAAGATCTGCTGACCCGCACGCCCCCGGCCGGCCGGAGCGGCTCCGCACACCCCCGCACCCCGGGGCGTGCCGCTCCGGCCTCCCCGCCGCCCTCAGCGCCTCCGGCATCCGCCGCACACCCCGAGCCGCTCAGCGAAGGAGCATCGCCATGCTCTCGCACCACCCACGCACCGCCCCCGGCCGCCGGACCTTCCTCGTCGCCGGTGCCGGGGCCGCTCTCGCACTCGGCGTCAGCACCCCCGCGGGCGCCGCCACTGGGCGCCCCTTCGGACGGTACGGCTCGCCCGCCGCCCGCCTCACCGCGCAGACCCTGTACGTGGACGCGTGCGGCGCCGGCGACTTCACCACCGTCCAGGCCGCCGTGACCGCCGCGCCGGGGAGCGGCACCACGCTCGTCATCGCCCCCGGCACCTACCGCGAGACGGTCGCCGTCGGCGCCGCCCGCACCGGCATGACCTGGATCGGCGCCTCCGAGAACCCCCGCGACGTCGTCGTCGTGTACGACAACGCCAACGGCACCCCGAAGCCCGGCGGCGGCACCTACGGCACCAGCGGGTCCGCCACCACCACCGTGCAGGCCGACGGCTTCACCGCCCGCTGGATCACCTTCGCCAACGACTGGCTGCGCGCCGGCCACCCGGAGATCACCGGTACCCAGGCAGTCGCGATCAAGGTGCAGGGCGACCGCTCCGCCTTCCACCACTGCCGCTTCCTCGGCCACCAGGACACGCTGTACGCCGACTCGGCGGCACTCGGCACCTTCGCCCGCCAGTACTACGCCCACTGCTACGTCGAGGGCGACGTGGACTTCGTCTTCGGCCGGGCCACGGCGGTGTACGAGCACTGCCACTTCCACACCCTGAACCGTACGGACCTGGCCACGGCCCCCTACGGCTTCGTCTTCGCCCCGTCCACCGCGGCCGCCAACCCGCGCGGCTACCTGGTCACCCGCAGCCGGATCACGAGCGCGGCGCCGGACGCGTACTACAAGCTGGCCCGCCCCTGGGTGCCCGGCTCGGACACCACCGTCCGCCCGATGCTGACCGTCCGCGACACCCGCATCGGCCCCGGCATCGACGCGGCCGCGCCCTACACGAACATGTCCGCCACCTACCCCTGGCAGAACCAGCGCTTCGCCGAGTACCACAACACGGGCCCGGGCGCCGCGGCGCCGGTCCCGGAGAACCGGCCCCAACTCACCCGAGCGGAAGCCGCGTTGCACACGCGTGCGGCCTATTTCGGTGACTGGATGCCCGACGGACGCCGCTGACCGGCCCTCGCCGACGCGGTCTTCGGTCACCGGTGCTGGGTGGCGACGGCCGGGGCCACCTCGCGGACCCCGGAGGGCGAACGCCCCCGCCGGTCGTCACCGGCGGGGACGTGCCTCCGGCCGGCCGAGGGGCTCGGCCGGCGGGTCTCGGGGAAGCCGGGCGGACGTCAGTCGTAACTGACGTCGGACGCCTGGTACTTGCAGTGGGTGCCGTCGGGGCCGCTGCCGAGCTGCTTGGGCTCCTTGCCGGTGTTGTTGCCCTGGAAGCGGACACACGGCTTGATCTTCTTGCCGCTGTCGCCGTGAATGCGCACCTTGGTGAGCGTCGCGGTGTCCCCGTAGTTGGAGTTGATGCCGACCAGGGTCTTGCCCGGCGCGGTCACGTCGACGTCGTTGACGACGATCGTGCGCTTGTACTGCTTGGAGCAGTTGCCGCACGAGCGGACCAGCTTGCCGAAGTTCTCGACCCGGAAGCCGGTCACGGTCAGCTTGCCGGCGCCGTTGAACTGGAACACCTTGTCCGAGGCGGACTTCGCGCCGCCGCCGGTCACGGTGTACGTGGCGGACGACGACTTGCCCTTGAAGCTCGCCGCGTCCTCGCCGACGTCCAGCCACCACACGTTCTGCAGGGTGCAACTGCCCGTGCAGTGCACGCCGTCCGCGCCCGGGGTGCCGATGACGACGTTCTTCAGGACCGCGCCGTCCGCCAGCTCGAAGATGGGGCCCTGGCCCTCGTCCTGACCGCCGTCGCCGAGGTCGCCGCTGCCGTAGAACTTCTGCAGCTTGCCGTCGTACGTGCCCGAGACCTCGATCGTCTCCGGCACGGCCTTGCTGCCCTTCGCGTCCGGCCAGGGGGTCGCCGCGCCGGCGGTGCCCAGCATCGAGGCCGTGACGATCGCCGCGCCGGTGAGGCCCAGCGCGGCCGCGCCGCCGACGACCGCGCGCCGCCTGGTGACCCTGCGACGGTGGCGTACGCGCTGTTCAACTCGTGCAGTCATGAACGGTGTTCCTTGGGGTGGGAGGAGATCTTTACGTCTCCTGGTCGCCGCCCGCCGGGAAAGGGTTGCCGCGTCCGCCGATCTTCTTCGCACGACTTCCCCGCGGGGCGCGGACGTCCACTCCACGCGTCGCCGTCAGGAGTCGTCGTCGGTGTTCCGGTGCGCGAAGTCACCCGCCACGCGCAGCGGCCGGTCCGCGGTCCCGGCGGTCGCCGCGTAGCTGTCGTCCTTCGCGTCCCGGCCGCCGCGGGCATGGTCGTACTGGCCCGCGAACACCCACTCGCCGGGCGGCACGCTGCGGCCGGACTTCAGCACCCACGTGTAGACGAGGAAGCCCTCGCGCTCGGCCACCGTCAGCGTGAAGTCGTCCTCGGGCAGCGAACGCCAGGCGCCGGACGAGGTCACCCCGCCGGTCTGCGCGATCCTCAACTCGACCGTGAGCGAGGTGAGTCGCTCACCGGTCTTGAGGGTCACGTCGCTCTGCGCCCAGAAGTCGTTGCTGTGCGGGTTGACCGAGCCGTCCGACCACAGCGGGCCGTCCTCGGCGCCCGCCGCGGGCGGGCGCGGCGTCGCCGACGCGGTCCCGGACGACGGGGTGCGGGACGCGGGCGTGCGCGGCTTCCGCGACTGCTCCGGCGGACCGGAGCCCTGCGCGGGGTCCGGTGGCAGCGGTGCCCGGCTCGTCGCGCCCGGGGAGGGATCGGGGCCCGGCGAGACCGCGGCGGAGCGCTGCGGGGGACTCTCGTCCCGCACGACCGAGGCGACGGCGTAGCCGCCCACCGCGAGGACCCCGGCGACCGCGGCGGTCGCGCCGACGACCCGGGTCCAGCCGAGCAGCGGGGGACGGGCCGCACGCGAGGGCCGCTCGTCGGCCCCCGCCATCCCGCGCTCGACGCGGGCCAGGATGCGCGCACGGTCGGGCTCGTGCGCCGCGGCCGCCTCCCGCAGCCCGCTGCGCAGCTCGTCGTGCACGTCCTGCGCCTCCCTCATCGGTCCCTTCCTCCGGCTCCGCCCGTCCGCAGCACCGCCGCGTGCACACGCTGCGGCGCCTCCTGCGTGCCGAGAAGCCGCTGCAGTTCGGCCATGCCCTTGGAGGTCTGGCTCTTCACCGTACCGACCGAGACCCCGAGTGCGAGCGCCGTGTCCTTTTCCGACAGGTCGAAGGCGTGCCGCAGCACCACACAGGCGCGCTTGCGGAACGGCAGCCGGCGCAGCGCCTCCTGGACATCCACCACACCCGGTACGTCGGGGTTCTCCACCCTGTCCTCGCGCTGCGACCAGAACAGGGTGAGCCGCCGGCGCTCGCGCACCGCGCTGCGGATGCGGCTACGGGCCAGGTTGGCGACCACACCCCGCGCGTACGCCACCGGACGGTCGGCCGCGCGGACCCGGTCCCAGCGGTGCCACAGCGCGAGCAGCGCGTCCGCGGCGAGATCGTCGGCCGCGTCCGCCTCACCCGTCAACAGGTGGGCCAGGCGTGCCAGTTCCGCGTAGTGCCGCTCGAAGAAGGCGTGGAACTCCACGGAGGCGGCGTCGTCGACGACAGTGCCCACGGGCGACCTCTCCTCGCGGCTTCTCGGCAACCGGTGCGGGTGCGTGCGTATACGGCTCCCGTTCGACCCCGGCGCCGACCGATGGTCCGCCGGGGCGAGATCCGAGAGCGTACCAGCGTTTCGTACGAGTCTTCGAACGGCGTGTGGCAGACCGAACTCGATGACGTGACACGGGAGAAGCCCGCACGCGGTGCGACACGGGGAAGCTCCGGCGGATGTCCATGGCGGGAGGAAGCGCGACGAAGGGCCGCCCCCGGGAGCGGGGCGGCCCTTCGTCGGGTGCGAGGGCGGTTCAGTCCTCGAGCGCCGCCCGCATCGCGGCCTTCGCGACCGGGGCGGCCAGGCCGTTGCCGCTGACCTCCGAGCGGGCCGCGTCGGACTGCTCGACCAGGACCGCCACGGCGACCTCCTTGCCGTTGGAGTCCGACTTCGCGTACGACGTGAACCAGGCGTACGGCGTCTTGCTGTTGTTCTCGCCGTGCTGGGCCGTACCGGTCTTGCCGCCCACGGTGGCGCCGTCGATCCGCGCGTTCGTGCCCGTGCCGTCCTCGACGACCGTGCGCATCGCGGACCGCAGCTGCCCGGCCGTGGCGGAGCTGACGACCCTCCGGGTCTCCGCGCTGCCGTCGTAGTCCTTCAGCACGTCGCCGCCGGCGTCGCTGGTCCGCGCCACCATGTGCGGCGAGACCAGCTTGCCGTCGTTGGCGATGGCCGCCGAGACCATGGCCATCTGGAGGGGGGTCGCCGTCACGTCGAACTGGCCGATGCCCGTCAGTGCCGTCTGCGCCGGGTCCATGTCCTTCGGATACACGCTCGGGTACGCGCGCACCGGCACGTCCTGCGTCTCGTCGTCGAAGCCGAACTTCTCGGCCGTCGCCCGGACCTTGTCCTGGCCCAGACTGACGGCCATCTTCGCGAAGACGTTGTTGCAGGAGTACTGGAGCGCGACCCGGATCGAGGCGTTCTCACAGGGGGCGGAGGTGTTCTCGTTCGCCAGGACCCGGGTCGTGCCGGGCAGCGTGTACGGGTTCGGGCTGTCCGTCCGCGTGTCCACGTCCGCGTACAGGCCGTCCTCCAGCGCGGCGGCCGCCACGACCAGCTTGAACGTCGAACCCGGCGGCAGCGGCTGGCGCAGCGCGCGGTTCGTCATCGGCTTGTCGGCGGACATGGTCAGCTTCTTCCAGGCGGTGTCGTTCCCGGTGCTGAGCCGGCCGGGGTCGTACGACGGCGTGGAGACGGCCGCGAGGATCCGGCCGGTGACGGGGTCGATCGCGACCGCCGCGCCCAACTTGTCGCCGAGGGCCTCGTACGCGGCCTTCTGCACGTCCGGGTCGATCGTCGTGACGACGTCACCCGGGGCGGCGCGCTTGTCCGTGAGGGTGTCCAGAGGGTTCTTCAGCTGGTTGTCCGTGCCGTCGAGCAGGCTCCGGTAGATGCCCTCCAGCTGGGTCGCCCCGTACACCTGGGAGCCGTAGCCCGTCACCGCCGCGTACAGACTGCCGTCCGTGTACGTGCGCTTGTACGCGAGGTCGCCGCCCTTCGTCCGTGCGGAGCCGGTGATCGCGTCGCCGGCCACGATGATGTCCCCGAGCGGGTGCGCGTACTGCTCGATCGCGTTCCGCCGGTTGTGCTTGTCGTCCGCGAGTGCCTTTCCGTCGTAGAACTGCACCCAGGTCGCCCTGACCAGCAGGGTGACCACGAGCAGCAGGGTGAAGACGGCGGCACGCCTGATCGTCTTGTTCATCGCGCTCAGGACGACGAACGAGCGGGTGCGAATCGTTCCCTTCCGTCCGGATTTCTCATCCGCCGTTCATGAAGCGGAACTCTCAGGCGGAGCTGTTCACGAAGCCCGCCTCGTAGGCGGCGATCACCGCCTGCGTGCGGTCCCGGGTGCCCGTCTTCGCCAGCACGGCCGCCACATGGCTCTTCACCGTCGCGGGGCCCACCCCCATCCGCGCGGCGATCTCGGCGTTGGTGAGGCCCGTGGTCATCAGCCGCAGCACGTCGCGCTCGCGGTCCGTGAGCCTCGCCGTCCACGCGGGCGGCTCGGGGCGGGCGTGTTCGGCGGCCAGCGCCCGTACCGCCGCCGGGAACAGCAGGCTGTCGCTGCGCGCGACCAGCCGGACGGCCTGCACGAGCGCGTCCGCGTCGGCCCGCTTGAGCAGAAAGCCGCTGGCCCCGGCCCGCAGCGCCTCATAGACGTACGAGTCGTTCTCGAACGTGGTCACCACGACGATGCGGGGCGGGGCGTCGAGCGTCGCGAGGATCTGCTCGGTGGCGCGGATGCCGTCGGTCTCCGGCATGCGGACGTCCATCAGGACGACGTCCGGCCGCAGTCGGCGCACCACCGACACCGCCTCGGCGCCGGTCGCCGCCTCCCCGACGATCTCCAGGCCGTCCTCGGCGGAGAGGATCGCGCGCAGCGCGGTGCGCACCATGCGCTCGTCGTCCGCGAGGACGATCCGGATCGTCGGGCCGCTCATGCGGGTCCCTCCAGCGGGAGTCGGACGTGCAGGCGCCACACCCCGTCCACCGGACCGGCCTGTGTCGTGCCGCCCAGCAGCCGGGCCCGGTCCGCGATGCCGCGCAGACCGTGACCGCCGCCCGGGCGGGACGCGGGGGCGCCCGTGACCGGGTTCTCGGCGGTGATCTCCAGTTCCTCGCCGTCGCGGGCGATCCGCAGGCGCACCGGGGTCCGCGGCCCGGTGTGCCTCAGCGCGTTGCTGAGCCCCTCCTGCACGATGCGGTACGCCTCCCGGGAGACCAGCGGGGGCACCGACCCGGGGTCCGCCTCGACGGCCGCCGTGACGGGGAGACCGCCGGCGCGGATGCGGCGCAGCAGTCCGTCGAGATCGGCGAGCGTGGGAGCGGGGGCGGCGGAGCGGGCACCGGCGCCCGCGTCCCGCGGCGCGTCCCCCTCCCGCAACACTCCGAGCACCGCGTCCAGTTCACCCACCGTGCGACGCGTGGTGTCCTCGATCGCGGCGAGTGCCTCGCGGACGAAGCCGGGGTCGGTGTCCAGGACACGCCGGGCGGCGCTCGCCTGGAGGGTGACCGCGCTGAGCGCGTGGCCGACGGAGTCGTGCAGCTCGCGGGCGAGCCGGTTGCGTACGGCGAGGTCCGCGACACGCCGTTCGGCCGCCGCGAGGCGGTCCTCCGGGGCCGGTCCCAGCAGGACGGGCGCGGCGCGGGCCAGCAGAAGGCCCGCCCCGGCCGCGCAGGCAGCCAGCGCGATCAGCACGGCGGCCCCGGCGACCGGGGAGAGGGCCAACGCCCAGGGCGAGTCCAGGACGTCGGGCGGCCCGAGGCGGGAGTCGCGCAGCCGGGCGACGGCGGGCAGCGCGATGAGAAAGGCCGCGAACGGCGGTACGGCCAGGGACATTCCGGCGATGACCCCGCCGAGGCCCAGATGCAGCGTGAACCAGGCGGCGGTGCGGCGCCGGGCCGCCCGGGTGCGCGCGGGCCCTTCGGCGAGCCCGTCGCCCTCGACACCGCACAGCGCCCGGACGACGGCCACCGACAGCGGCCGGGTCGGCGGGAAGAGCGCGGTGATCGCGGCGAGGGGCAACCCGACCGCGAAGGAGGCGAGTTGGAGGGGGAGAGAGTTGAACACGTTCTGCGTGTCCGTCAGCGGTCCCACCACGACCTCGCCGACGAAGACGTACGGCATCGCGAGCGCGCCGCCGAGGATGAGGTGGATCCACCGCCGCCGCGCCCGCCGTCCGAACAGGAACCGGGTGAACCCGCTCACACCGGCCGCTCCGCCCGGACGGACCGCTCCGCGAGGAAGTGCGCGCCGATGGTGACCACGAGCATGCCGACGATCATCTGCCCAGCGTAGGTGAGGGTCATCACCTCCGTGGGGCGCCTGGTGATGTCGTCCACCCCGCCCAGGCTCGCCAGCGCCAGCCAGCCGCCCCAGCAGGCGGTGGCCGCGGAACCGGTCCAGGCGAGTGCCAGCGGCACCCGCGCGGGCAGTGCGCGCCCCCGCCGGAACGCGAGCAGCGAGGCGCCGGCGACGGCGGACAGCAGGAACACGGCGTCCAGGACCTCGAGGACGTAGAAGTCACCGGTCCGGTCCGCGGCACGGCCGGTGCTCAGTCCGGCCGAGCTGCCGCAGGCCCACAGCAGATGCGCGGTGACCGGGAACAGGGCGAGGACCGCCGCGGCGACGGCGGTCGCGCGCTGGGCGGACCCCACTGCGCTCGCGGGCAGTTCCCGTACCCGCCCGCGCCACAGGTCCCCCCAGCGGTCCCGCGTGTACAGGGCGAACAGGGTGCCCAGCGCGAGGCCCTGCACGATGAACCCCGTGTACACGACCCCGAACACCCACTCGTCGAGGAACGGTTCCGTGCCGGCGTCCCCGGACTCCGGCACGGAACCGCCGAGCGCCCTGACCAGCAGTTGCAGCGGATACCCGGTCATGACCGGCACGAGCAGCCCGGTCGCCGCCCACATCGGGACGGCGAGCAGCCACGCCGGCACGCGCCGGCCCCAGGGCCGGGTCAGCAGCAGGACGATCACGATGACGGCGCCGTCCATCAGCACCGTCAGGGCGTTGGCCAGGGCCATCTCCGCCCGGTGCTCCAGCAGGGAGCTGCCCTCGGGGATGCCGAGGTGACTGCCCGCAATCCAGGCGGTCTTGAGGCCGAGGTACGGGAGGCAGGAGACGACGGCGGCGGCGCGCAGGACGCGGCGCGCGCGGCCTGCCCGGCCGCGCTCGGAGGCCCGGGAGGGTCCGGCGACGGGGGCGGTGGAGGAACGGGATGGAAGCGACATGTCCTCACGGTCCCGCGGTGGTCCCCCACCCCGCGTCCTGCGCGCCGACGATCCGCCTCCGCCGTGCGGGGGAGAGGAAGGTCGTCCGTCCTGCGAGCCGACCCGGTGTCCGGGGTGAGGCCCGCGGGGTCGGGACGACGTCGTGGATCTCTTCGGCCCGGGGGTCAGGCCCGCGGGGTGGGGACGACGTAGTCGATCCCCTCGGCCCGGGGGTCAGGCCCGCAGGGTGAGGACGACCTCGTCGATCTCCTCGGCGCGGGCGTCGGCGTAACCGCGCGTGCGGGCCTTCTCGCAAAAGCCGCACTTCTCCAGGACCCGCAGGGACGCCGCGTTGTCCGCGGCGACGCGGGCCTCCAGGGGCCGCTCGGGGACGAGCGCGAGCAGGGCGCGCAGGGCCCGGGTCGCGACGCCCCGGCCCCAGTACGCGCGGTCGATCCAGTACGTCACCTCGCGCTCACCCGGCTCGCCGTACACCGCGGCGCTGCCGACCACGTCGCCGTCCGCGAGGACCGTGCGCACCACGGCGGTCGAGGCGCGGACGCGGCGCCAGTGGGCGTCGAACCGGTCCCGGTCCGCCGGGTCCTCGGCCGTGAACGCGGCCATGCGGTTCGACTCGGGGTCGTTCGCCAGCCGGAAGAAGACCGGCAGATCGCTGTCGTGCACCGGGCGCAGGACCACCTCCACCTCAGAGCCTCCGCGTCGCAAGGGTGAGCCGGTCACGGGCGTCGAACAGCGCGTCCTTGACCATCTGCTCGTGGGCGGGCGTGAGCCGCGCCACCGGCACGGAGCAGCTGATCGCGTCCCGCGCGGGCGTGCGGTAGGGGATCGCCACGCCGAAGCAGCGCAGCCCCAGTGTGTTCTCCTCGCGGTCCACCGCGAAACCCTGCTCCCGCACCTGGTGCAGCTCCTCGATGAGCTTCTCCCGGTCGGTGATGGTGTGCTCGGTCAGCGCCGGCAGCGTCTCCGGGAGCATCTTGCGGACCTGCTCGTCGGTGTGGGAGGCCAGCAGTGCCTTGCCCAGGGAGGTGGAGTGGGCGGGCAGCCGCCGTCCCACCCGGGTGAAGGGGCGCAGGTAGTGCTGCGACTGGCGGGTGGCGAGATAGACGACGTTCGTCCCGTCGAGCCGGGCGAGGTGGATCGTCTCCGTCGTGTCGTCCGACAACCGGTCCAGCGTGGGCCGGGCCGCGGCCACCACCTCGTCGCCGTCGATGTAGGACGTGCCGACCAAGAGGGCGCGGACGCCGATGCCGTACCGCGTGCCGGTCGCGTCCGTCTCGACCCAGCCGAGCTCCACCAGCGTGCGCAGCAGCATGTACAGGCTCGACTTGGGGTAGCCGACGGCCTCCTGGACGGCGGCCAGGGAGTGCATTCCGGGCCGGCCGGCGAAGTACTCGAGCAGTTCCACGGTCCGTACCGCGGACTTCACCTGTGCCCCGCCGCCTGTCTCGACTGCCGACATCGCGCTTGACCCCTTCGTTGGACGCGAAATAGTCTCCAACAGCATATTCACCATCAGAGACAGCGTTCAGTATATCGAACGCGCCTGGTGAGTGATACAGGAAGTACGGCATCACATCTGGAGGAACCCGCGGTGGCAGCAGCACCAGTCTGGAGTGTCGACCCCCGTACCGGGAAGCAGCGTGAGCAGGTTGCGGTGGAGGCCACCGCCCAGGAGGTGGACGAGGCCGTCCGCGCCGCGCACGCCGCCAGAGGGGCCCTCGCCGACCGCACCGTACGCGCCGCCTTCCTGCACACGGCGGCCGACCTGCTCGAAGACGCCAAGGACCGGCTCGTCGAGGCCGCGGACGCGGAGACCGCGCTCGGCCCGGTCCGCCTCACCGGCGAACTCGCCCGCACCTGCTACCAGCTGCGGGCCTTCGCGGACATCGTCGACGAGGGCGCCTTCCTCGACGTCGTGATCAACCACCCCGACGACACCGCGACCCCGCCGGTACCGGACCTGCGCCGCTACAAGGTGCCTCTGGGCGTCGTCGCCGTCTACTCGGCGTCGAACTTCCCCTTCGCCTTCTCGGTCGCCGGCGGCGACACCGCCAGCGCGCTCGCCGCGGGCTGCCCGGTCGTCGTCAAGGCCCATCCCGACCACCCGGGCCTGTCGGAGCTGGTCGCGTCGACCCTGCGCAGGGCCGCCGCCCGGCACGACATCCCCGCGGGCGTCGTCGGCCTGGTCCACGGCTTCGAGGCGGGCGTCGAGCTCGTCAAGCACCCGCTCGTCTCGGCGGCCGGCTTCACGGGCTCGGTCCGCGGCGG
Source organism: Streptomyces sp. GLSS-08 (assembly GCF_056387915.1). NCBI lineage: Bacteria > Bacillati > Actinomycetota > Actinomycetes > Kitasatosporales > Streptomycetaceae > Streptomyces > Streptomyces sp. GLSS-08. The sequence continues at coordinate 38,887 of NZ_JBWJAQ010000018.1, forward strand.
CCGTGCCCTCTTCGACGCGGCGGCCGCGCGCCCCGTGCCGATCCCCTTCCACGGCGAGCTCGGCTCGCTCAACCCCGTCGTCATCACCGAGGCCGCCGCCGCCGAGCGCGCCGAGGCGATCGGCACCGGGCTCGCGGGCTCGATGACGCTCGGCGTCGGCCAGTTCTGCGTGAAGCCCGGCCTGGTGCTGGCACCCTCCGGAGACGCCGGTGACCGGCTGCTCAAGTCCCTCACCGACGCCGTCAGCGACACCGAGGCCGGGGTCCTGCTCGATCACCGGATGCGGGACAACTTCCTCGCCGGCGTCGCCGAACGCACCGGCCTCGAAGGCGTCGAGTCCCCGGTCACCCCCGGCGCGGGCGGCGAGCACACGGTGAGCCCCGGCTTCCTGACCGTGCCCGCGGACAAGCTGGCGGCCGAGGGCGAGCACGACCTGCTCCTGGAGGAGTGCTTCGGCCCGCTCACGGTCGTCGCCCGCTACGAGGACGACGCCGAGGCCGGCGCGGTCCTCTCCCGGCTGCCGGGCAACCTGACCGCCACCGTCCACCTCTCCACCGAGGAAGCGGCCGGCGAGGGGCGCGGCGCCGAGATCCTCGCGGAGCTGACCCCGCTCGCGGGCCGTGTCCTGGTCAACGGCTGGCCGACCGGCGTCGCCGTCGCGCCGGCCCAGCACCACGGCGGGCCCTACCCGGCGACCACCTCCACCTCGACCTCCGTGGGCGGTACGGCGATCGAGCGCTGGCTGCGCCCGGTGGCGTACCAGAACGCTCCCGAGGCCCTGCTGCCGCCGGAGCTGCGCGACGACAACCCGCTGGGGCTGCCCCGCCGTTACGACGGGCGGCTCGAACGCTGACCCCGCCCCCTGGGACACTCGGCGGATGGACTTCGAACTTCCCCAACTCCCCTTTCCCCTCTGCACGTACGGGCCGGACGGCCACTGGTCGTACGAGGACGGAGTGCTCACCGGATGGGCGGGCGCGCGGCAGGACCGCTTCGTGCCGCCCACCGGCGAGGCCCTGGACCCGGCCACCGACGCGCCCCGGCTGCTGGGCGCGCCCGAGGGCGACTTCCAGCTGGTGGCCCGCGTCACGGTCGGGTCCTCCGCCCCCTTCGACGCCGGGGTGCTCTACGTGCACGTGGCGGAGCGGGCCTGGGCGAAGCTCTGCCTGGAGTACTCCCCGAACCTGCCCACCGTCTGCACGGTGGTCACCCGGGGGCACTCCGACGACGCCAACTCCTTCACGGTCGAGGGCAGTTCCGTCTGGCTCCGGATCAGCCGCACGGGTCGTGCCTTCGCCTTCCACGCCTCCCGCGACGGCGTCCGCTGGACCTTCGTCCGGCTGTTCACCCTGGCCGACGAGGAAGCGTCCGGGGCGGCCCTCGTCGGCTTCATGACGCAGTCCCCCCTCGGCGAGGGCTGCGTGGTCACGTACGACGCCATCGAGTACCGCCCCACCTGGCCGAAGGACCTGCGGGACGGCAGCTGACGACCGCTGCGGACACGGCCCCACGGATCTTCGCCCCCTCGGCCCCTTCCGTTCCCGGGGTCTCCGTCCCCGAGCGCGTACCGCACCCGGTTCGACCGCCGCGGAACCACCGCGCCGCCCGTCACGTCCTCCGTTGCGCGATCGGAGACCGTGTGGCCCGGGTGCACCGGGTGATCAGGACCGCGCTGCCCGCCGAGGCCCCCGCGGTCGCGGCCCTGCACGCCCGGGCCCGGGCGACGTACTACCCGGACGGCCTCCCCTACGACGGCACGGACTGGCTCGCCGACTGGCGGAGCGCCATCGACCGCCCGGAAGGACACGTGCTGTGCGTGGTCGAGCGCGGCCGGATCGCCGCGCTCGCCTCCTTCCGCACCGTCGAGGGCGCGCCCCGCGACACCGTGAAGCTCTTCCAGTTCCACGTCGACCCCGATCACTGGCGGACCGGCCTCGGCACCGCGCTGCACGCGGCCTGCGTCGAGGAGTGGCAGGCGGACGGGAAGCGCGCGGCGTCGCTGGACGTGCACGTGGAGAACCTGCGCGCCCGGGCCTTCTACGCGCGCCGGGGCTGGGTCCCGGACCCGGAGCACCCGCCCGCCGAGGACGATCACCACCTGGTCCTGCGCTACGCGGTGCCGGGGGAATGACCCCAGCCGCTTGAACGTTCACGTATGCGGCGGAGGGCGTCTCCGTACCCGTACGACCTGGAAGAAGCCGAAGAATGCGCGTCGAGATCTGGAGCGACATCGCCTGCCCGTGGTGCTACGTGGGCAAGGCCCGCTTCGAGAAGGCGCTCGCCGCCTTCCCGCACCGCGCCGAGGTCGAGGTGGTGCACCGCTCCTTCGAGCTGGACCCGACGCGCGCCAAGGGCGACACCGGACTCGTCCTGCCGATGCTGGCCAGGAAGTACGGGATGAGCGAGGCACAGGCGCAGGCCGCCGAGAACAACCTCGGCACGAACGCCGCCGCGGAGGGCCTGGACTACCGCACCGAGGGCCGCGACCACGGCAGCACCTTCGACATGCACCGCCTCCTGCACTTCGCCGGGGAGCAGGGCCGCCAGGACGAACTGATCGACCTCCTCTACCGCGCGAATTTCGCGGAGGAGCGGTCCGTCTTCGACGACGACGAACGGCTCGTGGAGCTGGCCGTCGCCGCCGGCCTCGACGCGGACGCGGCCCGCGCGGTCCTCGCCGACCCGGCCGCCTACGCCGAGGCGGTGCGCGCGGACGAGCGTGAGGCCGTCGAGCTGGGCGCGACCGGCGTCCCCTTCTTCGTCCTCGACCGCACGTACGGCATCTCCGGCGCCCAGCCCACCGAGGTCTTCACCCAGGCCCTGGCCCAGGCCTGGGGCGAGCGGCCGGCGCTGACGCTGATCCAGGAGCCGGCCGGCGACGCGCACGCCTGCGGCCCCGACGGCTGCGCCGTCCCGGGGAACTGAGTTCGCGGGCCGGGCACCCCGGCCGACGGAGAAACCGCAGGCCGGGGCCCACGTATAAGCGTTTCTTGGTGAAAGCCCGCAGAAACAGGCGATGGACGGGGGCTTCGCGGGGCCGCAGAGTGGTCCCATGGAGACCTTCGAGAGCCTCGTACGAGCCGAGTTCGCCCCGAAGAACACCTATCTGAACACGGCCAGCACCGGACTGCTGCCGGTCCGCGCGGTCGACGCCGTGCGGGCCGGCGTCGAGTCCGTGGCGGCGGGCCGGCCGCAGGACATGTTCGCCGACGTGGAGGCGTCCCGGGCCGCCTTCGCCCGGCTGGCCGGCGTCCCCGGCAGCCGGGTGGCGGCCGGCGGTTCGGTCGCCGTCTACACCGGTCTGATCGCCGCCTCGCTCCCCGCGGGCGCCGAAGTGCTCACCGCCGAGGCGGACTTCACCTCGGTCGTGAACCCCTTCCACGTGCGCGGCGACCTCAAGGTGCGCGCGGTGCCGCTGGAGCGGATCGCCGAGTCGGTCCGCCCGGGCACGGCACTGGTCGCCGTCAGCGCCGCGCAGTCCGCGGACGGCCGGGTCGCCGACCTGGCCGCGATCAGGGAGGCGGCCGCCGCGCACGGGGCGCGGACGTACATCGACGTGTCCCAGGCCGCGGGCTGGCTGCCGATCGACGCGAACGCGTACGACTTCGTGTCCTCCGTCGCCTTCAAGTGGCTCCTCTGCCCGCGGGGCGTTGCCTTCCTGGTCGTCCCGGAGGACTTCGGCGGCCTCACGCCCGTCTTCGCGGGTTGGGTCGCGGGCGAGCGCCCCTGGGACAGCTGCTACGGCCCGGTCGAGGAACTCGCGCACTCCGCACGGCGGTTCGACGAGAGCCCCAGCCTCTTCTCGTACGCGGGAGCCCGACACTCGCTGGCCCTGATCGGGGAACTTGGCGTGGACGCCGTACGGGCCCACGACCTCGCGCTCGCCGACCGGTTCCGGGCGGGGCTCGACCGGCTCGGGCACGCGCCCGTGCCGGCTCCCGGCTCACCCATCGTCTCCGTCCCGCGGCTCGGCCACCGGCAGGCCGAACTGAGCCGGGCCGACGTCGAAGTCTCCGACCGCGCGGGCAACTTGAGGGCGGCCTTCCACCTCTACAACACTCCCGCCGACGTCGACCGGCTGCTCGACGTCCTGTCCGGCTGACCGCGGGCGGAGAACCGCCTGGGCCGGCACCCCGGGGGTGCCGGCCCAAAACGCGGTGCGCAGCCGCTCAGACCTCCTCGGTCAGCAGCGGGTACACGCCGTTCTCGTCGTGGTCCTCCCGTCCGGTGACCGGCGGATTGAAGACGCAGACGCACCGGAAGTCGGTCCTGGGACGCATGGTGTGGCGCTCGTGGCCGTCCAGCAGGTACATCGTGCCCGGCGTGATCCAGTGCTTCTCGCCGGTCTCGTCATCGGTCAGCTCGGCCTCGCCCTCCACGCAGAGCACCGCCTCGATGTGGTTCGCGTACCACATCGACGTCTCGGTGCCCGCGTACAGAGTCGTCTCGTGGAGGGAGAACCCGACCTTCTCCTTGGCCAGCACGATGCGCTTGCTCTCCCACGTGCCGGACTTGGCCTTCACATGACGGTCGGTTCCCTCGATGTCCTTGAACGATCGGACGATCACGGTGAGTTGCTGCCTTTCTGTGGTGCGTACGCGGGTCAGGCGACCGTCTCGCGGACGGCGCGGGCGAGGGCGCGCAGGCCCTCGTCCAGTTCGTCGGGCGTGATCGTCAGCGCCGGAAGCAGCTTGACGACCTCGCTCTCCGGGCCCGAGGTCTCGATGAGCAGACCGAGCTCGAAGGCGCGCTGCGCGACCCGGCCGGCCCGCTCCTTCTCCTTGAACTCCAGGCCCCAGACGAGGCCGCGGCCCCGGTACTCCTTGATGTCGGCGAGGTTCTCCTCGGTGATGGAGATCAGCGCCTGCTCGACCTGCTCGCCGCGGGTGCGGGTCTGCTTCTCCATCGCGGCCCCGTCGGTCCAGTACGTCTCCAGGGCGGCGGCGGCGGTCACGAACGCCGGGTTGTTGCCGCGGAAGGTGCCGTTGTGCTCGCCCGGCTCCCAGATGTCCAGCTCGGGCTTGAAAAGGCACAGCGACATGGGCAGTCCGTAGCCGCTGATGGACTTGGACACGGTGACGATGTCCGGGGTGACGCCCGCCTCCTCGAAGGAGAAGAACGCCCCGGTGCGGCCGCAGCCCATCTGGATGTCGTCGACGATCAGCAGCATGTCCTGGCGCTCGCACAGGTCGGCGAGGGCCCGCAGCCACTCGGGGCGCGCGACGTTGATGCCGCCCTCGCCCTGCACCGTCTCGACGATCACGGCGGCGGGCTTGTTGAGACCGGAGCCCTGGTCATCGAGCAGCCGCTCGAACCAGAGGAAGTCCGGGACCTGGCCGTCGAAGTAGTTGTCGAACGGCATCGGGGTGCCGTGCACGAGCGGGACGCCGGCGCCGGCGCGCTTGAAGGCGTTGCCGGTGACGGCGAGCGAGCCCAGCGACATGCCGTGGAAGGCGTTGGTGAAGGACACGATGGCCTCGCGGCCCTTCACCTTGCGGGCCAGCTTCAGCGCGGACTCCACCGCGTTGGTGCCCGTCGGGCCCGGGAACATGACCTTGTAGGGCAGGTCGCGCGGGCGCAGGATCAGGTTCTGGAAGGACTCCAGGAAGGCGCGCTTGGCGGTCGTCGACATGTCGAGACCGTGGGTGACGCCGTCGCGCTCCAGGTAGTCGATCAGGGCGCGTTTGAGCACGGGGTTGTTGTGGCCGTAGTTGAGCGACCCGGCGCCCGCGAAGAAGTCGAGGTAGGCGTGCCCGTCCTCGTCGTACATGCGGCTGCCCCGGGCGCGGTCGAAGACGGTGGGCCAGCCGCGGCAGTAGCTGCGCACCTCCGACTCCACGGTCTCGAAGACGCTCAGGTCGGGCTGGGTGATGGTCACAGCGAATCTCCTCCTGGGAGATGAAGTCGTGGGGGGATGCCGGAGAGGGGACGGCGGTTCAGAGAGACAGCGGTCCGATGCGGTGGAGCACCTCGGGGTCGTGCGGCCCGTCGGGGAAATGCCCGGTGTCGAACAGGACCTCCCGCTCCAGGGCCGCGCCGCGGCGTGCGGCGTACGACGCGAACAGGCGCTCGGAGGCGGTGTTGCCCGGCGTGATCGTGGTCTCGACGAACTCGGGCCGGTGCTCGCTCTCCTTCGCCAGCCGGGCGGTCAGCCCGTCGAGCAGCGCGGCGGCCAGTCCGCGCCCGCGGTAGTCGCCGTCGACGGCCACCTGCCACACGAGCAGCGTGTGCGGCTGCTCGGGGCGGACGTAGCCGGTGACGAAACCGACGGGGTTCCCCTCCGCGTCCCGGGCCACCGCCGACGTGCCGGCGAAGTCACGGCACCACAGGAGGTAGCTGTACGAGGAGTTCAGGTCGAGGTTTCCGGAGTCCTTGGCGATGCGCCAGAGCGCGGCCCCGTCGGCCACCTCCGGACGGTCGATCCGGAGGCCCTCGGGCATTCCCAGGAATTCCGCTTGCAGGTCTGCTGGTGCGGCGGTCATGCCGATTGAATTTACCCAGCGAAAGTTGAAATTGCATCGTCGGCCGGGGTTACGGACACGCCATGCTTGTGTTATCACGCGGGCGTGAGCCGCTCGGTTCGAGCAAGGCGTTATCCGGCGTTCTGTCCGTATAAGGGGGGAGGAAAAGGGCGTCTTGTGGAGTGCATCACAACGCGGTGACCTGTGCGCGACGTGCCCGGAACCCCTCGGTCGGCGTTCGCGAAATATTTGCGTTTAACATCAGCGAAAGCGGGCAGGAGAGCAAAGGGAAGCTATTCCGGATAATGCTGAGTGAATAGCTGGGGAAAGGTGCTTTGCATTGCGCCGCATTTCTGTGGACGTGGCAGATCTCGGCAACTCGGAGAGGTGAGGCCGTCCCACGCGCGCGGCATGCTCCGGCGTCGTGAGACGCCTCACGCCAAGGGGCCGACGCGCGTACGAGGGGCAGGCCCCAGCCGGACGGCCGGGGCCCATCACCCGCCCGGGGACGGACCCGGGCGCGGGACGCACGAGTTCGGGATCACTCCCACACGTCGGACACCGCGCGCCCCGCCGCCTCCAGGTCCACCGCGCCGCCCAGCTCGGCCAGCGCGGACCCCAGCGCCGTCAGGCAGGCCCGCACGACGCCGCGCGTCGCGTCAGGACCGTAGTGGTTCACCCGGATCATCTCCTTGGCGAGCGCGCCCCCGCCCGCCACCAGCGGGAGCGCGGGATCGGCGGCCAGGGCCCGCGCCACCAGTTCCGACGCGTCGATCCCGGGCGGCGTCCGCAGCGTGGTCGCCACGGGCGCGGCGTCCGACACCTCGTGCACGTACGGCTCGATGCCCCCGCCCAGCGCGAGGGCGCCCGCGCGCGTGGCCGCCGCCGCCGAGGCGTGGCGGGCCATCACCGCGGCCGGACCCTCGGCCTCGATGCGCTCGACGCACGCCTCGAGCGCCAGCATCTCCAGCTGCGCGGGCGCGTGCAGCAGCGCCTTGCGGCCGCCGTCGATCCACCGCTCCTTCCAGTCCAGGAGGGAGAGGTACGACCGGCGCGGGGCCGCGGGATTCGCCGCCATCCGTGCCCACGCCCGCTCACTCACGGACACCGCCGACACGCCCGCGGGCCCGCCCATCGCCTTCTGGGCCCCGATGACGCACAGGTCCACGCCCCACGCGTCCGGCAGCACCGGCTCGGCGCCGATCGAGGCGACGGCGTCCAGGTAGAACAGCGCGCCGTGCTCCCGTACCACCTCGCCGATCGCGCCGACCGGGTTCGTGTTGCCGGTGGCCGCCTCGGCGTGCACGAGCGAGACGAAGTCGATCCCCGGGTGCTCGGCGAAGGCCGCCCGGACCTGCTCGGCCGTGACGGCCGCGTGGAAGGGCACGGCGAGGTCGATCACCCGCGCCCCGCAGTCCCGCAGCCAGTCGCCGAACGTCTGCCCGTACGGGCCCGTGACGATGTTGAGAGCCGTCGTCCCCGGTCCCGCGGTGGCGCGGATCGCGCCCTCCAGCGGAAGCAGCGCCTCGCCCTGCATGATGACGACGTCCTGCCCGGTGGACAGCAGCCGGGCCACCCGGTCCTCGATCGACGCGAAGTGCGCCGCGGTCAAGGGGGCCAGGTCCAGGAAGGGGTGGGTCACGGCGACGCTCTCTTCACTCACGGGTTCCAGTACGCGGATTCCAGTACGTGGATACGCGGTATGAGCGTAACGGGCGGTCCCGCGGCGGCCCCGGCAAGGTCCGGGCGGCCGCAGTCGGCGCCCCGCCCCCCTCCGGGGCCGGGATCCGAGGCCGGACGGCCCAGCGACCATCGGATTGATTTGAGCAACCCAAACCTTTCCTTATAATCGGAACTCCCAGTTCCCTCACAGGAGGTCCCCCGTGAACTCGGTCCTCGGACGCCGGACCCGCATTCTGGCCGCCACCACCGCGACGGCCGGGCTGCTGCTCGTGGCCGGCTGCTCCTCGGACGACGACGGGGGCAAGAAGACCACCGCCGGCGGGGTCACGCTGGTCAAGGGCGGTCAGCTCACCACCTGCACCCACCTGCCGTACCCGCCCTTCCAGTCGGAGGTCGACGGCAAGGTGCAGGGCTTCGACGTCTCCCTCATCGACCTGGTCGCCAAGGACCTCGGCGTGAAGCAGGTCATCGTCGACACGCCGTTCGAGAACTTCAAGACCGGCGCGTTCCTCAACTCCGGCCAGTGCGACCTCGCCGCCGCCGGTATGACCATCACCGAGGAGCGCAAGAAGAACGTCGACTTCTCCGACCCGTACTTCGACGCCACGCAGGCCGTCCTGGTCGACAGGAAGAGCGGCGTCAACTCCCTGGCGGACGTGAAGTCCAAGGGCAAGAAGCTCGGCGCCCAGGCGCAGACCACCGGTGAGGACTACGCGCACAAGCAGGGCTTCGACCCCGTCTCCTTCGAGTCCTCCGACGCGGTCATCAACGGCCTGCGCACCGGCCAGGTCCAGGCGGTGATCATCGACTACCCGGTCGTCCAGGGCTGGCTCAAGGACAAGGCCAACGCCGACGCCCTGAAGGTGGTGGACAACCTCAACACCGGTGAGCAGTACGGCTTCACGGTGAAGAAGGGCAACACCAAGCTGGTCGCCGCGGTCAACGAGGCGATCAAGGACGCCAAGGCCGACGGCACGTACAAGAAGCTGTACGAGAAGTGGATCGGCCCGTACGACGAGTCCGCGGCGACCGCCTCCCCGTCCGCCTCATGAGCGAAGCCGGCACCACGGTCCAGCCCCGCAAGTCCGGCCTGACCCGGCGGCAGAAGCGTGCCGTGTCGCGCGGTGTCCAGTACGTCGTGTTCGTCGCCGCCCTGATCGCCTTCGCGTTCACGGCGGACTGGGGACGGCTGAAGAACCAGTTCGCGCAGTGGGACCTGGTCCGGCAGATGTTCCCGGACGTCATCACGCTGGCCCTGAAGAACACCGTGCTGTACACGATGTCCGGCTTCGTCTTCGGCCTCGTGCTCGGCATGGTCATCGCTCTCATGCGGCTGTCGCCGGTGGGCCCCTACCGCTGGCTCTCCGGCATCTACATCGAGGTCTTCCGCGGGCTGCCGGCCCTGCTGATCTTCGTCTTCGTGGGCGTCGCCGTACCGCTGGCGTTCCCCGGCACGGAGATCCCGGGCGGCACCTACGGCAAGGTGGCGCTCGCACTCGGCCTGGTCTCCGCCGCGTACATGGCGGAGACGATCCGCGCCGGCATCCAGGCGGTGCCCAAGGGGCAGATGGAGGCGGCCCGTTCACTGGGCTTCTCGCACGCCAGGGCCATGGTCTCGATCATCGTCCCGCAGGCGTTCCGCATCGTGATCCCGCCGCTCACCAACGAACTGGTCCTGCTCTTCAAGGACTCCTCGCTGGTGCTGTTCCTCGGTGTCACGCTGGAGGAGCGCGAACTCACCAAGTTCGGCCGCGACCTGGCGAGCCAGACCGCCAACTCCACGCCGATCCTGGTCGCGGGCCTGTGCTATCTGCTCGTGACCGTGCCGCTCGGCTTCGTCGTGCGGCGCCTGGAGGCCAAGGCCGGGGAGGCCACCAAGTGAGCACGTCCAGCACACCGGAGATCCAGGTCAAGGGGCTGCACAAGTCCTTCGGCGACAACGAGGTGCTGCGCGGCATCGACCTGGAGATCGGCACCGGCGAGGTGGTCTGCGTGATCGGCCCCTCCGGCTCCGGCAAGTCGACCCTGCTGCGCTGCGTGAACCTCCTCGAGGAGCCCACGAAGGGGCAGGTCTTCGTCGGCGGCACCGAGGTGACGCACCCCGACGTCGACATCGACGCCGTCCGCCGCCGGATCGGCATGGTCTTCCAGGCGTTCAACCTCTTCCCGCACCTCACGGTGACCGAGAACCTCGCGCTGCCGCAGCGCCGGGTCCTTCGCCGCGACAAGGCGCAGGCGGCCGAGGTGGCCGCCGAGAACCTGCGCCGGGTGGGCCTGTCCGAGAAGGCCGACGCGTACCCCGCCTCGCTGTCCGGCGGCCAGCAGCAGCGGGTGGCGATCGCCCGGGCGCTGGCGATGGGCCCCGAGGTGATGCTCTTCGACGAGCCGACCTCGGCCCTCGACCCGGAGCTCGTCGGGGACGTGCTCGCCGTCATGCGGATGCTCGCGAACGAGGGCATGACCATGATGGTCGTCACCCACGAGATGAGCTTCGCCCGCGAGGTCGCCGACCGGGTCGTCTTCATGGACGGCGGTGTGGTCGTCGAGGAGGGCGCCCCCGCACAGGTCATCGGCAACCCCGGCCACGAGCGCACCCGGCACTTCCTGTCCCGGCTGCTGGACCCGGCGATGGCGGACGTGGAGGAGGGCACGCCCGGGACGGTCGAGAAGGGCCTCTAGCCAGGGCATCCGGGCCAGGAACTAGGGTGCGGTCATGAGTGATCGCGCGGTGCTGCACGTGAAGGGGCGGGTGCTCGTCGGCCCCGACGACGTCCGGGACGAACTGTGGGTCGTCGGCGGGAGGATCTCCTACGAGCGCCCCGCCGGCGCCCGCGACGTCCGCACCGTGCAGGGTTGGGCGCTGCCCGGTCTCGTCGACGCGCACTGCCACGTCGGGCTCGGACCGCACGGGCCGGTGCCCGAGGACGTCGCGGAGAAGCAGGCGCTCACCGACCGCGAGGCGGGCACCCTGCTGATCCGGGACGCCGGCTCGCCGTCCGACACCCGCTGGATCGACGACCGCGACGACCTCCCGAAGATCATCCGGGCGGGCCGGCACATCGCCCGCACCCGTCGCTACATCCGCGGCTATGCCCACGAGATCGAACCCGAGGACCTCGTCGCGTACGTGGCCCGAGAGGCCCGGCGCGGCGACGGCTGGGTGAAGCTGGTGGGCGACTGGATCGACCGCGCTACGGGCGACCTGAGCGCCTGCTGGCCGCGGGACGCGGTCGAGGCGGCGATCGCCGAGGCCCACCGGCTCGGCGCCCGCGTCACCGCCCACTGCTTCGCCGAGGACTCCCTGCGGGACCTGGTCGAGGCGGGCATCGACTGCGTCGAGCACGCGACCGGTCTGACCGAGGACACCATCCCGCTCTTCGCCGAGCGGGGCGTCGCCATCGTCCCCACGCTCGTCAACATCGCCACCTTCCCGCGGCTCGCGGCGGGCGGCGACGCCAAGTACCCCGCCTGGTCGGCGCACATGCGACGGCTGCACGAGCGGCGCTACGACACGGTACGGGCCGCCTACGACGCCGGAATCCCGGTCTACGTCGGCACCGACGCGGGAGGCTCCCTCGCCCACGGCCTGGTCGCGGGCGAGGTCGCCGAACTCGTCACCGCCGGCATCCCGCCGCTGGCGGCGCTGTCCGCGACCGCATGGGACGCCCGGCGCTGGCTGGGCCGGCCGGGACTCGACGAGGGGGCACCCGCGGACCTCGTGATCTACGCCGAGGATCCACGCGCGGACGTCCGCGTGCTCGCCGCACCGCGCCGGGTGATCGTGAACGGCAACCCCGTCGGCTGACCTCACCCGCGCCTCCCCGTTGACGCGGCGTGACGCCGGGCCAACCGGCTCGATACCCGTTGTCCGAGGCCGAGCCGCAGGGCGCACCGGGCGAGGCCGGCCTCGCCGACACCGGCGCCGGTTCGGTGACGCCGTACCTCCCGGGCGGCGCGGTGGCGCTGCTCACCGTCGGCGGGGGAGGGGCGCTCCTGTCCCGAAGGAACCGCGGCTGACGCCGGGGCCCCCTCAGCGGGCTCCTCGCCTCACCCGTCGGCCCGCGTCACCGCCCGGTCCAGCGCTTGCAGGAAACGATTCACCGTCGGCCGGTCCCGCACCGCGAGCCGCAGCCACTCCTCTCCCAGCCCCGGGAAGGTGTCGCCGCGGCGCACGGCGAAGCCCAGGTCCCGCAGGTGACGGCGCACGGCCCCGGCCCGGGGCAGCCGCACGAGCACGAAGGAGGCCTCCGCGGGCTCCACCACCCGCAGCCCGTCGGACGCGAACTCCCGCAGCCCGGCGACCAGATGGGCCCGGTCCGCGGCGATGCGGTGCGCCGCGTGACCGGCCTCCGCGAGGGCCTGCGAGGACACACACGCCCGCGCCGCGGCGAGGGCGGGCGTGGAGACCGGCCACAACGGCTGGGCCCGCTCCAGTTCCGTGACCGTCTCAGGGCCGGCCAGCACGTACCCGATGCGCAGCCCCGCCAGCCCCCACGTCTTGGTGAGGCTGCGCAGCACCACGAGCCCGGGCACGTCCGTCCGCCCGGCGAGGGCCTCGCGCTCGCCGGGCACCGCGTCCATGAACGCCTCGTCGACGACCAGCACCCGCCCGGGACGGGCGAGTGCGGCGATCACCTCGGCCGGATGCAGCACGGACGTCGGGTTCGTCGGGTTGCCGATCACGACCAGGTCCGCGTCCTGCGGGACGGCCCCCGGGTCGAGCCGGAAACCGTCCTCCTCACGCAGCAGTACCCGCTCCACGGTGTGCCCGGCGTCCCGCAGCGCCGCCTCCGGCTCGGTGAACTGCGGGTGCACCACCACCGGGTGACGCACCTTCAGCGCACGGGCGAGCAGGACGAAGGCCTCCGCCGCACCGGCGGTGAGCAGCACGTGCTCCACGGGGAGCCCGTGCCGGGCGGCCACCGCGGCCCGCGCGGCCCGCCCGTCCGGGTACGCGGCGAGCCCCGTCAGCGACTCGGCGATCCGCTCGCGCAGCCACACCGGCGGCGTGTCCGCACGGACGTTCACGGCCAGATCGGTGAGCGCGGAGCCGTCGTCCCGGACCTCCGCGTCACCGTGGTGACGCAGATCGTGCGCGGCCCCCTCGGCAGCGGCAGTGGCGGCGGCAGCGTCGGCGCCGGGACCGGCCGTGCCCTCAGTGGGCATGGGAGTGCGAGTGCGCGGCGTCTCCGTGGTGCCCGTGATGGTGGTGGCCGTCGTCGTCCGGGTGGAAGTGCGGCTGCTGCGCCATGCCGACCTTGTCCTCGAAACCGGGCAGGGCGATGCGGTAGACGCACGAGTCGCAGTTCATCCTGAGGTCGCCCTCGACCGCCTCCCGGTAACGCTCCATCACCAGGTCGAGCAGCTCCGGCTCCGGGCCGATCACGTCGGCGGAGCGGACCTCCACCTCGGGATGCGCGGCCGCCCAGCCCTCGGTCTGCTGCCGCACCCGGTCCGGGAGGATCCCGGTGAAGAGGAAGTACGGGAGCACGACGACGCGCCGCGCGCCCAGCTTCACGCAGCGGTCGAGGCCGGACGGCACGTCGGGCGCCGCCAGCGACACGAACGCGGTCTCCACGCCGGCGTAGCCCCGGCCCTCCCACAGCAGCCGCGCCGCCTTGTACACCTCGGCGTTGGCGTCCGGGTCGGTGGACCCGCGCCCGACGAGCAGCACGGTCACGTCGGCGCGGTCTCGGGGCGTACGCGTCGGCCCGTCGCCCAGCGCCTCGTCGAGCCGCCGCTCCAGCACGGCCAGCAGCGCGGGGTGCGGCCCCAGCGGACGCCCGTACGTGTACGAGATCCCGGGGTGCCGCTCCTTCTCGCGGTTAAGCGCCGCCGGGATGTCGCCCTTGGCGTGCCCGGCGGACACCAGCATCAGCGGGACGGCGGCGAACCGCCGCACCCCCTGCGCCACGAGCTCGCCCACCGCCTCGGTGAGCGGGGGCGGCGACAGCTCGATGAACCCGCCGGCGACGGGCAGTTCGGGGTGACGGCGCCCCAGCTCCCGTACGAAGGCGCGGAAGGCCTCGGCTCCGGCCTCGTCCCGGGTGCCGTGTCCGGCGATGAGCAGGGCGGGGGCAGGAATGGTCACGATTTCTCCTTGGCGGCCGGTGCGGCCTCGGCGGTCGAAACGGCCCCGGCGGCCGGTGCGACGGGGTGGTACAGCAGGGCGTTCAGCGCGGCCGCGGCGACCGCGGAACCGCCCTTCTCGGACACGTTGCTGACAGCGGGCAGCCCGCTCTCGCGCAACGCGGCCTTGGACTCGGCCGCGCCGACGAAACCGACGGGCAGACCGATGACGAGCGCGGGATCGGCGTGGAGCGTGAGCAGCTCCTCCAGGGCGGTCGGCGCACAGCCGATGACCCAGATCGCGCCGGGGCCGACGTCCTCGAGGGCGAGGCGGATCGCGTGCGCCGAACGGGTCAGCCCGGGGCCGGACCTGGCGTCCTTCAGCCGGCACACGGTGTCGCGCCGGGTGATCCCCGCCGCGACCATCTCCACGTCCACGACGACGCGCGCTCCGGAGTGCAGCAAGGCGTGCGCCCGCTCCAGCTCCCGCTCGTCCATGACGAGATCGTCGGCGTACTCGAGGTCGGCCGCCGAGTGGATCACCCGTTCCACGACCGCCCGGGTCAGCGGCGGGAAACCGGAGGTGTCCAGGCGGGCCCGCAGCCGCCGGAAGGACTCCTGCTCGATGGGGTGCACGACCCGGCTCGCGGGCAGTTCCTGGTTGCTCGGCCTCACTTGGGCTCCTCCTGCCAGCGGTAGCCGCGCGGCGTGACCATCCGCCCGGCGATCTCACGCGTCGCCGTGTTGCCCACGGTCACCACGGTCATCATGTCCACCACGGCCGGGTCGAGTTCCGACAGCGTGGTGAGACGGCTGCTCCCGTCCGGGCGCGAGGCGTTCCGTACGACCCCGACCGGCGTCGACGGCTCCCGGTGCTCCGCGAGGATCGCGAGCGCCTTCGGCAGCTGCCAGTCACGGCCCCGGCTGCGCGGGTTGTAGAAGGTCACCACGAGGTCGGCCTCGGCGGCGGCGCGCACCCGCCGCTCGATGACCTCCCAAGGCGTGTGCAGGTCGGACAGGCTGATCGACACGTGGTCGTGCCCGAGGGGCGCGCCCAGGATCGCTGCGGCCGCGAGCGCGGCGGTCACGCCGGGCACCCCGACCACGTCGATGTCGTCGGACGCCTCGGCCAGCGCGGGCGACGCCATCGCGTACACGCCCGCGTCCCCGCTGCCGATCAGCGCGACGGCCTGCCCGCGGCGGGCCTCCGCGACCGCGGTGCGGGCCCGCTCCTCCTCGGCGCCGAGCCCCGACTCCAGGATCCGGGTGCCGGGGCGCAGCAGGTCGCGGATCTGGTCGACGTACTGGTCGAGCCCGACGAGCACGGCGGCGCGCCGCAGTTCCTCCGCCGCCCGCGGGGTGAGCAGGTCGCGTGCTCCCGGACCGAGCCCGACCACGGCCAGCCGGCCGCGCGCCGCCCGCCGCACGACGGCACAGGTCGCCATCGCGGGCTGCCCGTCCGGCCGTACCGACTTCCGCTTGGGGACGAGGAGTTCACCCCCGCGGGCCAGCGCGGCGGCCTCCGCCACGGACGGCGTGCCGACCGCGGCGAGGGGCGCGTCCGAGGGGTTCGGCACCTCGACCGCCGACAGCTCCTCCGCCGGGTACGTCACCACGGGCACCCCGAGCCGTTCGGCGGCCCCGATGACGCCCGGCTCGTCGGCCTTGGCGTCGACGGTGGCGAGCTCGGCGACGGACCGCACGGACAGTCCGGCGTCCCGCAACGCGTCCTCGACCAGGGCGAGCACCTCGTCCACGGGGGCACCCCTGGAGGCCCCGACGCCGACGACGAGGGAGGGCGGCCGCAGGAGCACCTCGTGCTCGGCGTGCCCGACGGCTCGGTCGGTGACGCGGATCCGGTACGCGCCATGCGTCCCCACGGGCAGCGGCGGAAGGGGCCAGGCCAGTTCCGCGTCCAGGGCGACGTGCTCCCCGTCGAGCAGCGCCCGCGACACCGCCGCGACATCCCCCTCCACGGGGAGTCCGAGCGTGTCGAGACCGGGCATGCCGACCGCGTCCGTCGCGGTGGTCACCACCGGTTCGGCACCCAGCACCGCGCCGGCCTCCCGCGCCAGTTCGTTCGCGCCGCCGGCGTGGCCGCCGACCAGGGACACGGCGAACCGTCCGGCCTCGTCGACGCACACGATCCCCGGGTCGGACGTCTTGTCACCCAGCAGCGGCGCGACGAGCCGCACCACCGCGCCCGTGGCCAGGAAGCACACCAGCCGGTCGCACTCGGCGAAGGCCAGCCGCACGGCGTCCCCGGCACGACCGCCGGACCCGTCGTACACCCGGGTGCGCCCGGGCCAGGCCGCGGCCAGCCGGTCACGGGCGGCCGCGCCCGCCGCCGTCGCGGAAATCAGGCCGATCACTGAGGGACTCCTTCGGTACGGGCCGGAGGCCTGACGCCCCACAGCAGGAAAACGGGATTGGTCGCGGCGAGCCGGGTGACGTCGCCCGGCAGCGGCGCGAGCCGGGAGGACTGCAGCAGCACGCCGTCGCAGTCGAACCCGGCGGCGGTGAGCGCGTCACGGACCGCGGGCACCCGGTCGAGCGCGGCCACGGCGACCACGACCGCCCGCCGGGCCCGGCGCGCGCACGCCGTGACGATGCCGGGCAGCTCGCGTCCCCCGCCGCCCACGAAGACGGCGTCCGGATCGTCCAGGTCGAACAGCACCGTGGGCGCGGCGCCGTGCACGACCTGCACGTCCACGCCGTGCGCCGCCGCGTTGGCGCGGATGCGTTCCACCCCGTCCCGCGTCTTCTCTATCGCGGTGACGGCGGCACCGAACCGCGCGCACTCGACCGCCACCGACCCGGAACCGGATCCCACGTCCCAGACGAGGTCGCCGAGCCGCGGACCGAGCCGGGCCAGCGCCAGCGCCCGCACCTCGAACTTGGTGATCATCGAGTCGCGATGCGTGAACTCGCTCTCGGCCAGGGCCCAGCGGCCGGGTCCTGGGGGCGGCCCCGCCACCGTACGGGCGGGTGCCGGGGCGTACGAGGTGTCCAGGCACACGACGACGCTCACCGCCGTGCCCCAGTCGCGGGCCGCCGCCTCGGCGGGCGTGACCCGCTCCACCCGCTCGTGCCCCGGGTCGCCGAGGCGGCTCGCCACGACGAGGACCCGCTCGCCGGAGCGGTAGGCCAGCGCGGCGCCCAGCTCGGCGGGCCCGGCGCCGGGCCCGGTCAGCACGGCCACCTTGGGGTGCGCGCGGCAGACGTTGACGGCGGTGCGCAGGTCACGCCCGTGGGCGCTCACCACGACCGCGTCGTCCCAGGTCAGGCCGAGCCGGGCGAAGGCGGTGGCGACGGAGGACACCCCGGCGGAGACCGTCAGGTTTTTGGATCCGAACCGTACGGCCAGCGCGCGCACGATTCCGAAGAACCCGGGGTCTCCGGAGGCGAGCACCACGACCGGCCGTTCGTCGCCGTGCTCGTGCAGGTGCCGCTCGATCGCGTCCAGGGCGGGCGCCAGCGGCCCGAGCACGATCCGCTCCGCCGTGTCCGGCAGCCGGGCGGCCGCCAGATGCCGCCGGCCGCCCACGACGAGCCCCGCCCCCGCGAGGGCCGCCCCGGCGTCCGTGGGGAGGGGCGCCCCCGTCCCCGTACCGACGATGGTGATCACGTCTTCGTACCTCGTGCGCGCAGCGCCTTGCGGGCCTCGGGGTCGGCCTTGCGGAAGCCGTGGAAGTGGCCGGGGTGGTACAGGTGCGAGCGGGTGCCACTCGCGTCGAGCGCCGGTCCGACCAGGAAGAGGGTGTGCTTCCAGAGCTTGTGCTCCTTGACGGTCTCCTCCAGGGTGCCGATCGTGCACTTCACGACCAGCTCCTCCGGCCAGGTCGCCTGGTAGGCGACCACGACCGGCGTCGACGTGGGATAGCCGCCCTCCAGCAGCTCCCTCACCAGCTGCCCGCTGCGGGCGGCGGACAGGAACAGCGCCATCGTCGTGCCGTGCTTCGCGAACTCCCGCACCTCCTCCCCGGGCGGCATCGGCGTCTTGCCGCCGCCGAGCCGGGTGAGGATCACGGACTGCGCGACCTCGGGGATCGTCAGCTCCCGCTGGGCGAGCGCGGCGACGGCGGAGAAGGACGAGACACCGGGAACGATCTCCGTCTCGACGCCCAGCTCGGCGCACCGGTCGACCTGCTCCTGCGTGCCGCCCCACAGCGCGGGGTCGCCGGAGTGGATCCGGGCCACCTTCAGCCCCTTGGCGGCAGCCCGCTCGTACACGGCGACGACGTCCTCCAGGGACATCGTCGCCGAGTCCAGGATCTCGGCGCCCTCGTGCGCGTGGTCGAGGACCTCCGCCTGCACCAGGCTGGCCGCCCAGATCACGATGTCCGCGTCCGCGATGGCGCGCGCGGCGCGGAACGTCAACAGGTCGGCGGCGCCGGGGCCGGCACCGACGAAGGTCACCTTGCCGGTGGGGGCATCGGCCATGGGAATCGGTCCTCTCCTACAGATGTACGAACTGCCGGGTGCGCGTGGTGCGGAAGTCAGGGGGCGGGCAGCCGTCGGACGTGCGTGAACGGGGGTCGATCGGATAGCAAGGGCGTATGGCGGTCTTCGTCGCGCTCGGCGCGTTCCTGATGACGCTGGCCGGCGGCTGGACGGCACAGCGCGTGACCGACCGTCGTCACCTGGTGCTGGGCCTGGCCGGCGGCCTGATGCTGGGGGTGGTCGGCCTGGATCTGCTCCCCGAGGCGCTGAAGGCCGCGGGCGAGGAGATCTTCGGCGTACCGGCCGCCCTGCTGCTGTTCGTGGCCGGCTTCCTGCTCGCCCATCTGGGGGAACGGCTGCTCGCCACCCGCCGGGTCGCCCACGGCGGCGCGGAGCACGACTCCCGGGCGCCCGAGGTGGGTCTGACGGCGGCGGCCGCGATGGTCGGGCACAGCGCCATGGACGGCGTGGCGATCGGCGCCGCGTTCCAGGTCGGCGGCGGGATGGGTCTCGCGGTGGCGCTGGCCGTGATCGCCCACGACTTCGCGGACGGCTTCAACACCTACACGATCACGAGCCTGTACGGGAACGCCCGCCGCAAGGCGATCGGCATGCTCGTCGCGGACGCGGTGGCCCCGGTCGTCGGCGCCGCCTCGACGCTCTTCGTCAGCATCCCGGAGCGGGCGCTCGGCTGCTATCTCGGTCTCTTCGGCGGCGTGCTGCTCTATCTCGCCGCCGCGGAGATCCTGCCCGAGGCGCACCACGAGCACCCGGCCCGCTCCACCCTGCTGTGCACGGTGGCCGGCGCGGCGTTCATCTGGCTCGTGGTGGGCATCGCGGACTGACGGCGCCCGGCGGGCCGCCCGGGCCGGCGGGTGCCGGTCCCGGCGCCTCACAGCTTCCCGCCCCGTCCGCCGTCGCGCCGGGGAGGCGCGATCAGCGTGGAGAGGTAGGGCAGCGCCGCGCCGTCGAGTTCGGCGGCCGGCCGCACGGACTCCTCGGGCAGCCCGAGGGCGGACCCCCACACGGCGTCGTCGAGGCGTCCGGTCTCGCGCAGCGCCGCCGCGACCTCCTGCGCCTGCCGTCCGAACTTGTACGCCACGACCGTGCCCGGCCCGTGCAGCGCGTCCTTGAGGACGGCGGCGCCGGCGGTCACCGGGACGAGGGTCAGCGGTTCGGTGCCCTCGGTGAGGACGGCACCCGAGCGGGCGGCGAGATCCTGCATGGCGGTGATGCCGGGCACGGTCTCGATCACCGTGCCGGGCAGCGCCTCGGCGATGGTCTGGGCGAGATAGGTGAAGGTCGAGTACACGTTGGGGTCGCCGATGGTGGCGAAGGCGACGGTGCCGTGCCGCTCCAGCAGCCCCGCGACCCGCTCGCCCGCGGCGTCCCAGGCCGCCTCGCGCCGCCCCCGGTCGGTCCGCTCGTTGAGCGCGAACACGACCCGTACGATCTTCTCCTCGGGCACGTAGTGCAGGACGGTCGCCTCGGCGCGCCCCCGCTCACCCGTGTCCAGCACGGGCACGACGACGACCTCCGCCGCCCGCAGCGCGTTGACGCCCTTGACGGTCACCAGTTCCGGGTCGCCGGGGCCGACCCCGACCCCGATCAGCTTGCTGCTCATGACGTCAGGCACCTCTCCACGAACCGACGGGCGACACCGGGCGTGGACGCCCAGTGCGTGTGCAGGTAACTCGCGTGCACACCTTGCTGTACGAAACCTTCGACCCGCCGTACCGGGGCGCGCACACCCCACGCGGGAGCCGCCCCGGCGCCCGGTTCGACGACGGTCCGGTGGAACTCGTGCCCGCGCATCCGGGTCCCCGCCTCGGCGAGCACACTGTCGGACACGGCGACGGCGTCCCGGTAGCCGAGGGTGAGCCGCTCGTCCATCCGGGCCGAGGCGTCCAGCACCCCGCACATGGGCTGCCCGTCCAGCTCGCGGGACAGATACAGCAGCCCGGCGCACTCCGCGGCGACCGGCGCCCCGCCGAGCGCCAGCTCCGCGACGGCCTCGCGCAGCGGCTCGTTGGCGGACAGCTCGGGCGCGTACACCTCGGGAAACCCGCCCCCGATCACCAGCCCGCCGGTGCCCTCGGGCAGCCGTTCGTCCCGCAACGGGTCGAAGGTGACGACCTCGGCCCCCGCCGCGGTGAGCAACTCGGCATGCTCGGCATAGGAGAAGGTGAAGGCGGCCCCCCCGGCGACGGCGACCGTTCTCCTCGGCCCCGGCCGGGAACGTTCCGGCCCGTCCGGCTCTTCGGGACGCGGCCGTCCAGGTGGGAGCGGGGATCCGGGGGCCCCGGCCCCCGGCAGCGGGACGGGACGGGACGCCGGGGCCGGGGAAGCCAGCACCTCGTCCGCGTCCCAGGCCGCACCGGACAACGCGGGCGCACTGCGCGCCAGCGCGAGCAGAGCCTCCAGATCACATCCCAGGCGCACCTGCGAGGCCATCGCGGCGACCGCCTCCACCGCCCCGTCCCGCCGCTCGGCGACCGGCACGAGCCCCAGATGCCGGGACGGCGTGTCCACCTGCGGCGCCCGCCGCAGCACGCCGAGCACGGGCACCCCGGACGCGTCGAGTGCCTCGCGCAGCAGCGTCTCGTGCCGGTCGGACCCCACCTTGTTGAGGATCACCCCGGCCACCCGCACCTCGGGATCCCAGGAGGCGAACCCGTGCACCAGCGCGGCCACCGACCGCGACTGCGACGACGCGTCGACGACCAGGACCACCGGCGCCCGCAGCAGCTTCGCGACATGCGCGGTGGACGCCAGCTCCCCCTGCCCCGCCGCCCCGTCGTACAGGCCCATCACGCCCTCTACGACGGCGAGATCGCACCCGCGCGCGCCGTGCGCGAAGAGCGGCGCGACCAGCTCGGCACCGCACAGGTACGCGTCGAGGTTGCGCCCCACCCGCCCGGTGGCGAGCGCGTGGTACCCGGGGTCGATGTAGTCGGGCCCCACCTTGTGCGGGGACACGGCGAGCCCCCGCGAGGCGAAGGCCGCCATCAGCCCCGTGGCCACGGTGGTCTTGCCGCTGCCCGAGGCGGGCGCGGCGACGACCAGCCGAGGGACGCTCGTCACCACTCGATGCCCCTCTGGCCCTTCTGCCCGGTGTCCATCGGATGCTTGACCTTGGACATGTCGGTCACCAGGTCGGCGAAGTCCACCAGTTTGTCCGGAGCGTTGCGCCCGGTGATCACGACGTGCTGCGTCCCCGGCCGGTCCCGCAGCACGGACACGACCTCGTCGGTGTCGATCCACCCCCAGTGCATGGGGTAGGCGAACTCGTCGAGGACGTACAGCCGGTAGGTCTCGGCGGCCAGGTCCCGCTTGACCTGCTCCCAGCCCTCGCGGGCCTTCTCCTCGTTGTCCAGCTGCGCGTCGCGCTGGACCCAGGACCAGCCCTCGCCCATCTTGTGCCAGTCGACCGTGCCGCCCTCGCCGCTGGCGCCGAGCACCCGCAGCGCGTTCTCCTCGCCGACCTTCCACTTCGCCGACTTGACGAACTGGAACACCCCGATCGGCCAGCCCTGGTTCCAGGCCCGCAGCGCGAGCCCGAAGGCGGCGGTGGACTTTCCCTTGCCGATCCCGGTGTGCACCACGACCAGCGGACGGTTGCGCCGCTGACGTGTCGTCAGCCCGTCGTCCGGTACGGCGCTCGGCTGTCCCTGCGGCATTACGCGGCCCTCCTGTTGCTTCCCTGCACGTCCCGGACCAGGCCGGCGATCGAGTCGGCCCGCAGTTCGTCCAGCGTCACCGCGGTGCCCTCCAGTTCCGCCGCGAGCTGCCTCGCGAGCCCGAGCCGCACCGGCCCCGTCTCGCAGTCGACGACCACCGAGGCGACGGAGTCGGCCGCGAACAGCCGGGCCGCGCGGCCCGCGAGCGCCACCGGTTCCGGGCCGCCGGTCGCCCGGCCGTCCGTGACCACGACGACCAGGGGCCGCCGTGCCGCGTCCCGCAGCCGCTCGACCCGCAGCACGTCGTGCGCCCTGAGCAGGCCCGCCGCCAGCGGTGTCCGCCCGCCCGTGGGCAGCGACTCCAGCCGCGCCGCCGCCGCGTCCACCGAGGAGGTGGGCGGCAGCGCCACGTCGGCGGCCGACCCGCGGAACGTCACGAGCCCCACCTTGTCCCGGCGCTGGTAGGCGTCGAGCAGCAGCGACAGCACCGCACCCTTCACGGCGCTCATCCGCTGCCGCGCCGCCATCGACCCCGAGGCGTCCACGACGAACAGGACGAGGTTGCCCTCGCGCCCCTCGCGGGTGGCCTGGCGCAGATCGTCCCGCCGTATCACCAGACCGCGCCCCGACCGGCCGCGCGCCCGCTGGTGCGGCGCCGCCGCCTGCACGGTCGCCGCCAGGTGCAGCTTGGTGAGCGCCCCGCGGGGCCGCCGTGACCCGGTGGTCCTGCCGTGCTCGGTCCGCGCCCTGGACCGCCGCCCGGCGGCGCCCTCGCCCAGCCCTGGCACGCTCAGCGCCTTGGTGCGGAACGGTTCCCCGGCCCGTACGGGCTGCTGCTCACCGGCACCGGACGGCCCCGGCTGCCCGCTCTCGCCCGCCCGAGGCCGTGCGGCCTCGTCACCGCCCGGTTCCGTGCTGTCGGCCGCGTCCTGCGGACCCTCCTGGGGACCGTCCCCGGGACCGCCCTCGGGACCGCCCTGCGGGGGCTGCCCGCCGCCACCGGGCCCGTCCGGGTCCGGGTCGTCGTCACCGTCCGTGCCGTCCTGCCCGCCGAACTCCTCCAGCGTCTCGTCGAGCTTGTCCTCGTCGAGCCCGGGCGCGTCGAACGGATTGCGCCGGCGCCGGTGCGGCAGCGCCAGCAGGGCCGCCTGCCGCACGTCCTCCGCCAGTACCTCGGTCCGGCCGGCCCACGCGGCCAGCGCGGTCGCCGTCCGCGCCATCACGATGTCGGCCCGCATCCCGTCGACCTCGAAGGCCGCGCAGGTCGCCGCGATCTGCCGCAGCGCGCCGTCCCCGAGCCGCACGGACGGCAGCAGGTCACGGGCTGCCACGATCCGGGCCCGTACCGCCGACTCCTCGTCCGCCCACCGCGCCGCGAACCCGTCCGGGTCGTCGTCGTACGCGAGCCGCCTGCGCACGACCTCCACCCGCTGGTCGGGCTCCCGGGAGGCCGCGACCTCCACGGTCAGCCCGAAGCGGTCCAGCAACTGCGGCCGCAGTTCGCCCTCTTCGGGGTTCATGGTGCCGACGAGCAGGAAACGGGCGGCGTGCCGCACCGAGACGCCCTCGCGCTCCACGTACGAGGCACCCATCGCCGCCGCGTCCAGCAGCAGGTCCACCAGGTGGTCGTGCAGCAGGTTGACCTCGTCGACGTAGAGGATCCCGCGATGCGCGTCCGCCAGCAGTCCGGGCTCGAAGGCCTTGACGCCCTCGGCAAGGGCACGCTCGATGTCCAGCGCGCCCACCAGCCGGTCCTCGGAGGCACCGACGGGCAGCTCGACCATGCGGGCCGGCCGGGACACCCCCGGACCCACCTCGTGCGGCCCGTCCGGGCACGCCGGGTCGGGCGCGGCCGGCGCACACGAGAAGCGGCACCCCGCGACGACGTCCACCTTCGGCATCAGCGCCGAAAGAGCGCGGACCGCGGTCGACTTGGCGGTGCCCTTCTCGCCGCGCACCAGCACGCCGCCCACCGCCGGGGAGACGGCGTTCAGCAGCAGCGCGAGCCGCAGGTCGTCCTGACCGACGAGGGCCGTGAACGGGAACGGGGTACTCACTGGTCGTCGCCCTCCAGATCGCCTTCGAGCTCCAGATAGGTGGCGCGCAACCGCTCCAGCGTCTGTGCGTCCGGTTCCGCCCACAGGCCGCGCTCGGCCGCTTCGAGCAGCCGCTCCGTGATCCCGCGCAGCGCCCACGGGTTGGACTTCTTCATGAAGTCCCGGTTCTCCGCGTCGAAGACGTACTCCGCGCTGAGCTTCTCGTACATCCAGTCGTCGACCACCCCGGCCGTCGCGTCGTACCCGAAGAGGTAGTCCACGGTCGCCGCCATCTCGAAGGCGCCCTTGTAGCCGTGCCGCCGCATCGCCGCCATCCAGCGCGGGTTGACCACCCGCGCCCGGAACACGCGGTGCGTCTCCTCACCGAGCGTGCGCGTCTTCACCTGGTCCGGGGTGGCGGAGTCGCCGACGTACGCCTCGGGGCTGGTGCCCGTCAGATGGCGCACCATGGCGACCATGCCGCCGTGGTACTGGAAGTAGTCGTCGGCGTCCACGAGGTCGTGCTCGCGGGTGTCGACGTTCTTCGCGGCCACGGCGATCCGCCGGAACGCGGTCTCCATGTCGCCGCGCGCCGCCCGCCCGTCGAGCCCGCGCCCGTACGCGTAGCCGCCCCACACCGCGTACACCTCGGCGAGGTCCGCGTCCGAGCGCCAGTTGCGCGCGTCGATGAGCGGCAGCAGCCCGGCACCGTACGCGCCCGGCTTCGAGCCGAAGATACGGGCCGTGGCGCGCCGCCGGTCGCCGTGCTCGGCGGTGTCCTCGTCGGCGTGCCTGCGGATGTGGTTGCGGTCGGCGGGCTCGTCCAGCTCGGCCACCGCCCGCACCGCGTCGTCGAGGAGAGCGATCACGTGCGGGAACGCGTCCCGGAAGAAGCCGGAGATCCGGACGGTGACGTCGATGCGCGGCCGCCCCAGCTCCGCCAGCGGCACGATCTCGAAGCCGGTCACCCGGCGCGACGCGTCGTCCCACACCGGGCGGCAGCCGAGCAGCGCGAGGATCTCCGCGATGTCGTCGCCCTGGGTGCGCATCGCGGACGTGCCCCAGACGGTCAGCCCGACGGACGTCGGGTACTCGCCGTTGTCCTGGAGGTAGCGCGCCACGAGCGAGTCGGCGAGTGCCTGCCCGACCTCCCAGGACAGCCGGGACGGGATCGCCTTGGGGTCGACGGAGTAGAAGTTGCGGCCGGTCGGCAGGACGTTCACCAGACCGCGGGTCGGCGAGCCCGACGGACCCGCCGGGACGTAACCGCCGCGCAGCGCCTTGAGGATGTGCGTGATCTCGTCCGTGGTGCGGGCCAGCCGCGGCACCACCTCGCGGCAGGCGAACTCCACCACCGCGACCGCCTCGGGCAGGTCGGCGCCGAGGACCTCGCGCACGAGAGCGGCGCTCCCGGACGTCTCCCAGCCGCGTTCCTCCATGCCCTCGGCGATCCGGCGGCACAACTGCTCCAGCAGGTCGACGGCGTCCGCGCCGGTCCGCGCGGGCCCCTCGACGAGGTCCGTGAGCTCCGCCGGCACCTTCACCGGCGCACCCGGCTCGGCCAGCAACTCCTTCTCCGACAGCCCGAAATGGTCCGCGAGGGACGCCCGCAGACCCGGCAGGGCGTTGGCCTGGCCGCCCCACACCTGCGAGGCACGGAGCACCGCCAGCACGAGGTTGACCCGCGCCTCGGCACGAGGCCCGCCGCCGAGGACGTGCAGCCCGTCACGGATCTGCACGTCCTTGATCTCGCACAGATAGCCGTCGATGTGCATCACGAACTCGTCGAACGTCTCGTCGTCCGGCTGTTCGTCGACGTGCAGGTCGTGGTGCAGCTCGGCCGCCTTGACCAGCGTCCAGATCTGGGCGCGCACCGCGGGCGCCTTCGCCGGGTCCAGGTCGCAGACGAGCGCGTACTCGTCGAGGAGCTGCTCCAGCTTGGCGAGGTCGCCGTAGGTGTCGGCACGCGCCATCGGCGGCACCAGGTGGTCGACGACCGTGGCGTGCCCGCGGCGCTTGGCCTGGGTGCCCTCGCCGGGGTCGTTGACGATGAACGGGTAGACCAGGGGGAGTTCGCCGAGTACGGCGTCGGGGGCGCAGCCGCCGCTGAGTCCGAGCCCCTTGCCGGGCAGCCACTCCATCGTGCCGTGCTTGCCCATGTGCACGACCGCGTCGGCGCCGAACGAGTTCTCCAGCCACCGGTAGGCCGCCATGTAGTGGTGCGACGGGGGCATGTCCGGGTCGTGGTAGATCGCGATCGGGTTCTCGCCGAAGCCGCGCGGCGGCTGGATCATCACGACGACGTTCCCGAACCGGAGGCAGGCCAGCACGATGTCGTCCCCGTCGACGTACAGCGAGCCGGGCGGCTCGCCCCACGCCTCCAGCATGCCGTCGCGCAGCCCCGGATCGAGCGTCTCGAACCACGCCCGGTAGTCGGCGAGCGGCACCCGCGCCGGGGCGGACGCCAGCTGTTCCTCGGTGAGCCACTCGACGTCGTGGCCGCCGGCCGCGATGAGCCGGTGGATCAACTCGTCGCCGTTGTCCGGGTAATCCGTCAGGGCGTACCCGGCGTCCCGCAGCGCGTCGAGGACACGGACGGCGGAGGCGGGGGTGTCGAGCCCGACCGCGTTGCCGACCCGGGAGTGCTTGGTCGGGTAGGCGGTGAAGACCAGCGCGAGCTTCTTCTCCGCGTTCGGCTTGTGCTTCAGCAGGGCGTGGCGCACGGCGATCCCGGCGACCCGCGCGGCCCGCTCGGGGTCGGCGACGTACACCGGGACGTCGTCGGGACCCTGCTCCTTGAAGGAGAACGGCACGGTGATGAGGCGCCCGTCGAACTCCGGGATCGCGACCTGCATCGCCGCGTCCATGGGGGACAGAGCGGCGTCCGACTCGTCCCAGGCGGCGTGCGAGGAGGTGAGGCAGAGCCCTTGCAGCACGGGGATGTCGAGGTCGGCGAGCGCCCCGATGTCCCAGGCCTCCTCGTCCCCGCCGGCCGAGGCCTCGGAGGCGTGCGTGCCGCCCGCCGCGAGCACGGTGGCGACCAGTGCGTCGGCCTTCCCCAGGATCTCGTACAGCCCCGGGTCCGCGTCGCGCAGCGAACCGCAGAACACCGGGAGGGCGTTGGCGCCGCGCGCCTCGATCGCGTCGCACAGCGTGTCGACGAAGGCCGTGTTGCCGGACAGCTCGTGCGCCCGGTAGAAGAGCACGCCGACGGTCGGGCGGCCCTCGGCCAGGTCCCGCTCGCCGTGCACACCGAACTCGGCCGTCTTCCTCGGCTCCTCGAAGCCCTCGCCGGTCAGCAGCACGGTGTCGGAGAGGAAGCGCGCGAGTTCCGCCAGGTTCTCCGGGCCGCCCTCGACGAGGTAGCGCAGCGCCTCCGCGACGACACCGGCGGGCACGGACGACTCCGCCATCAACTCCGCGTCGGGGACCGCCTCCCCGCCGAGCAGCACGGTCGGCACGCCCGACGCCCCGAGCGCGGCGAGCCCGTCCTCCCAGGCCCGCTTGCCGCCCAGCAGGCGTACGACGGCGACGTCCGCGCCCGCGACGAGCGCGGGCAGTTCCCCGGCGAGGTCGACGCGGTTCGGGTTGCCGATCCGGTACGCGGCGCCGGAGGCCCGGGCCGCCAGCAGATCCGTGTCGGCGGTCGACAACAACAACACTGTGCTCATGCGGGTGCTCCCGGTGGGATGAAAGGCAGTCCTGTCGGAGCGCCCGACTCGATGAGCCGCCACAGCGCGTCCGTGTCCGCGTGTTCCTCGATCAGATCGCCGAGCAGGTCGAGCTGCTCCTCGCGCAGCGTGGCGAACGACGTGCCGGCGGCCGGCACGAAGCGGCGGCCCGCGGCGGCCGCCACCTCCCGCAGGAAGGCGCGCCGGAACCCGTCCGACTCCAGCGAGCCGTGCCAGTGCGTGCCCCAGACGGCGCCGACCCGGCAGCCGTCCAGGAAGGGTTCGCCGCCGGTGACCTCGGCGACCCCGTGGTGGATCTCGTAGCCCTCGACGTGCTCGCCGAGCGCCTCGCCCACGGGCCGCGTGAGGGTCTTCTCCCGCGCGAACCGCACGCGCACGGGCAGCAGTCCGAGCCCGTCGACGTGTCCCGCCCGCGACTCGACGTCGTCCTCGATGTGCTCGCCGAGGGCCTGGAAGCCGCCGCAGATCCCGAGCACCGGACGCCCCTCGGCGGCCCGCCGGGCGATCGCGTCCGCGAGGCCGCGCTCCCGCAGCCACTGAAGGGCCCGCACCGTCCCCCGGGTGCCCGGTACGACGGCGAGGTCGGCGTCGGCCAGTTCCTCCGCCCGGTCCACGAACCGCACCACGACGCCCGGTTCCGCGGCGAGGGCGTCGACGTCCGTGAAGTTGGACATCAGCGGGACCGCGCAGACCGCCACCCGCAGCACGTCCTCACCGACGGGCGGCGCCACGACGGACTCCCGGACGGTCCCGCGCAGCGAGACCCTCAGTCCGTCCTCCTCGTCGATGCCGAGGCCGTGCCGGAAGGGCAGGACGCCGTACGAGGGGCGGCCGGTGAGACCGTGCAGCATGTCGAGCCCCGGCTCCAGCAGGGACACGTCGCCGCGGAACTTGTTGACCAGGAACCCGGCGACGAGCGCCTGGTCCTCGCGGCTCAGCAGCGCGACCGTGCCGAAGAACGAGGCGAAGACGCCCCCGCGGTCGATGTCCCCGACCACGAGGACGGGCAGCCGCGCGTTGCGGGCGATGCCCATGTTCACGATGTCGGTACGGCGCAGGTTGATCTCGGCAGGACTGCCTGCCCCCTCACAGATCACCGCGTCATACGTGCCCCGCAATTGGGCCAGGCAGTCCAGCACGGTCCCGAGCAGTGCCTCCTGGCGGCCCCCGTGGTAGCCGCGCGCACTCATCTCGCCCACCGGCTTCCCCATGAGCACGACCTGGCTGCTGCGGTCGCTCCCCGGCTTGAGCAGCACCGGGTTCATCAGCGCGGTCGGCTCCACGCGGGCGGCCTGCGCCTGCATGGCCTGCGCCCGCCCGATCTCCGCCCCCTCGCGCGTGACGAACGAGTTGAGGGACATGTTCTGCGCCTTGAAGGGCGCCACCTTCACGCCCTGGCGCACCAGCCACCGGCAGATCCCGGCGGTCACGACGCTCTTGCCGGCGTCGGAGGTGGTGCCGGCGATCAGCAGTCCGCCGCTCATCGGGTACGCCCCTTCGTGAGTCCCTGCGCGAGCAGCCGCCCGGCGACGCACACGCCCAGCGCGAGCCCGCTCACCCGCCGGGACAGCCGTACGGCCCGCTCGATGTCGCGGACGGACACGGCCCGCCCGTCGCCGTTCAGCACGGGCCGGTGCTCGACCCGCCCTCCGTACGAGAGGGTCCCGCCCAGCCGTACGCCCAGCGCCCCCGCGAAGGAGGCCTCCACGGGACCGGCGTTGGGGCTCGGGTGCCTGGCGGCGTCGGCACGCCAGGCGCGCACGGCACCGCGCGGATCGCCGCCCGCGACGGCCGCGAGTACGGCGGTCAGCCGGGCCCCCGGCCAGCCGGCGACGTCGTCGAGCCGTGCGGAGGCCCACCCGTAGCGGCGGTACCTGGCGGACCTGTGCCCGACCATCGCGTCCAGCGTGTTCACGGCCCGGAAGGCGACGAGCCCGGGCACACCGCCGACGGCGCCCCAGACCAGGGCGCCCACGACGGCGTCGGAGGTGTTCTCGGCGACGGACTCGACCACGGCCCGGGCGATCCCGTCGGTGTCCAGCGCCTGCGGATCCCGCCCGCACAGGTGGGGCAGCCGCTCGCGGGCGGCGTCGACGTCGCCGGCGGCCAGCGCACCGCCGACGGTCCTGGCCTCCCGGCCGAGGGAGGTGCCCCCGACGACGGCCCAGGTGGCGGCGGCGGTCAGCGCGACGGAGGCGGCGGGGGAAGTGTGCACGCGGTGGCTCGCGAGGGCCGCGAGAGCGGCGGCGCCACCGGCGCACACCGCGGTGTGCAGCGCGCCCCATCCGCGGTGGTCGCGCCACAGCACCCGTTCCACGGCGCCCGCGGCCCGCCCGAACGCGGCGACCGGGTGCCCGCGGCGGGGGTCGCCGAGGAGCAGGTCGCCGAGGAGGCCGGCGGTGGCGCCGTACGCGAAGACGCGATCGGCACGCACGGGCTCAGCCCGCTGTGGGGTGCGGCAGCACCCTCGTACTCGTCAGGACCCGCAACGGGCAGCCGCGCATGGCGATATGTCCTCACTCAGGGTGTCCGCGCCCTGGTTCGAAGAGACCGGCGGTGAGAGTTCCTGGCTCCCGGGGGCGTTCTTCCCCGGTGACAGTGGCGGGACCGCGCCGGATTCGCACCGGCTTCCTCTCCTGCCGCCGTAGTTGGCTCCGGCAGTCCACCACGGGGTCAGAACAGCCGTCAACTTGCTGTTGACCTGCGAAGGGAGAGTGTGCGAAGCCCCACACGCAGGTGGGGTGCGGGACGGTGTTCCGTCCCGCACCCCACGTGAAGTGATGCCGCGTTGTTCGGTTTTTGTCGGGTTTCAGCCCGGTCGTCAGGCGACGATCAGGTAGATGCCGTACGCCACCGCCGCCGCGCACGCGGCGAAGCAGGCGTACGCGCCGGTCACCGCGAGGGCGGCGGAACCGCCCTGCGTGGCCCCGGACTCGCGCTTGGAGAGGCCGACGATGCCGAGGGTGAAGAGGCCGACGAGGGCCACGGTGACCACGAGGCTGGCTCCGAAGACGGAGCCGAGGGCTGCCCAGTCGATGTTCATGCTGTTCGTTCCTTAGACCGTGGCCGGGCGGGTGGGCTCGGTGGGGGTGCCGGCGTCCGGGGCCGGGATGGTGGCCGTCAGACCGATGTCGGCCGTGGCGACCGGGCCGGCCGGCGGCGGGGTGACCGCGGCGATCGCGGCGGTCACGACGCCCGCGGGCTCGGCCTGGCCGTCGTTGACGTTGGCCATGGTGACCGGCTGGCGGCGCGAGAGCGTCCAGATGACACCGGCGCCGGCCACGAGCAGCACGCCCGTGGTGACGATGCCCCAGGTGCCCTGCTGGGTGAGGAACTCGGCACCGGCGCCGACGAGTCCGGCGGCCGGCAGGGTCAGGCCCCACGCGATGAACATGCGGCTCGCGGTCGACCAGCGGACGACCCCGCCCCTGCGGCCGAGGCCCGAGCCCATGACGGCGCCGGAGCAGGACTGCGTGGTGGAGAGCGAGAAGCCCAGGTGCGAGGAGGCGAGGATGACCGTGGCGGCGCTGGTCTGGGCGGCGAAGCCCTGCGGCGGCGCGAGGTCGGTGAGGCCCTTGCCCATGGTGCGGATGATGCGCCAGCCGCCCAGGTAGGTACCGAGCGCGATGGCCATGCCGGCCGAGACGATCACCCAGGTGGGAGGGTTGGAGCCCGGCGCGAGGACACCGCCGGTGACCAGGGCGAGGGTGATGATGCCCATGGTCTTCTGCGCGTCGTTCGTGCCGTGGGCCAGCGAGACCAGGCCCGCGGAGGCGATCTGGCCCGCGCGGTACCCCTTGGCGGTCGCCTTCTGGTCGGCGCGGTTGCCGATCCGGTACGTCAGGCGCGTGGCCAGCATCGCGGCCAGTCCGGCGACGACCGGCGCGGCGACCGCGGGGATGAGCACCTTGGTGACGACGGTCGAGCCGTTCACCGACGACCAGCCTGCCGACATGACCGCGGCGCCGATGAGGCCGCCGAAGAGTGCGTGGGAGGAGCTGGAGGGCAGACCCAGGAGCCAGGTCAGCAGATTCCACAGGATGGCGCCGACGAGGGCCGCGAAGATGACCTCCGTACGGATGCCCTCCTCGTTGATGATGCCGCCGGAGATGGTCTTGGCGACCTCCACGGAGAGGAAGGCGCCGACGAGGTTCAGCGCGGCGGACATCGCCACCGCCGTCTTGGGCTTCAGAGCGCCGGTCGAGATGGTCGTCGCCATCGCGTTGGCAGTGTCGTGGAAACCGTTCGTGAAATCGAACACGAGAGCGGTGACGATCACGATCCCGAGGAGAAGCGTGATGTGTTCCATTTACCCAGGCTTCTGTTGGACGTCAGTGGCAATTGGAAGGTAGGCAACCAGGGTGAACGGAAGATGAACTGGGGCGGGCAAAGCGGTGACTCGATCGGCGTGGCGCCCCTCCGCTTGTGTGGAATCGGCACCCAAGGCGTCCCGCGGCAGGCGGAATCCCGGGCTCCCTGGCCCCGCCCGAGGTGTCGCAGCCCGCGTGGGGACCCGTCGAGGAGATTCTGGTCACTCGGCAGGCGGCCGCCTGTCGTCGCACCGCCGGCCGAACGGCGCCCACGGGCCGTGATGTCCCCGGAACGGCGACGACGCTCGCCCTCGCAGCCGGACAGGGCGCCCGCCCTGGAAGGATCGCGCCATGGCTGAGCAGCGGCGGGACACACGGGACGACCGGTCCGGACGGGAAGAGCCCCGGGACGCGGGGGAGCGGCACGCGCCGGACCCCGAGGACCGGCTGGCGGAGGCCTGGCGCGAACTCGTGGCGACGGCCCGCCGCACGGTCGCCGACGGGCTGGTCGTCGGCACGTCGGGCAACGTCTCGGTGCGCGTCGGGGACACCGTGCTGGTCACGCCCACGGGGGTGCCGTACGAGCGGCTGACACCCGCCGACCTCGTCGGAGTCGACCTCGACGGCCGCCAGGTGCGCGGGTCGCTGCTGCCGACGAGTGAACTGCCCATGCACCTGGCGATCTACCGCACCACCGACGCGCGTGCCGTCGTGCACACGCATGCCGTCCACGCGACGGCCGTCTCGACGCTCGTCCGCGAGCTGCCGCTGATCCACTACGTGTCCGGCACGCTCGGCGGACAGGTCCGGGTCGCCCCGTACGCCACGTACGGCACCGAGCGGCTGGCCGAGAACATGCTCCGGGCCCTCGTCGACCGCTCCGCCTGCCTCCTGCAGAACCACGGCACGATCGCCTACGGCGCCACGCTCGCCCAGGCCTACGACCGCACCGCCCAGCTGGAGTGGATGTGCCGCGTCTGGCTGACGGCCTCGTCCGTCCCCGGCCTCACCCCCACCCTCCTGACCCCCGCACAGGCCGCGGAGGCGACCGCCCACCTGTCCCACTACGGCCAGCCGGAGTAGCCGACGAGGACCGCCGTCCCCACGAGGACGAATGCCCTCCCCACCACCAGGCCACCCGGCCGAGCCGGCCGCATCCGCCGCCGCCGCGCCACCCCGGCCCGGGAACCCCGCCCGGACGGGCGTTGCCCGCTCTACCGAGGCAGGGGTAGGAATCTTCCGCCGCGACGGCGCTCGGCCGAGGCGGACGTATCCGGCGTTGCTGAGCCACACCCCCGCCTCGGAGGCCCCGCCCGGGCGGGGTGTTGTTCCCGCCGTGACGGCGCCCGGCGGAGGCGGCGGTATCCGGTGGTGCCGAGCCACCCGGCTCCGGCGGGTGTTGCCGCTCTACCGAGGCAGGGGTGGGAATCCTCCGCCGCGACGGCGCTCGGCCGAGGCGGACGTATCCGGCGGTGCCGGGCCACCCCCCGCCCCCCGCCCCGGAGGCCCCTCCCGGCGGGCGCCGCGCGGGTGGGACGCCCCACCGGGCCCGCCCCAGGCCGGGACAGAGCCCCCGGCCCCGCCGGGCGGAACGCGGCTGCTCCCGAGGCCGGCGGGAAACGCCGAGCCCCCGCCCGCTGGCCGAGAGCGGGCTCCCCCGGGAGACTGGACCGGTGCGCACTGTCAAAGCGACGGCCGC
The DNA here is from genome assembly GCF_056387915.1 of Streptomyces sp. GLSS-08. Classification (NCBI taxonomy): domain Bacteria; kingdom Bacillati; phylum Actinomycetota; class Actinomycetes; order Kitasatosporales; family Streptomycetaceae; genus Streptomyces; species Streptomyces sp. GLSS-08. The sequence goes on from NZ_JBWJAQ010000018.1 coordinate 72,960, forward strand.
CGCCGTCACAGTTGCCCTTGCCGCCGGCGCGGCATCCGTCGCCGCCGGCCGGTTCGCCAGCGATGCCGCGCTGAAGGCACCACCGGGCCGGCCCCTGCCCTCCGAACCCCGCCTCACCGTGCACTCCACGGCCGCGGGCCAGATCGCGCTGACCCGCGCCCTGGCCTCGCTCCGCCCGGGCACGTACGGGCTGGGCGGCGACGGCTCCCACGCCGTCGTCGGCCCCGTCCTGGACACCGCCCCGCACCCCGCCGACACCGTCGTACGCCGTCTGGAGCGCGTCACCCACGGGACCCTGAAACCCGGCGACAAGGTGTGGCTGACCCCGAACCTCCACGTGGGCGACCCGAGCGCCGCCCTCGGCCTGGAACACGTCGACGTGGACGTCCCCGGCGAGCTGGGCCCGCTGCCCGCCTGGTTCGTGCCCGGCGCCCGCGACACCTGGCTGATCACCGTGCACGGCCTTGGCACGACCCGGGAACACCCGATGAACGTCATGCCGTTCCTCCAGCGCCGGCACCTCCCGGTCCTCGACCTCGCCTACCGCGGCGACCTCGGCGCGCCCCGCCCGCAGGACGGGCTGAACCACCTCGGCGAGACCGAGTGGCGCGACCTGGACGCGGCCGTCCGCTTCGTCGTGGACCAAGGAGCCGAGCACGTCATCCTGTACGGCTGGTCCACCGGCGCCACCATGGCGCTGCACGCCGCGGCACACTCCGCGCTGCGCGACCGCATCTCCGGGCTGGTGCTGGACTCGCCCGTGCTGAGCTGGGAGACGACGCTGCGCGCCCTCGCCTCGGCCCGGCGCACGCCCGCCGCACTCCTGCCCCTCGCGGTCCGCGCCGCACAGGGGCGCACGAGCCTGCACGGCGACCGCACCCGCGAGGTCGCGGACCCCGCCCGGCTCACCGTCCCGGTCCTGCTGCTGCACGGCCCCGACGACGTGATCGCCCCCTGGGGCCCTTCGCGCCGCCTGGCCAGGAGCCGCCCGGACCTGGTCACCCTGCACACCGTCCGGCACGCCCCGCACGGCGCCATGTGGAACGCCGACCCGGCCGAGTACGAGGAAGCACTCCGCCGCTTCCTGACTCCGCTGATGTGAAGCCCCCAAATGCCCCAGGGCTGCAAAGCCCCCCGGCCCGGCCGTGGGGTGTCCCGTCACGTCAGCGCGCCGCGCCGGAGTGACGGGACCCGCCGGCGGCCGAGAACAGTCACCCCCGACACCCCAACCCTTCCGTTTCCGCCTCGCGCGACAGCCCGTTCGCACGCCCCGCGCACCCCGAGCACCCCCGTGCAACGACCTCCCCCGATCGGCCGCCGGGGCATTCCGTTTGGGTTTTCGGACTGTCAACCGGAAGACTGCACCTGTGACGTCCCGTAACCCGCGCGACTCCAGGCTCCGACTCGTCCGCCCGCGACCCCTCGCCGCCGCTCCCCGAGCGGTGACCCAGCGCCGCTCACGCCGCCCCGCACCCCGGCCGCCCGAGGGCACGCCGGCGCCCTCGGAACTGGCCCGTATGGCCCGCGCCGGTCTGGCCGGCGCCGCCCGTGTCGCCCGCTGGGCCGACGCGGCGCTGCGTCCCGGCCGCGACGGCGCGACCCCCGACGACAGGGGCACCCTCTCCGCGGCCACCGCCGAACGCGCCGCCGCCGAACTGGGACTGACCCCCGCTCAGGTCTGCGCCGACTGGGACACCGCACGCCTGGCGGGCCTCATCGAGGTGCACGGCAACAGCGCGCGCCCCGGCTGGCGCCTGCGCGCCTGGAACCGCGACGACAGTGCCGTCCTGCGCGGCTGGGTCGCTCTGTTCGACGCCTGGTCGCTGGCTTATCCGGAGCCCGCGGGCCGGGAGCCCGCCGCCGTCGCCGAGGTCGTCTCCGCGATGCCCCAGGTGCTCTCCTTCCTCCAGCTGTCCGCGGGACCCGTGGACGTGGCCCAGCTGCTCGACCTGCTCGAACAGCGCGTCACCGAACTGCGCACCGAGCGCTGCGAGATCCCGTACGGCCCCCGGCCCGAACCGGCTGCGGAGACCGAGGTCGCCGACACCCCGCTCGCCCCCCTCCTCGACTGGGCCCTGCACGCCCTCGCCTCCGTGGGCGCTCTCACCTGCGCCGACGGGCAGGCCACACTGACCCCGCTCGGCAGCTGGGCGGTCTGGGTCAAGCTGGAGCAGATCTGCGTCGCCGCACAGAGCCCCGCGGGGAACATCGAGCAGCCCGCCGAGGACATGCTCCGCGGCTGCGCCCAACTGCGCCCCAACGCGGCCCGCGCCGAGTACCGGGCGTGGCTCGCGGCCCGCCCCGTCGGCAGCGCCGTCACCGAACTCCTGAACGCCGCCCGCGGCGAGGACGCCCTGCTGCGCGGCCTCGCCTTCGAGGCCCTGCGCGTCGTCGGCGCCCCCGCCGAGCCCGACGTGCGCGCCGTCTCCGACGAGACCCCGCTGCGCCCCTACGCCCTGCTGTGGCTCGCGGAGCACGAGGGCCACGACCCGGAGGACGTCCACGAGGTGCTCACCCGGGAGGAGGCCACCTGGCTGTGGGTGGACACGGCGGCCGCCGTCGCCGACCACGGGGAAGCCCCGCTGCTCGTGCGGCACTTGGAGTCCGCCGTGCAGCCGACCGTGCCGGCGCTGCTCGACGCGGTGCGCGCGGTCGGGCACCCCCGGACCGTCCAGGTGCTGGTCGCGCTCGCCGCGGCCCACCCGGACCCCGCCCTCGCCAAAGCCGTGCGCCGGGCAGCGTTCCAGGTGCACACCGGGGAAAGCTGACGGAGCCCCAAGCCCCGGTCGCGGGCGCCCACGCACCCGTCTCGGGCGAGGCGCCTACGCCCCGGTCTCCGGGGCGTACGTCCCGAAGCTCCATATGTTGCCCTCGAGGTCGCGGGCCAGATAGTCCCGGGAGCCGTAGTCCTGGTCCGTGGGGGGCATCAGGATCTCCGCGCCGTGGTCCACGGCCTGCTGGTGATGTGCGTCGACGTCGTCCACCACCACGTACACCCCGGCGGGCCCGGCGTCCTTCATGGCCGTGTCGAAGACGCCGCCGCGGCCCTTGGAGCCCAGCATCACCGCGCCGTTGCCCTGCACCAGCTCCGCGTGCGTCACCGCGCCGTCCTCGCCCTCGTACACCGACAGCTCGGTGAAGCCGAAGGCCTCCGTCAGCTGCCTGATCGCCGCCTTGGCGTCCGCGTACAGCAGCGTCGGGTACATGCTCGGGCGGCTGCCGTCCTTGCCCGCCATACCGACCACTCCCTCTCGTCTCCGTGCCGGATGTGACCTGTTCCACAGTCTCGCACCGCCCACTGACAACGCCCCGGCGACGACGGGCCCGCCCCGGCGACCGGACGACGGGCCGCACCCGGCCTCGGCGGAGACACCGCGCCTCAGCGGAACGTGTCGCACCGCGTCATGTCGCCGGTGCGGTAGCCCTCGCGGAACCACTGCTGCCGCTGCTTCGCCGAGCCGTGCGTCCACGAGTCCGTGTTCACCCCGCCCTGGAACTTCTCCTGGATCCGGTCGTCGCCGACGGCCGCCGCCGCGTCCAGGCCGTCACTGATGTCGGCGGCCGTGAGGCTGGTGATCAGCGGCCGGCCGGTGGACTCGTCCTTCGCGGTGGTCGCGTGATGCGCCCACACGCCCGCATAGCAGTCGGCCTGCAGCTCCACCCGTACCGAATTGCTGTCCGCGCCGGTGCGTCCGTCCTGGGACCGGCCCAGCGTTCCCGTGAGGTCCTGCACATGGTGTCCGTACTCGTGGGCCACCACGTACGCCTGCGCGAACGGGCCGCCCCGCGCACCGAACTTCGACCGCAGCTCACCGAAGAAGTCCAGGTCCAGATAGACCTTGCGGTCCCCGGGACAGTAGAAGGGCCCGACGGCGGACGTCGCCGTCCCGCACCCGGTGCCGACCCGCTCGCTGAAGAACACCGTCGGCGACGAGGTGTACGCGGCACCGCGGCGCTCCAGCTCCTGCCCCCAGTAGTCCTGGACGCTGTTGACCACCGCCACGACGCGGCAGTCCTCCTTGGCGTTCGCGTCCCGCCCCGTCCGGCAGTCCTGGCGGACCTGGTCGAGGGAGGAGGAGGCCGGGGCGGGCTTGTCGTCCGACGAGAGCCCCAGCTGGTCGGGGCCCACCCCGAAGAACAGGCCCAGAAGGAGGGCGATCACGCCGGCGACACCACCGCCGATGGTGGCGCCGCCGCCGGGAATCCGGCTGCCCCGCACATCCTGCACCTCCGAGGTGTCCAGACGTGCGTCGTCGTCGAACTGCATGGGCGTACCACCCTCTGGGTCTGTCGTTCCGCGGCGGCCATCCTGTACGGCGCCCTGTCCGGGGTCGGGCGGACGTCCGAACGGGCGACGCGCCCCCGTCCGGCCGCCGTGTCCCGACGCCCCCGCACCCGGCCCCGCCTACGCTCTGCGCCTGATCCGTGGGGCCGGGCAACCGCAGGGGGACAAGGGTGGTCGTACTGCCGATCGAGGACACCAGGCCGGGTCCGGCGACCCCGTACCAGGGGTCGGCCACTGACTCCGGCCGGGTGACCACCACGGCGCGTCCCCTGTACCCGCGAACCGTTCCCCGAACCCTGCGCCGGTTCCTCCCCGCCGCGCTCGCCCTTCTCCTCGCCGTTCCCCTCCTGGCCGCGGCCCACCGGGTCCGGCCCGCGCCCTACGGCGACCACCTCACCGTCCCCGCGCGCGTGAAGCACACGGCACCGGTCCGGCTGCGGACCGGCGGCAACGCCGTCGAGGCGTACGACGAGGCGACCGGAAGCCCCCGCTGGACCTACACCCGTGCCGGGCGGCGCCCGCTGGCCGTGCTCCACGCGCGCGTGCACGCGTTCGCCCTCTGGGACGACGGGCTGGTCACCGACACCGCGCCGGACGGCGCCTCGGTCCGCTGGCACCGCGCCCTGCCCGGAGCCGCCGGATGGCTCGCCGCCCGCGGGGCACGCGGCGTCCTGCGGACGCTCGGCCCTGGGGCCCGCATGCTCGGCGTGATCACCCCGGAGCGGATCGCCGCCTACCGCACCGCCGACGGGGACCTGCGATGGGTCCTGCCCGCCCGGCCGGGCTGCGCCTTCACGCCCGGACGGGCCGCACGCCACCGCGGAACACTGCTGCTCGCGCAGCCGTGCGCCGCCGACGCCGCCTGGACGGGCCAGATCATCGCCGTGGACGACCTCGGCCGGGTCACACCCCGCAGGACACCGCTGGGCAACGGGCGGCCGGGCGCCGAACACCCGTACACAGAAAAAGTGCTTGCACGGCCCCGTTAGACTTGGCCCATGGCCATTCTCCTCGCGCATTAGACGGCGGGAACGTCATCAGCCGTCCAGTCCGTCAACGACCCTGCCCAGGAGTCTGTCCGTGATTTCCGCCTCCGGTATCGAGCTGCGCGCCGGCGCCCGTGTCCTCATCGAGTCCGCAACCTTCCGCATCGCCAAGGGCGACCGCATCGGTCTGGTCGGCCGCAACGGCGCGGGCAAGACCACGCTCACCAAGGTCCTCGCAGGCCAGGGCATCCCCGCCGCGGGCACCGTCACCCGCTCCGGCGAGGTCGGCTACCTGCCGCAGGACCCGCGCACCGGCGACCTCGACGTGCTCGCCCGTGACCGCATCCTCTCCGCCCGCGGCCTCGACACCCTGATCCGCAAGATGCGGGAGAACGAACAGCGCATCGCGGGCGGCTCGGGCGCCACCCGCGAGAAGGCCATGCGGCAGTACGAGCGCCAGGAGACGGAGTTCCTCACCAAGGGCGGGTACTCCGCCGAGGCCGAGGCCGCCACCATCGCCGCCGCGCTCAACCTGCCCGACCGTGTGCTCGGCCAGCCCCTGCACACCCTCTCCGGCGGTCAGCGCCGCCGTGTCGAGCTGGCCCGCATCCTCTTCTCGGACGCGGACACGCTGCTGCTCGACGAGCCGACGAACCACCTCGACGCCGACTCCATCGTCTGGCTGCGCGACTACCTGAAGACCTACCGCGGCGGCTTCATCGTGATCTCCCACGACGTCGACCTCGTGGAGACGGTCGTCAACAAGGTCTTCTACCTGGACGCCAACCGCGCCCAGATCGACGTCTACAACATGGGCTGGAAGCTCTACCAGCAGCAGCGCGAGTCCGACGAGAAGCGCCGCAAGCGCGAGCGGCAGAACGCCGAGAAGAAGGCGTCCGCCCTCCATTCGCAGGCCGACAAGATGCGCGCCAAGGCCACCAAGACCGTCGCCGCGCAGAACATGGCCCGCCGCGCCGACAAGCTGCTCGCCGGCCTCGAGGCCGAGCGGAAGTCGGACAAGGTCGCCAAGCTCCGCTTCCCGGAGCCCGCACCCTGCGGCAAGACCCCCCTGATGGCCGAGGGCCTGTCGAAGTCGTACGGATCGCTGGAGATCTTCACCGACGTCGACCTGGCCATCGACAAGGGCTCGCGCGTCGTCATCCTGGGGCTGAACGGCGCCGGCAAGACGACCCTGCTGCGGCTGCTCGGCGGCGCCGAGAAGGCCGACACCGGCCAGGTCATCGAGGGACACGGCCTCAAGCTCGGCTACTACGCGCAGGAGCACGAGACCCTCGACCCCGAGCGCACGGTCCTGGAGAACATGCGCTCCGCCGCCCCTGACCTGGATCTGGTCGAGGTCCGCAAGACCCTGGGCTCCTTCCTGTTCTCCGGTGACGACGTCGACAAGCCGGCCGGTGTGCTGTCCGGCGGCGAGAAGACCCGGCTCGCGCTCGCGACCCTGGTCGTCTCCTCCGCGAACGTCCTGCTCCTCGACGAGCCGACGAACAACCTCGACCCGGCCAGCCGCGAGGAGATCCTGGGCGCGCTGCGCACCTACAAGGGCGCCGTCGTCCTCGTGACCCACGACGAGGGCGCGGTCGAGGCCCTCCAGCCGGAGCGGATCATCCTGCTGCCCGACGGCGTCGAGGACCTGTGGGGCGCCGACTACGCCGATCTGGTCGCCCTGGCCTGACCTCCCGGTCCGCCCATCCGAGGCGCGGGCCGGGCTTGATCGAATGCCTGATCCACTGCCCATGGATCATTCGGCCGATCCGTGGTCCCTCATCTGTGTGAGATCTCCTCATACCGAGGTGTGTCCTACATCGATTTCGCGGCCGAGTCCTTGGTTCCCGGGGGCTCGGCCGCTTCGCGTCGCTGACCTGCTGCTTCGCGCGCGAACCCGTTCGGCCGTACGCCGGAGACGGGGCGGAAGCGCAAGTTCCACTCGTGGGGACGGGCTCCTGTCGTCAAAACCTTGTCTTACGGACCTTGCCGAATGGGTGGCCATCAGGCCCGGAAGGGGTGATCATGAGAAGTCCAGAGCGCACTTCCCATGAGGAGGCACGGGTGGCCGAGACTCTGAAGAAGGGCAGCCGGGTAACCGGCGCCGCGCGCGACAAGCTCGCGGCAGACCTGAAGAAGAAGTACGACTCCGGTGCGAGCATCCGAGCGCTGGCCGAGGAAACCGGTCGCTCGTATGGCTTCGTCCACCGGATGCTCAGCGAGTCCGGCGTCACACTCCGAGGACGTGGCGGTGCGACGCGGGGCAAGAAGGCCGCTTCGGCCTGAGGCCGGACGTCCCCATCGGCTTTCGGTGGTGGCCACCCGGTCGGTCGGTTGATCGACCGGGTGGTTACTGTGCAGTCACTTGAGGATGCCGTCGTACGGCATCCGCTGTGACCGCACTCATCGGAGGCTTGCCATGGCTTCGCTCGACCCGGTACTCGACAAGGACGGCGTACGGCTCACCGTCGACGAGGCAGTCGCCACGGTGACGTTGACCAACCCGGTCAAGCGCAATGCCCAGAGTCCTGCTCTGTGGCGGGCGTTGACGCAGGCCGGGCGGTCACTGCCGGGCACCGTCCGCGTGGTGGTGCTGCGCGCCGAAGGCAAGTCCTTCTCCGCGGGGCTCGACCGGCAGGCGTTCACGCCCGAAGGGTTCGACGGCGAGCCGTCGTTCATCGACCTCGCGCGTGGATCCGACGCCGAGCTCGACGCGACCATCGCCGAGTACCAGGAGGCGTTCACCTGGTGGCGGCGCAGCGACATCGTGTCCATCGCCGCCGTGCAGGGGCACGCCATCGGGGCGGGTTTCCAGCTCGCGCTCGCCTGTGACCTGCGCGTCGTCGCCGACGACGTGCAGTTCGCCATGCGCGAGACCAGCCTGGGGCTGGTACCCGACCTCACGGGGACGCACCCGCTGGTGAGCCTCGTGGGGTACGCCCGCGCGCTGGAGATCTGCGCGACCGGCCGCTTCGTGACGGCCGAGGAGGCGGAGCGCACCGGGCTCGCCAACCTCGCCGTACCCGCCGGGCAGCTCGACGCCGCCGTCCAGGATCTGGCCGGCGCGCTGCTGGCCGCGCCGCGCGACGCCGTCGTGGAGACCAAGGCGCTGCTGCGCGGTGCGCAGGAACGCTCCTACGAGGAGCAGCGGATCGCCGAACGTGCGGCCCAGGCCCGCCGCCTGCGGGACCTGGCCGGAGTCGGCGACTAGGCCCCTCGCCCGGCCGTCCCGGAGGAACCGCGACGCCCGGCCGCCGGGGGACGCCGTCGGAGCACCTTTCGGCCGGCGGCCCCGGTGGGCCCCGTGTACGCGCGTCGGGCTCACCTCGCCGTGCACGGCACACGGGCGCCCGCGGCCGGACCCGGGGTTCTCTGACGGCGCCTCCGTGGCGCGCTTCCGGAGCCGTCCGCACGTGCACGGACGGCTCCGGACGGAGGCGGTCGGCGTCCGGTCCTCAGTCGGCCGCGGTGACCAGTACCGCCACGGACGGGCGGTCGGACAGGACGTCCGCCACCGCGGCCCGAACGGCACGGGCCGCGTCGAGAGCCCGGGCGTCCGCCGTGACCGCGATCTCCACGCGGACATGACGGCGCGGCAGGGCGCCGCCGTCCGCGATATCACCCGTTCGGTCCTCGATGTGGACCGGCCGGCCCAGCGCGTCCGTCAGCCGGGCCACTCCGGGGACGGCCAGCGCGGCCGCGGCCACCAGCGACTCCGCACCGGGACCGGCGGGTCCGGCCGCGGGCCGCCTTTCGTCGGCGCGGGCGGCGGGCGTCCCGCCGTCGTCCAGCAGCCCCGTCACCCGCAGGTCCACCTCCGCGACCCGCAGGCCCAGCCGCTCCGTCGCCGCCGTGAGCAGCGCCGCCCGCAGCCGGGCCGCCGTCGTCGGAAGGGGCTCAGCCCCCGGCGCGGTGGGGTCCGCCGAGGCCAGGAACTCCGCGGCCACGCGGAGCGGCCCGGGCGGCAGGGCGCTGGGCGGCGCCGGCACGGCGGCGTCGTACACCTCGTCCGGGTCGGCGAGGGCGACCCGGAGTGTGCCCAGGCGGACGCCGCCGACCGGGTGTGCCGCACGCCGCAGCACCGAGTCGACCGCCGCCTCCGTGATCCAGGCCCCGTCGCGGGCGCTGCCCAGGGGCAGCAGCCGGCCGAGCCTCAGCTGATTCCGTACCGCTTGCGTCCATCGGTCCGCCGTCATTCCTCCAGCCTGCCGCATCCCCGGCGCGAGATGGCGCAACCCCGCTTACTGTGGGTGAAGAAGGACGAACGAAAGGGACAAACGGCTATGACCGACATGACGGAGCGGAACCGCCCGGACAGCCGTGAGGGCGAGAACGCGGGCGGTACGCAGACGGGCAGGACCAGTGTGACCAAGCGAGGCGGTGGGGACCCGGGCGGCCGGGGCCGGACCACCATCGCGGACGGAGTGGTGGAGAAGATCGCCGGACTCGCGACCCGGGACGTGCTCGGCGTGCACGCCATGGGAAGCGGGGTGAGCCGGACCTTCGGAGCGATGCGCGACCGGGTGCCCGGCAGCGGCGGCCAGAAGTCCGTGACACGCGGCGTCAAGGCCGAGGTGGGCGAGCTGCAGACCGCGCTCGACCTGGAGATCGTGGTCGAGTACGGCGTGTCGATCACGGACCTGTCCCGCGATGTACGGGAGAACGTGATCGCGGCCGTCGAGCGCATGACGGGGCTCGAGGTCGTCGAGGTCAACATCGCTGTCAGCGACGTGAAGCTGCCGGACGAGGAGGACGAGGAGCCGGAGTCACGGCTGCAGTGACACCGGACACGCGGACTGTTGAGGAGCGCACATGAATTGGGCCGTGATCGGCATGATCGCCGGAATGGCACTGGGCTTCGCCGGGTACTTCGGCGGGTTCGGGGCCTTCCTGCTGGTGGCGGCCCTGGGGGCCGTCGGCTTCGTCGTCGGGAAGTTCATCGAGGGCGATCTGGACAGCAGCGACTTCTTCCGCAGCCGTGACGACCGGCGGCGGTGACGCGTGCCGCCCCGGACCGACGGGCTCGCCGAGGCACGACCTCCAATGACGACCGTCGCGGCGGCCGATCGAGGCGCCACCCGGATCGCCGACCGGGTCGTCGCGAAGATCGCCTCGCAGGCGGCCTCGGAGGCGCTGGACGTGCCACCGGCCGGCACGGGACGTCCGCACGCCTCGGTGGCGGTGCACCACGGGACCGCCCGCGTCAGCGTGGGCCTCGAACTCGACTACCCCTCCGACATCGGCGGCCAGTGCCAAGCGGTGCGTCGTCAGGTCGCCCGGCGCGTGCGGGCCCTGGCGGGACTGGAGGTACCGGAGGTGGCCGTACACGTGGAGCGGCTGCACCTGCCACAGGCCTACGGAGCGGCACAGGGGAGGACGCGGTGAGCGAGCCCCGGGAGCACGAGAACCCGTCCGGCGGCAGCACCCGGCGGTTGCCCGTCATGGAGAAGCGGGCCGAGGACGGGACGGACGGCGGACTCGGCCGGTCCGCCTCCGCGGCCACCCCCGAACCCCCGCCCACCCTCGACGACGAGGGCGGACGCGCGGGCCGCTTCTGGTCGTCCCGCCGTGTGCCCGCCGGCATCGTCGCGCTGCTGGTCCTCGCGGGCGCCGGTTTCCTCCTCTACGACGTCGTGGCCGTCCGCGCCGGTCACAAGGCCCTGCACTGGCGCAGGTCACTGGCCCGTCAGCTCGCCGAACGGCCACTCGACGACACGTGGGTGCTCGTCGGCGCCGGGATCGCCGCGGCGCTCGGACTCTGGCTGCTCCTCCTCGCCCTGACACCCGGTCTGCGTGACGTGCTGCCGATGCGGCGCGGCCACGCCGACGTCCGGGCCGGACTGCACCGGGGCCTGGCCGCCATGGTGCTGCGGGACCGGGCCATGGAGGTCGCCGGGGTGCGCTCGGCCAAGGTGCGTGTCAAGCGCCGCAGGGTCGACGTCCGTGCGGTCTGCCACTTCCGTGAACTCGACGACGTACGCGCCGACTTGGACGCCACGCTGACCGACGGCATCCGGGGGCTCGGGCTCGCCCGGCAGCCCGCGCTGACGCTGCACGTCGGACGTCCCGGCCGGAAGGGATAGGTGAGGTCCGGTGCTCAGGACCGTCAACCGTGTGCTGCTGGGGATCGCCGGGCTGGCGCTCGTCGCCCTCGGGGGTTCCGTGCTCGCCGTCGGGCTGGGGCTGAAACCGCCCTCCTGGTGGATCCACGACGGGCGGCACGACGTGCTGCTGACCGCTGCCGAGCGGAGCCGGTGGCGGGACGAGGGCTGGTGGTGGTGGGCCGTCATCGCCGCGCTCGCCGTCCTGGTGCTGCTGGCCCTGTGGTGGCTGGCGGCCGTGCTGCGGCGGCGCAGGCTCGCCGAGGTGCTCGTCGACACCGGCGACGGTGAGGGTGCGCTGCTGCGCGGTCGCGCCGTGGAGGGCGCACTGGCAGGTGAGGCGGGTGAGCTGGACGGCGTCGAGCGGGCACAGGTGCGGCTGGGCGGGCGCCGCACCGCCCCGCGGACGCGGGTCCAGCTCGTGCTGGAGCCGTACGCGGACCCCGGCAACACGCTGAACCTGCTCACGGCACAGGCGCTGGCGCACGCCCGCGAATCGGCGGGCCTGGCGGCGCTGCCCTCGGAGGTACACCTCCGCGCGGCCAAGCACCGCCCTGAACGCGTCGCCTGAACAGAAACCACCCTGCCGGGGAGGGCATCCCTGCCGGAGTCCGGCCCCTGCCGGGGCGGGCATCCCTGCCGGAGTCCGGCCCGTGCCGGGCTCCGGCCCGTGCCGGGCTCCGGCCCCTGCCGGGACTGGGCTCCGCTGGGCTCCCGTCCCTGCCGCGACTGGTCCCGCTCGGGCCGGCGCCCTGTCCAGCTCCTGCCCCTGCCCCTGCCGGGTTCCGCCCTGCCCGGGCTTACGAACCGGCCGGAAATGTGGAACCCCCGGCTCTGGAATCGGCGGCCGGGGCTGCGGGACCGGCCGGGACTCCTGCCCGGCCGGGCTCACGAACCGGCCGGGCTCACGAACCGGCCGGATTGCGGAGCCCGCCGGGAGTGCGGAACCGGCCGGGAGTGCGGAACCGGCCCCGGGGCTGGAACCAGGGGCCGGGGTTTCGGTGCCGCTCGGGGCTCTAGAAGCCGTGGCGCATGCCGCCGTCGACCGACAGCATGACGCCCGTCAGGTACGACGCCGCGGGCGAGAGCAGGAACGCGGCGGCGCGGCCGAACTCCTCCGGCCTGCCGTAACGCCGCAGCGGGATACGGGACTCGTTGGCCGCGCGGGTGGCCTCCGGGTCGGCGGACAGTGCGTCGAGCTCGCGGACGCGGTCCGTGTCGATGCGGGCGGGCAGCAGGCCGACGACGCGGATGCCGCGCGGGCCCAGCTCGTCCGCGAGGGACTTGGCGAACCCCGCGAGGCCCGGTCGGAGACCGTTGGAGATGGTCAGCCCCGGGATCGGCTCGTGCACCGAGCCGGAGAGCACGAACCCGATGACCCCGCCCTCACCGAGCTCCGCGGCGGCGGCCCGGGCCAGCCGTACGGCGCCCAAAAAGACGGACTCGAACGCCGCCGCCCACTGCTCGTCCGTGGTGTCGGCGACGAACCCGGGCGCCGGGCCGCCGACGCTGATCAGCACCCCGTCGAGGCCGCCGAAGTGCTCACGGGCCGCCTCGATCACCCGGGCCGTGGTCCGCGGGTCGGCGTTGTCCGCGGCGACCCCGACCGCGTTCGGGCCGAGCACCCCGGCGGCCTCGGCGACGCTCTTCTCGTCGCGCCCCGTGATGACCACCTTCGCCCCGTCGGCGACCAGCTCGCGCGCGGCGGCGCTGCCCAGGCCACGGGTGGCCCCCGTGACGACGTACACCCGGTCCTTCAGTCCAAGATCCATGGCTCCTATCCTGCCCTCTCGCCCTCATACAGGGCTAGGGCGGCGCTCACCAGGCCGATGTGACTGAACGCCTGCGGGAAGTTGCCCAGCTGGCGGCCCGCCACGGGGTCGTACTCCTCGGAGAGCAGGCCGACGTCGTTGGTGAGCCCGACCAGCCGGTCGAACATCCGGCGCGCCTCCTGCTTGCGGCCGATCAGATGCAGGGCGTCCGCGAGCCAGAAGGAGCAGACGAGGAACGTGCCCTCGTCGCCCGGCAGCCCGTCGACGAAGTTCGCGGCGGTGCTGTAGCGGCGGACGAAGCCGCTGTGGCCGAGTTCCCGGGCGATCGCCTCGACCGTCCCGACGACCCGCGGATCGTCGGGCGGCAGGAAACCGACGCGGGGGATGAGCAGCGTGGAGGCGTCCAGCTCCTGGGAGCCGTAGGACTGCGTGAAGCTGTTCCGCCCGGGGTCGTAACCGCGCTCGCACACCTCCCGGTGCACCTCGTCGCGCATCGCGCGCCAGCCTTCGAGGTCCCCGCTCAGCTGCGGGTCGCGTTCCAGCGCGCGAACCGCGCGGTCGGCGGCCACCCATGCCATCACCTTGGAGTGCACGAAGTGCCGGCGTGGCCCGCGCACCTCCCAGAGCCCCTCGTCCGGCTGCCGCCACGCCGTCCGCAGGAACTCCATCAGCGCGACCTGGACCCGCCACATGTGCGGTTTCATCGGCAGGCCCGCCTCGCGGGCCAGCGAGAGCGAGTCGATGACCTCGCCGTAGACGTCCAGCTGGAGCTGGCGCACGGCGTCGTTGCCGACCCGTACCGGTGACGAGTCCGCGAAGCCGGGCAGCCACGGCAGCACGTACTCGGTCAGCCTGCGTTCGCCGGAGAGGCCGTACATGATCTGCAGTTCCGCCGGGTCGCCCGCGACCGCCCGCAGCAGCCAGTCGCGCCACGCCTCGGCCTCCTCGTGGTACCCGGCCGCGAGCAGCGCGCCGAGCGTGAGGGTGGAGTCGCGCAGCCAGCAGTAGCGGTAGTCCCAGTTGCGGATGCCGCCCAGTTCCTCGGGGAGCGAGGTGGTGGGGGCGGCGACGATCCCGCCGGTCGGCGCGTAGGTAAGGGCCTTCAACGTGATCAGGGAGCGTACGACGATGTCCCGGTGCGGGCCGGCGTAGTTGCAGCGTGCCGCCCACCGCTGCCAGTCGTCCAGGCTGGACCGCAGGGCCTCGTACGGTTCCACGAGCGGCGGGCGCGGCTGGTGCGAGGGATGCCACGTGAGGACGAAGGCGACCTTCTCGCCCGCCCCGACGGTGAACTCCGAGTGCGTGCAGAAGTCCTTGCCCCAGGTGCGCACGGGCGGATCGCTGCGCAGCCATACCGCGTCCGGGCCGGCGACGGCGACCCGGTGACCGTCCCCGAGTCTGCGCATCCACGGCACGACGATTCCGTAGTCGAAGCGCAGCCTGAGGGCGCTGTGTACCGTCACCCGGCCGCTGAGGCCCTCGATGACGCGTACGACGTCGGGGGCACGGTCGCGCTGCGGCATCAGGTCGGTGACGCGGACCGCGCCCTCCGCCGTCTCCCACTCGGTGTCGAGCACCAGTGAGTCGGGCCGGTAGGCGCGGCGGGTGCAGAGCCCCGCGTCCTTGGGGGCGATGCGCCACTGGCCGTGTTCGTCGTCGCCCAGCAGTGCCGCGAAGCAGGCCGGGGAGTCGAACCGCGGCAGGCACAGCCAGTCGATGGAACCGTCACGTCCCACCAGTGCGGCCGTCTGTTCGTCCCCGATGAGCGCGTAGTCCTCGATGCGTCGTTGCACGCACACTGGGTTCCCGAGTGCGGCGACCGCCAATCGGGCCGCCGGAGTGGCACGCGGGCCACGCGTCCCGGCCGCTCGGCCGGGACGGCCGCACACCTGACCTCGGGAGGGACACCGCGCGCCGCCGGAATTGCCCGTTCACCGGGCCGGCCCGAGGAGGGTCTAGACGGCCGCCGGGGCCGCCTCGGGGGCGGACTCCTTCGCTGCGGCCTCCGCCCGGTCCCGGCGCTCACGGCGGACCAGGACGAACCAGCCCACGGGGACACCGGCCGAGAACAGCCACCACTGGACGGCGTACGCCATGTGCGGACCGATGTCGCCGTGCTCGGGGTCGGGGATCAGCTCGGGGGAGCCGCCCCGGGGCGCGGGCGCGGTCTGCTCGACATAGCCGCCGAGGACCTGCTTGCCGAGCTGCCGGGCCTGCCGGCCGCTGCTGATCAGCATGATCTGGCGGTCGGGCAGGCCCTGCACGTTCTTGATGCCGCTCTCGGCGGTCGTCTCGTCGGCCATCAGCCGGCCGGTGACGGTGATCTCGCCCCTCGCGGGCGCCGGGACCTTCGGGAACTGCGTCTGCACGCCGGTCGCGGGGATCCAGCCCCGGTTCACCAGCAGCACCCGCCCGTCGTCCAGGACGAACGGCGTCAGCACATGGAAGCCGACCTCGCCGTCGGCGCTCGTACGGCGGCGGACGACGACCTCGTGCGCCGGGTCGAAGGTGCCCCGCGCGGTGACGCGGCGGTACAGGTCGTCGTGCGCGACGGTCCTGCCGGGAGCGGTGAGCGTCTCGGCGGGCACCGGCTTCGCGGCCAGTGACGTGGCGATCACCTCGTTGAGCGCCACCTTGTGCTCGTGGCGGTGCAGCTGCCAGAAGCCCAGCTCGATCATGGTCGGGATGAGCGCGAGCGTCAGGAGGGTGAGGATCACCCACTGCCGGGACAACAGGAAGCGGTACACCCCACTGACGGTACCCCGCACGTGCCGGCCCCCGCCGGGAGGGTCCCGGCGGGGGCTGGGCACCCGGATCCGGCGGGTTCAGACCTTGTCGGTGATTCCCGCCCTCCCCTCGGCGCGGGCGCAGTGCGCGCCGCAGTACCAGTGCCCCTCGACCTCGACGCCCTGACCGATGATCTGGACGCGACAGTGCTCGCAGATGGGGGCCATCCGGTGGATCGCGCAGGAGAAGCAGTCGAAGACGTGCACCGCGCCCTGCGCGTGCACCTCGAACGTCATGCCGTAGTCGTTGCCACAGACTTCACATCTCGCCATGCGCCACAGGGTGGGGCGCCGGCGCGGTCCGGGCGAGCGGGCGGCGGGCGAGTCGCCCGGCAATCACCCGTCTGACGTCCGGGCGTGCGTCCCGTCACGCTCCGGACGCCGGCTCCACGTCCCGCAGCAGCTGGCCGAACGCGGCCTCGTCGATCACCGGCGTGCCGTACTGCCGGGCCTTGACCACCTTGGACGTACCCGACTCGGGATCGTTCGTGACGAGGAGGCTGGTGAGCCGGGACAGGCTCGTCGCGATGTGCAGCCCGGCCTCGACGGCCCGGTCCTCCAGCAGCTCCCGCTCGACCGACGTGTCACCCGAGAAGGCGACGCGCATGCCCTGCTTGAGGGGTTTGCCCGCTTCGTACCGGCCCGGGTTGGGGTACGGGCACACGGGCCGCTTGCGTGACGGCCGCCAACTGCCCGGCCGGTAACCGCCGGAGGGGTACCCGCCCGAGGGCTGCCGGCCGATTCGCGGTGCGCCGGACCACTCGGTGAGCGGCCGGCATTCGAGCAGGGGCAGCCGGACACCGTCGCGCGCCGCCGCCCGCAGGCTCGGGCGGAACGCCTCGGCCAGCACGCGCGCGTCGTCCAGCGCGTGGTGCGCCCGCTGCTGCACGACGCCGAAGTGCGCGGCCAGCGACTCCAGCTTGTGGTTCGGCAGCGGCAGCCCCAGCTCCTTGGCGAGCGCGATGGTGCACAGCCGCTGGCGCACCGGCGCCTCGCGCTCGGCGCGCGCGTACTCGCGGGCGATCATCGACCAGTCGAAGACGGCGTTGTGTGCGACGAGTACGCGGTCCGCCAGCCGGGACGCGAACTCCTCGGCGATGTCCGGGAAGAGCGGCGCCCCTTCGAGCACCTCGCTCGTCAGACCGTGGATCCACACCGGGCCGGGATCCCGCTCCGGGTTGACCGTCGTGTACCAGTGGTCCTCGACCTCGCCGCGCGCGTCCAGCCGGTAGACGGCGGCCGAGATGATCCGGTCGTCCCGGGCCAGGCCGGTGGTCTCCACGTCAACGACCGCGTATCCCTTCGGATACGCGGCCGGCCAGGCGGCGGGGAACGCTGCGGTCGCGAGGTCTTCGAGCATGGTTCACGAGGATACGGGGCGGCGCCGACAGTGACGGCCAGGACCCGGAGCCCGTCGGGACCCGGCGCGTGACGAACGGCCGGTGGCGGCGCGGTGGCCCAGCGGCGTTGCGGGAGCGACTTCCTGACGAATTATCAACGCAATTGCCCTTAAAGCGGACGCCCTTCATTGGCCCCCGTGGCGGGTCCGTCACGCGTACGACTACGTCACTCCTTCGTCGACAGCCCGTCCACCGGGGCTCGTGCGGAGACGGTGAACAGCCGTTCGGGGTCGGCCGGGCGGGCGAGGGCCCGGCCGGGCGTCAGGTCACCTTCGGCCGCCGCGCGTACCGCGAACTCACCCGTGGTGTTCGCGAAGGGAGGGCCGGTACGGGTGTGGTGACGGGCCGGTACGCACTCGGCGTCGCCCGGAGGGCGGCCGGGCAGGCGGTCCGGGGGAGCCGGGTGCCGTGGTTGGGGGCGGAGGATTGGTGGAGATCGCCAAGAAGCAAGCGCGTACCCCGGGTAATACTTGTCAGTAACACCGTCTAGCCGCGGCCCGGATGCCGTCCTACGGTGCAGACATGCCGAACCTGCCCGATGTGGTGCTGTGGTCGATACCCGCCTTCGTGCTGCTCACGGTCATCGAGATCGTGAGCGTCCGGTTCCATCCCGACGAGGACGAGGCGGGGTACGAGGCGAAGGACGCCGCGACGAGTCTCGGCATGGGACTGGGGAGTCTCGCCTTCGACTTCCTGTGGAAGATCCCGATCGTCGCGATCTACACGGCTCTCCACGAACTGACGCCGCTGCGGGTGCCCGTCCTGTGGTGGACCGTCCCGCTGATGCTCCTCGCGCAGGACTTCTTCTACTACTGGTCGCACCGCGGGCACCACGTGATCCGCATCCTGTGGGCCTGCCACGTCGTCCACCACTCCAGCCGGAAGTTCAACCTCACCACCGCACTGCGCCAGCCCTGGACCTCCCTCACCGTCTGGCCCTTCTACGTCCCGCTGATCGCCCTCGGCGTGCACCCCGCCGCCCTGGCCTTCTGCTCCTCGGCCAACCTCGTCTACCAGTTCTGGATCCACACCGAGCGCATCGGCAAGCTGCCCCGGCCCGTCGAGTTCGTGTTCAACACGCCCTCGCACCACCGCGTCCACCACGCCTCCCAAGGCGGTTACCTGGACCGGAACTTCGGGGGCATCCTCATCGTCTGGGACCGGCTCTTCGGGTCGTTCGTGCCCGAGACCGACCGGCCCGTCTACGGCCTCACCAAGAACATCGACACGTACAACCCCCTGCGCGTCGCCACCCACGAGTACGTCGCCATCGCCAGGGACCTGAGGACCGCGAGCAGTTGGCGCGAGCGCGCGGGGCGCGTCCTCCGCGGGCCGGGCTGGCAGCCCGCTCGGCCGACCGCCGAACCGACGCCGGTCGCGGAGCCCGTCGCGTGAACCCACGCCACGCGCGTGTGCCGCTCGTCGCCCTCGGCGTCGCGGTTGTGGCGGATCTGGTCTGCCTGGCGGCCGGCCTCGGCCCCGGACACGCTGTCGCCAAGCCGCTGTTGATGCCCCTCCTGGCCGCTCACACGGCCCTGCGCGGCGGCCCCCGGCTGCTCGTCGCCGCCCTGCTGTGCGGCTGGGGCGGCGACGTGCTCCTGCTTTCCGGCGCCGACGCGGCCTTCCTGGCCGGGATGGCGTCCTTCGCGGCGGGTCACGTGTGCTACCTCGCGCTCTTCCAAAAGCGTGCCGCCCCCGCGTGGGGACCGTGGCGGGCCGCCGCCTACGCCACCGCCCTCGTCGTCACCGTCGCCCTCCTGTGGCCGGGCCTCCCCGGCGAACTGCGCGTCCCCGTCGCCGGCTACAGCCTGCTGCTGACCGCGATGGCGTACACCGCCACGCGACTCGGTCCCCTCGCGGGCGCGGGAGGCGCCCTCTTCCTGCTCTCGGACACCCTCATCGCGACCGGGGTCGCCGACTGGCCGCAGCTTCCCCGGCCCGACTTCTGGATCATGCTCACCTACCTCGCGGCGCAGTACCTGCTTGTCCGCGGCGTGCTCGGCACCCTCGGCGAGCAATCCGTGCCCGCCCCGGCGTACGGTGAGACGCGCTCGACCACCCCCTGAGCGCACCACCGCCGATCAGCCGAGAAGGACCCTCGCATGCGCGCCACCACCATCCACGCCCCCTACGACATGCGGGTGGAGGACGTCCCCGACCCCGTGGCACAGCTGCCCACCGACGCGGTCGTACGGGTGCTGCGGTCCTGCATCTGCGGCAGCGACCTGTGGGCGTACCGGGGCGAGGCGGCACGGCAGCCGGGCCAGCGGATCGGGCACGAGTTCCTCGGCGTCGTCGAGGAGACCGGTTCCGAGGTGACCGGTGTGCGCCGCGGGGACCTCGTCGTCGCGCCGTTCATGTGGTCCGACGGTGCCTGCGACTACTGCCGTGAGGGGCTCACCACCTCGTGCGAGCACGGTGGCTTCTGGGGGTCCGTCGGCTACGACGGCGGGCAGGGCGAGGCCGTGCGGGTGCCCTTCGCCGACGGCACCCTCGTCCGGCTGCCCAAGGAGGCCGCCTCCGACGACCGTCTGCTGGCGGCCCTGCTCACCCTCTCCGACGTCATGGGCACCGGTCATCACGCCGCCCTCGGCGCGGGGGCGCGGCCGGGCGCGACGGTCGCCGTCGTCGGTGACGGAGCCGTCGGGCTGTGCGCCGTGCTGGCCGCCCGGCGGCTGGGCGCCGAGCGGATCATCGCGCTCGGACGCCACGAGGCGCGGACGGACATCGCGCGCCGCTTCGGAGCCACCGACGTCGTCGCCGAGCGCGGGGAGGCCGCCGTGGCGGCCGTGCGCGAACTCACCCGCGGACAGGGCGCGCACTGCGTCGTCGAGGCGGTCGGCACCGAACAGTCGATGAGCACCGCCGTGGGCATCACCCGCGACGGTGGCGCCGTCGGCTTCGTCGGTGTGCCCCACGGCAGCGGCACCGGAGTCGACCTGAGCGTCATGTTCGACCGGAACATCGCCCTGCGCGGCGGCGTCGCCCCGGTGCGCGCGTACATCCCGGAACTGCTGCCCGACGTCCTGGACGGAACGATCGACCCGTCGCCCGTCTTCGACCGGACCGTCGGCCTTCAGGACGTACCGGAGGGCTACCGCGCGATGGACGAGCGGACGGCGCTCAAGGTCATGGTCGCGGGCTGAGGGAGGGAAGCAGCTGCCGGGAGACCGGGCTCACCGGCCCGGCAGCGGCAGCGCCGTCAGCAGGGCCGACACCACGACGACCGCGCCCAGCGCCGTCACCTCCGCGCGGGCGGGCGAACAGGCGCTGAGCGGGTCGTGCGCGCGGCCCATCCGCAGACGCGCGCACAGGGCGAGGCCGGCGACGACGGCCACCAGGAGCACCTTCGCGAGCAGGGCACGCCCGTACGACGTCGTCGCCAGCTGGTCCAGAACCGTGCCCGCCGGCATACGGCGCAGCGTGCTGCACACCCCGGTGGCGGTGATCCCCGCGAACAGGACGGCCGCCACGCGCGCGTAGCGCCCGAGGAGCGCGGCACCCTGCTCCGGGGCGCGCCAGGCCCGCAGCGTCCGCAGCACGTGCAGCAGCCCGCCCGCCCACAGCACCGTGCAGGTGACGTGAACGAGCGTCAGGGCCGAGCCGACCAGCGGGAGGTGCTCCGTGACGGGATGGGCCCGCAGCGCCTCCGCCACGGCCACCGCGGCCGACGGCAGCACCTGGAAGCCAGGACGGTTCGTGAGGGTGCACAGCCCGACCGCCCCGAACGCGTTGAACTCCACAAGCGCCAGCGCGCCGTCCCGGGAGCCGTACAGCGCGCCCACGTCCAGGCCGACGAGGCCCCCGGGCACCCGGTTCCCGGTGGCCGCGCAAGCAGCCAGTCCCAGCGCCGCCACACATCCGGCGGCCGCCGCGAAGGGCGCCCAGCTGCGGGGTGCGCGCGCGGCGGGGGCGCCGGGCACCCGGCGCACCAGCCGGGCCGTGAACAGCTCGCCCGCCGGGACGCACATGGCCGCGAACAGCACCGCCCGGAGCAGGGCGATCCCCGCGACGCCGGGCGCGGCGGCCTCGCCGGTGCCGCGCAGCGCGAGCGACGGTCCGAGCAGGGGAATCAGTGCGGCCAGGGTCACCAGACCGAGCACGGCGGCGGCCCGGCCGGCGGAGGCGGGCTGCGCGGGGGCGGTGGCGGCTCTCTCGGCCGTCTGTTCAGTCGAACTCACGTCACGATCTTCACCATCTCTCTGAAAATCGGGCAAGTCGGGTAGAACGATCGGCGGAACGGCATCCCACGGGAGCGGAGGGGCCCGTCCACCACCGCGCCCTCGCTCACCACCAGCGCGCCGGATCGGCGCCCCAGTGCCCCGGCGGCCGCAGCCAGTCGCGCGGTCCCCCGTCGAAGGAGACCGGCGACCGGGCATGGCGCAGCGGCCCCAGCGGGCTGTCCGTCCCGGTGAGCCAGCGGTCCGCCCGCTCGTACGGGGCGTCGGTCGGCCGGTCGTCCGGGACCGGCCCGTCCGTCCGGCGCCCGGTCTTGCCTGCCAACCCGTTCGTCAGCCGGTCGTCCCGGATCCCTGCCGGCCCGTTCGTCAGCCATTGCGCCGTCCGGGCCAGCGACAGCCGTACCAGCCGGGTCCCGCCCTCGCGCGACTGCTCGGTCAGCGACCGCAGCACGGCCGCCGCCAGCAGATAGCCGGTGCCGTGGTCGAGGGCCTGCGCCGGCAGGGCGCCGGGCCGCTCGGCCGACCCCTCGGCCACCGCGATCCCGGTGGCGGCCTGCACCAGGCTGTCGAAGCCGCGCCGCCCTGCCCAGGGCCCCCCGTCCCCCCAGGCCGACAGCTGCGCGACCACCAGACCCGGCCGCCGCTCGGCCAGGGCCCGGGGACCGAGACCGAACCGGTCCAGGGCACCGGGCCGGTAGCCGGTGACGACGACGTCCGCGGCGTCCAGCAGCTCCTCCAGGGCACGCCTGTCAGTCGTCAGGTCGAGCGTGGCGGAGCGCTTCCCGAAGCCGGTGTCGGCGTGCTGGTCGGGGAGTTCCGGCAGTCGCGGTGGGTCCACGCGCAGCACGTCGGCGCCGAGGAGGGCGAGCGTGCGGGTGGCCACAGGGCCGGCGATGACCCTGGTCAGGTCCAGGACACGGACGCCGGCGGCCGGCCGCAGCGGGTCACCGGCGAGGTCCGGGAAGGTCCGCGGTGGCCCCTCGTCCAGCCGCTCCCGGGCGACCAGGGGCATGCCCGCGACGACGGCACCCTGCTCGTGCGCCGCCCACTCCCGCGCCGTGCGCAGGGCGACGGCGAGGCCCCCGGCCGCGTACACGGACTCCTCCACCTCGCCCGCGGACCGTTCCGCCAGGGCGGCGGCGACCGTCTCCGCGGCGGGGTCCTGGGGCAGGCCGAGCGCGACCGACAGCCGTGCCCGGTGATGCGGATAGTTCGCGTGCGTCCGCACCCATCCGTCCGCGGTCCGCCAGAACCGGGACAGCGGCGCGAAGCTCACCGGCGCCCGCCCGGCGACGCGCAGGTGCCGCTCGCTGACGAAGGCCGTGGCGACGGCCCCGTCGTCGACCTCGGCCGCGGGCATCGCCCGCCCGGTGCGGCGGGCGGCCAGCTCGGCGGCCGCCAGCGCGCAGGCGCCCACGCACCCGCGTGCCACCTCCCGTACGGGCAGCCGGGCGTCGAGCGCGCCGTCCCGTACGACGGCCGTAAGACGGGAGAGGGGTGCGGGGTCGCCGCCCAGCGCCTCCCAGGCGACGGTCACCGGTGCATGTGTCATGACGGCACTGTGCCGGATGTACGGGATCAACATGTCGACCGGGCCGGGTACTTGGGACGGGACTCCCGGGGAGCGGCGTGGCCGGGGAAGGTGAAGGGCCGGACGGCGTGCTGCCGTCCGGCCCCTCCGCGGGCGCGTGGTCCCGACTACTTGGTCCCGACTACGTGACCGCTACTACGTGACCGCTACTACGTGACCGCTACTTCGTCACCGCGTCCAGCGCGTCCGCCGTGCCCCAGCCGTAGAAGCCGTTGCGGTTCTTCGTGCCCTCGCAGACGGCGTCGATCTTGCCGTCTCCGTCGATGTCGTACGGGTCGGTGCACGGCGTGGCGTCGGCCTCTGCGTACAGCAGCGCCTTCACCAGGGCGGCGGAGGCGTGCGGGTGCGTCGACTTGATCAGCGCGGCGACACCCGCGACGTGCGGGGACGCCATCGACGTGCCGGCCATGTAGCCCCAGCCACCGCCGGGCAGCGGGCCGAGGATCAGGCCGCTCGTGGCGGGCGGGGCCGGGGTCTGGTAGCGCGTCGAGTCGCCGCCGGGCGCCGCGATGTCGATGACGCCCAGGCCGTGGTTCGAGAAGGACGACTTGATGCCCTTCGCGCCCGTCGACGCCACGGTCACCACACCCGGCAGCTGGGTGGGGATGTCGTAGCACTCGGACGGGTCGATCACCCGGTCGCCCGGCGTCGTGTCGTTCGGGGACGACGGGTCCGTGATCTCGTCCGCGGCCAGGTCGTAGTTCTCGTTGCCCGCCGCCGCGACGTTGACCGCGCCCTTGTTCTCCGCGTAGCGCGAGGCGCGCGTGATCGCGTCGACCAGGGCCCGCTGGTCCGGGTCGTCCTTGCAGTTGAAGTACCAGGGGTCGGTGTAATAGCTGTTGTTGGTCACGTCGACGCCGTGCTCAGCGGCCCACACGAAGCCGCAGACCACGGCCTCCGTGTAGAAGAACCCGGCCGTGGTGGACACCTTGATGCCGGAGACCTTCACGCCCGGGGCGACACCGGTGATGCCGACGCCGTTCTTGGCGCCCGCGATCTCACCCGCGACATGCGTGCCGTGCGGGCTCTCCTCGGCGCTCGGCCGCCACGCCCCGTCGGTGGTGTCCGGTTTGCCCGTCACGCAGTTGACCGAGGCGTCGCGGTCGAAGTTCGGGGCGATGTCGGGGTGGGTGTCGTCGACGCCGGTGTCGATCACGGCGACCGTGACCTTCCGGCTGCCGAGCGTCTTCTCGTGCGCCTTGTCCGCCTTGATGGCGGGCAGGTCCCACTGCAGCGGCTCCAACGGGTCCTGCCCGGCAGCCGCCTCGACGTCGGCGACGTCCTTCGCGGTGAGCGCCTTCGGCGTGCCCACGTCGGTGGTCGACTGGGCGGGCAGGGGCGCGGTGCGCGTGGCGCCGGCCGACTGCACACCGCGTACGGTGCGGACGGTGGCGGCGAAGCCGGCGTTCGACGAGTGGACGACGATCACGCCGATCCGGTCGTACGACGTCACGATCGTGCCGCCGGCCTCGGCGATGGCCTTCTTCACGTGCGCCGAAGGGCCGTGCCCGGGGCGGACGTTGACGACGTAACTGAGCGAGGTCGCGTCCGCTGCCGCGGCGCGCGGCGCGGCGGTGTCCGCCGCGGACGCGCTGACGTTCGGCAGGAAGGCGAGAGCCGTCGCCATGGCCATCCCGAGGGGGACGGCTATCGCGCGACGCGCGCGCGACTGAGGCGCTGTCATGGTGTCTCCAGTTCGTTCAACGGTACGAGCTGTACGAGCCGTGCGGAAAGCTCACAGGGCGGAAGTCCGGGACAGGAGCCCGACGTCCGGGGCTACTTGACCGCCCGCAGCGCGTTGACGACGCCGAAGCCGTAGAAGCCGTTCACCCGCTTGCCGCCCTCGCACTTGGCGTCCACGACACCGTCGCCGTCGCCGTCGTACGGCTCGGCCGGGCAGCCCGGGTTGTCGGCCTGTGCCTTGAGCAGCGCCTGGAGCTGGGCCGGAGTCGCGTGCGGGTGCGCGGACTTCAGGAGCGCGGCCACACCCGCGGCGTGCGGCGAGGCCATCGACGTGCCCTGGAGGAAGCCGTACTGGTTGTTCGGCATCGTGGAGAGGATCCGGCCGTTCTTCGACGGGGTGTCCGGGATCTGGTACTTGTCGCCGCCGGGCGCCGCGATGTCGATGACACCGTCGCCGTAGGTGGAGTAGTACGACTTGGCGCCCTTGACGCCGGTCGCGCTGACCGTGACGACGCCCGGGAGCTGGGTCGGCACGTCGAAGCACTCGTGCGGGTCGATCGTCCGGGGGACCGGGGTCGAGTCGTCGGGGCTGGAGTCGTCGACGAGGGCGTCCGCGTCGAGGTCGTCGTTGGAGTTGCCCGCCGAGGCCAGGTTCAGGGTGCCCTTCTTCTGGGCGTACAGCTGGGCCCGGTTCACCGCGTCGACGATCGCCCGCTGGTCGGGGTCGTCCATGCAGTTGTAGAGCCACGGGTCCACGTAGTAGCTGTTGTTGGTGACCTCGACGCCGTGGTCGGCGGCGAAGACGAAGGCGCAGACGACGGCCTCCGGGTAGAACAGCTCGCTGACCGGGTCGGCCACCTTGATGCCGGCGACCTTCACGCCCGGGGCGACACCGGCGACGCCGATGCCGTTGCGCGCCGCGGCTATCTCGCCCGCCACGTGCGTGCCGTGGTAGTGGTCGGCGTTCGCGGGACGCCAGGCGCCCGGCGAGGTGTCCGCCTTGCCGCCGACACAGTTCGCGGACTGGGAGGCGGAGAAGTTGGGGGCCAGGTCCGGGTGGGTGTCGTCGACGCCGGTGTCGATCACGGCGACGGTCACGTTCCTGCTGCCGGGGTTGATCTTCGCGGCCTTGTCGGCGCCTATCGCCCGCAGGTCCCACTGGTCGGCCTCGAGGGGCTCCTCGCCCGAAGCGGTGCTGCCCGCCTCGGCCTTCGCCGCCTGAGCCGCCGTCAGGTACTGCGCGGCACCCTCGTCCGTGGTGCCCGCCGCGGTCAGCGGCGCGGTGCGGGTGGCGCCGGCGGACTGCACCCCGCGCACCGCGCGGAGCTGCTTGCCGAAGTCCGGGTCGGCCGACTGGACGACGAACACGCCGATCTTCTCGTACGCGGCGACGACGGTCCCGTCGGCCTCGGCTATCGCCCGCCGCACGGACGCGAGCGTGCGGTGGTCCGTCCTGGTGTTGACGACGTACGCCAGCTTCGGGCCGTCCGCGGTCGTCGCGGCGGAGGCGGAGACGGCGGCGCTGCCGGGGGCGGCCGCCGCGACGCCCGGCAGCAGGCCGAGGGAGGCGGTGAGGGCCAGCGCGGCGGGCACGGCGAGCGCGAGACGGCGTCTGGAAGGCAGATGAGCCATGGGATCTCCACATCATCCGGAAACGGGCACTGCCCGAACACAGGTGGTGCTCGGGCAGGTACATGACGGGCGTGCAGGGCGAAGCTATCCCCCGCCCCAGCTGGCCAGCAATGAAATCCGGCGACGACTTCCGAAAGAACTCAGGTGAGTTGAACCGGTCCACGCGCGGCGCCGTGACCTTGAGCAGGGCGCACCAGCACGATCGAGCCGCTGTCGGATCACGCTCGGGGCCCTAACATCACCTCCCGGTGCACGTGATCCACGTCACAATGAGGTCAAGTCGCCCATGTCCGTGCCCAGTCCGTCCCCGTCCCCCTCGGCGAAACCGTCCATCGTCGCAACCGCACCACGAGGAGACTCCGTGGCCATCGACGCACCGCCCCCCTCGAAATCCCGACCCGCGCTCCCCTCCACCGAGGCGTTCGTCGAGGTCCAGCAGAGTGCGGAGTTCGGTGAACTGCGCCACTCGCACCGGTCCTTCGCCTTCCCGCTGACCATCGGCTTCATCTCCTGGTACCTGCTGTACGTCCTGCTCTCGAACTACGCGGGCGACTTCATGGGCACCCAACTCCTCGGCAACATCAACGTCGCCCTGGTGCTCGGCCTCGCCCAGTTCCTCACCACGTTCCTCATCGCCTGGTGGTACTCGCGGCACGCCGCCGCGGAGCTCGACCCCAAGGCCGAGGCGATCAAGTCCCGGATGGAGGGCGGCGCATGAGCCCCGCGATCACCCAGGTCCAGCTCGCGGCGGGCGAGGCGAGCGAGCACCGGCCGCTGATCATCTCCCTGTTCGCCGTGTTCGTCGTGGCCACCCTCGTCATCACCGTCTGGGCCGGCCGCCAGACCAAGAGCGCCGCCGACTTCTACGCGGGCGGACGCCAGTTCAGCGCCTTCCAGAACGGACTCGCCGTCTCCGGCGACTACATGTCCGCCGCGTCCTTCCTCGGCATCGCCGGCGCCATCGCCCTCTTCGGCTACGACGGCTTCCTCTACTCCATCGGCTTCCTGGTGGCCTGGCTGGTGGCGCTGCTCCTGGTCGCCGAGCCGCTGCGCAACTCCGGCCGCTACACGATGGGCGACGTCCTCGCCTACCGGATGCGCCAGCGACCGGTGCGGACGGCGGCCGGCACCTCCACGATCGTCGTCTCGATCTTCTACCTGCTGGCGCAGATGGCGGGCGCGGGCGTCCTGGTGTCGCTGCTCCTCGGCATCACCAGCGACGGCGGCAAGGTCGCCATCGTCGCCCTGGTCGGCGTCCTGATGATCGTGTACGTCACGATCGGCGGCATGAAGGGCACCACCTGGGTGCAGATGATCAAGGCCGTGCTGCTCATCAGCGGCACCATCCTGATCACCTTCCTGGTGATGCTGAAGTTCCACTTCAACATCTCCGACCTGCTCGGCTCCGCCGCCGACAACAGCGGCAAGGGCAAGTCCTTCCTGGAACCCGGCCTCAAGTACGGCGCGACCTCGACCTCCAAGGTGGACTTCATCTCCCTGGGCATCGCGCTGGTCCTCGGCACCGCAGGCCTGCCGCACATCCTGATCCGCTTCTACACGGTGCCGAACTCCAAGGCCGCGCGGAAGTCCGTGAACTGGGCCATCGGCATCATCGGCGGCTTCTACCTGATGACCATCGCGCTCGGCTTCGGCGCCGCCGCGCTCATCAAGCCGGAGGAGATCGTCGCCTCCAACAAGGCCGGCAACACGGCCGCCCCGCTGCTCGCGCTGCATCTGGGCGGCGTGGACTCGACCTGGGGCGCGATCCTGCTCGCCACCATCTCGGCGGTCGCCTTCGCCACCATCCTCGCGGTCGTCGCCGGACTGACGCTGGCCTCGTCCTCCTCGTTCGCCCACGACATCTACGCGAACGTGATCAGGAAAGGCAACGCCACCGAGAAGGAGGAGGTCAGGGCCGCCCGCTACGCCACGATCGCCATCGGTGTCGTGTCGATCGGCCTCGGCGCCCTCGCCCGCGACCTGAACGTGGCCGGCCTGGTCGCCCTCGCCTTCGCGGTCGCCGCCTCCGCCAACCTGCCGACGATCCTCTACAGCCTCTTCTGGAAGCGCTTCACCACCCAGGGAGCCCTCTGGTCGATCTACGGCGGCCTCGTCACCGCCGTCGGCCTGGTGCTGTTCTCGCCGGTCGTCTCCGGCAAGCCCACCTCGATGTTCCCCGACGTCGACTTCCACTGGTTCCCGCTGGAGAACCCCGGCATCATCTCCATCCCGGTCGGCTTCCTGCTGGGCTGGATCGGCACGCTCGGGTCCAAGGAGGAGCCCGACACCGGCAAGTACGCCGAGCTGGAGGTCCGCTCCCTCACGGGCACCGGAGCGCACTGAGCGGCACGCCCGACGGCCCCGTCGTGGACACCTGGTGGATCACCACTGGTAGGTCTCTACGACGGGGCCGCGCCGTACCTCGTGGGATCGGGCCCGCACCGTTGTCGGTGCCGTCGCGTAGGCTCGGAGCTGTCCGACGTTGTGATCCGGATCGAGGGAGGGGGCCCACGTGCTCATCGACACCTTTGGCCGAGTGGCCACCGACCTGCGCGTCTCGCTGACCGACCGCTGCAATCTCCGCTGCACGTACTGCATGCCCGAAGAAGGCCTGCAGTGGCTGGCCAAGCCCGACCTCCTCACGGACGACGAGATCGTCCGCCTGATCGGGATCGCGGTCGGCGATCTCGGGATCACCGAGGTCCGCTTCACCGGCGGCGAACCCCTGCTCCGGCCCGGCCTGGTCGGCATCGTGGAGCGCGTCGCGGCCCTTGGGCCGCGCCCCCAGATGTCCCTGACGACCAACGGGATCGGGCTCAAGCGCACCGCGACCGCCCTGAAGGCGGCCGGCCTGGACCGGGTCAACGTCTCCCTCGACACCCTGCGCCCCGACGTCTTCAAGACGCTCACCCGCCGCGACCGCCACAAGGACGTCCTCGAAGGCCTCGAAGCCGCCCGCGACGCCGGCCTGACCCCCGTCAAGGTCAACTCGGTCCTGATGCCGGGGCTGAACCAGGACGAGGCCCCGCACCTGCTCGCCTGGGCCGTCGAGCACGACTACGAGCTGCGCTTCATCGAGCAGATGCCCCTGGACGCCCAGCACGGCTGGAAGCGGGAGGGCATGGTCACCGCGGGGGACATCCTCGCCGCGCTGCGCACCCGCTTCGAGCTGACCGAGGAGGAGGCCGGCGAGCGCGGCTCGGCACCCGCGGAGCGCTGGCTCGTCGACGGCGGTCCGCACCGGGTCGGCGTGATCGCCTCGGTCACCCGCCCCTTCTGCTCGGCCTGCGACCGTACGCGGCTGACGGCCGACGGCCAGGTCCGCACCTGCCTGTTCGCCACCGAGGAGACCGACCTGCGGGCGGCCCTGCGCTCGGACGCCTCGGACGAGGAGATCGCCCGCGTCTGGCGCGCCGCGATGTGGGGCAAGAAGGCGGGGTCGGGCCTCGACGACCCGTCGTTCCTCCAGCCGGAGCGCCCGATGTCCGCGATCGGCGGCTAGGGCCTGCCCTTGCCCTGCGCCGTCTCCCACTCGGCGAGCGGCACCACGTCCTTCAGGAAGCCGCGCACGCTCAGGAACTGCGACAGGTGCTCCCGGTGCTCCTCGCACGCGAGCCATGTCTTGCGGCGCTCGGGCGTGTGCAGCTTCGGGTTGTTCCAGGCGAGCACCCACACGGCGTCCGCGCGGCAGCCCTTGGCGGAGCACTGCGGTACGGAGGGGGCGGAATCGGGGAGCGGGAAGTTCACGCCCTCACCCTAAACGGCCCCCAAAGGCGACGCCGAGCAGCCACGGGGGGAGCTGCCCGGCGTCGGTCCGTCGCTCCGACGGGGGATGCGGAGCGCGTACGAAGTATGTCACGGGGGACCCGGTGCCCGGCACCTGAACTCCATGATTGATCTGAGCTTTTCCTGAGCTTGGTAGCCGCCCCGGCGCCCGGTCCCGTTCTGGATTCCGCTACTCCGCGACGGTCACGTCCGCTCGTGCGGTTCGCCCCGGAATTCCGCCCCAGCATCCGTCGGTGCGTCCGCCGGCACAGATTCCGGAACGGGTTCCGAGGGGCCCTCCGCCGGGGGTGCGATCATCGGCCGCACCGGGACCGTGACGAACGTCGACGGGAGCGACGGCGCGTTCTCCCGGCCCGCGTTGGCGATCACCACCGCGACGTAGGGGAGAAGCCCCCCGAGCACCAGGGCGACGATCGCGACGTGCCGTTCCACGTTCCAGAGGGTGGCGGCGAGGATCACCGCGATCGTGCGTACGGTCATCGAGATGACGTAGCGCCGCTGCCGCCCGCGGACGTCCTCGTCGAGTCCCTGCCTGGCTCCTGTGATCCGGAAGACCTGGCCACTGTTCTGCTTCCGCATCACATTCCACCGCCTTGCCTGTGTCGGACGCTCCCCGGTCCGTACCACCCGGACCCGGTCAGGACCGGGCCCGAACGCCTTCCACGGTACGCCGCGTCCGGACCGTCCTGGAGACCGGGGGCACGGCCCGGCCGGGGGCGGACTGCGCCGTACCGCGTATGGCTTCGCCCGGCATGCGGCGTACGGCCCGCGGACCGAGACTGGCCGAAATGCTCACGTGGAGCCGTACTAGGAGGCAGAGCCATGGGCTGGTTGTGGGCCATCGTCGTGGGATTCGTGCTGGGCCTGCTGGCCAAGGCCATCATTCCGGGCAAGCAGCACAGTCCGCTCTGGCTGACCACGATCTTCGGCATCCTCGGGGCAGTCGTCGGCAACGCCATCGCCAGGGCGGTCGGCATCGACGAGACCAACGGCATCGACTGGGGCCGGCACGCACTCCAGCTCATCGCCGCGATCGTCATCGTCTTCTTCGGCGACATGCTCTACATGTCTCTGCGGGGCAACGGCCGGCAGCGCACCTGAGACACCCGACGCGTCCGTCCCCCGCGGGACGGACGGACAGCGGGGGCGGTCCCGTGACGGGGCCGCCCCCGCTGTCGCGTGGACGTGGCTCGCCAGGGCGCGCTCAGGCGCCCGTGACCTCCACCGCCGCCAGGTTCTTCTTGCCCCGGCGCAGCACCAGCCAGCGGCCGTGCAGCAGGTCCTCCTTGGCGGGGACCGCGTCCTCGGCGGCGACCTTCACGTTGTTCACGTACGCGCCGCCCTCCTTGACCGTGCGCCGCGCGGCCGACTTGCTGGCCACCAGACCGACCTCCGCGAAGAGGTCCACCACGGGACCGAGCGCGGCGACCTGGATGTGCGGCACCTCGGACAGGGCCGCCCGCAGTGTCGGCTCGTCGAGGTCGCCCAGCTCTCCCTGGCCGAACAGGGCCCGGGAAGCGGCGACCACGGCGGCCGTCTGGCCCGCGCCGTGCACCAGCGTGGTCAGTTCCTCGGCCAGCGCGCGCTGGGCGGCACGGGCCTGCGGCCGCTCCTCGGTCTGCCGCTCCAGCTCCTCGATCTCCGCACGGGACCTGAAACTGAAGATGCGCAGGAACTTGGAGACGTCACGGTCGTCCGCGTTCAGCCAGAACTGGTAGAAGGCGTACGGCGTCGTCATCTCGGGATCGAGCCAGACCGTGCCGGACTCCGTCTTGCCGAACTTGGTGCCGTCCGCCTTGGTGATCAGCGGGGTGCCCAGCGCGTGCACCACGGCCGCCGGCTCGACCCGGTGGATCAGGTCCGTGCCTGAGGTGAGGTTGCCCCACTGGTCGCTGCCGCCGGTCTGCAGCGTGCAGCCGTACCTGCGGTAGAGCTCCAGGAAGTCCATGCCCTGGAGGATCTGGTAGCTGAACTCGGTGTAGCTGATGCCCGCGTCGGAGTTCAGCCGCCGCGAGACGGCCTCCTTCGCGATCATCTTGTTCACCCGGAAGTGCTTGCCCATGTCGCGCAGGAACTCGATGGCAGACATGCCATGGGTCCAGTCCAGGTTGTTCACCATCACCGCGGCGTTCGGACCCTCGAAGTCCAGCAGGGGGGCGATCTGCGCGCGCAGCCGCTCCACCCACTGGGCGACGACCTCGGGAGCGTTGAGCGTGCGCTCCGAGTTCGGCTTCGGGTCGCCGATCAGTCCCGTCGCGCCGCCGACCAGGCCCAGCGGGCGGTTGCCCGCCTGCTGGATGCGGCGCATCGTCAGGATCTGCACCAGGTTGCCGAGGTGCAGGCTGGGCGCCGTCGGGTCGAAGCCGCAATAGAACGTGACAGGACCGTCCGCGAACGCCTTGCGCAGTGCGTCCTCGTCGGTGGAGAGGGCGATCAGCCCGCGCCACTTCAGTTCGTCGACGATGTCCGTCACGGTTCTCGTATCTCCTCGGGATGATGTCGGGCAGCCGGGCAGCCGGGCAGCCGCCGGCTACGAGGTTATACGCCCTGGCTGACAGAGCTCATATTGAAGTCGGGCACCCGCAGGGCCGGCGCCGCGGCCCTGGTGAACCAGTCGCTCCACTCCCGGGGCAGCGTCTTCTCCGTGCGCCCCGCCTCCGTGGCCCGGCCCAGCAGACCGACCGGCGACTCGTTGAACCGGAAGTTGTTCACCTCGCCGACGACCTCGCCGTTCTCCACCAGGTACACGCCGTCCCGGGTCAGCCCGGTGAGCAGCAGCGTCGCAGGGTCGACCTCGCGGATGTACCAGAGCGAGGTCAGCAGCAGGCCCCGCCCGGTGCTCGCGACCATCTCCTCCAGCGAGCGGTCGTCACCCCCGTCCAGGATCAGGTTCCCGATCGACGGAGCCACCGGCAGACCGGTCAGGGCCGCGCTGTGCCGGGTCGTCGACAGATGCCGGAGCCGGCCCTCGGCGATCCATTCGGTGGCCCGGAGCGGCAGCCCGTTGTCGAACACCGACGCGTCGTCCCCGGAGGAGTGCGCCAGCACGAACGGGGAGCTCTCCAGGCCCGGCTCGCGGGGGTCGCTGCGCAGGTTCAGCGGCAGCTCGCTGAGCCGCTCGCCGACGCGGGTGCCGCCGCCCGGCTTGCTGAACACCGTCCGCCCCTCGGCCGCGTCCCGGGCCGCCGCCGACCACATCAGGTAGATCAGCAGGTCCGCCGCGGCCGTCGGCGGCAGCAGCGTCTCGTACCGCCCGGCGGGCAGGTCGAGGTGCCGCTCCGACCAGCCGAGCCGGGTCGCCAGCTCCGCGTCCAGCGCCGCAGGGTCGACGTCCTTGAAGTCCCGCGTGGAGCGGCCCGCCCACGCCGAGCGGGTGCGGTCCGGCGACTTGGCGTTCAGCTCCAGCGTCCCGTTGGGCTGGTCGTGCCGCAGCCGCAGCCCCGTCGACGTGCCCAGATAGCTGGACACGAACTCGTGGTTGGCGAAGCCGTACAGCTCGCGGCCGCCCGCACGGGCCCGGGCGAACGACTCGCCGAGCGCCGGCGCGAAGTCCGTGAACACGGCGGAGGAGGTCTCGGCCGGCGCGTCCGTGAAGTCCGGGGACTCCGGGACACCCACGACGAGGGGCTGGGCGTCCTCGGCGGGGCCGGCGCCGCGCGCGGCGTCCTCGGCGGCCCGTACCAGCGGCTCCAGCTCGTCGGGCGTCACCGCCGAGCGGGAGACGACGCCGGACGCCGTGCCCTCCCGGCCGTCCACGGTGGCGATGACGGTCAGCGTGCGCCCGCGGGTCACGCCGTTCGTGGTCAGCGCGTTGCCCGCCCAGCGCAGGTTGGCGGTCGACTGCTCGTCGGCGATCACCACGCAGCCGTCGGCCCGGGACAGGGAAAGGGCGCGCTCGACGATCTCGTGCGGCTTGTCCGTACCGTTCGTACGCGAGGTCATCGGCCCGCCTCCTGAGTGGTGTTGAGAATGTTCACGCCCTTGAAGAGGGCGGACGGGCAGCCGTGCGAGACCGCCGCGACCTGGCCCGGCTGGGCCTTGCCGCAGTTGAAGGCACCGCCGAGCACATACGTCTGGGGGCCGCCCACCGCGGCCATCGAACCCCAGAAGTCGGTGGTCGTCGCCTGGTACGCGACGTCCCGCAGCTGCCCCGTCAGCCGGCCGTTCTCGATCCGGAAGAAGCGCTGGCCGGTGAACTGGAAGTTGTAGCGCTGCATGTCGATGGACCAGGAACGGTCACCGACGACGTAGATCCCGCGGTCGACGCTGCCGATCAGGTCCTCGGTGGACAGCCCGGCGGGATCCGGCTGGAGGGACACGTTCGCCATGCGCTGCACGGGCACGTGCCCGGGGGAGTCGGCGTAGGCACAGCCGTTCGACCGGTCGAAGCCCGTCAGTTTCGCGATGCGCCGGTCCAGCTGGTAGCCGACGAGCGTGCCGTCCTTGACGAGGTCCCAGGACTGCCCGGCCACCCCCTCGTCGTCGTACCCGATGGTCGCGAGGCCGTGCTCGGCGGTCCGGTCGCCGGTGACGTTCATCAGCTCGGAGCCGTACTTCAGCTTGCCCAGCTGGTCGAAGGTCGCGAAGGAGGTCCCCGCGTACGCCGCCTCGTAACCCAGCGCGCGGTCCAGCTCCGTGGCGTGGCCGATCGACTCGTGGATGGTCAGCCACAGGTTGGACGGGTCGACGACCAGGTCGTACACGCCCGCCTCGACGCTGGGCGCCAGCATCTTCTCGGCGAGCAGGCCGGGAATGCGCGCGAGTTCGGACTCCCAGTCCCAGCCGGTGCCCGTCAGGTACTCCCAGCCCCGCCCGACCGGTGGCGCGATCGTGCGCATCGAGTCGAACTCGCCGCTGGACTCGTCGACGGCGACGGCCGTCAGCTGCGGGTGCAGCCGCACGCGCTGCTGCGTGGTCGCGGTGCCCGCGGTGTCGGCGTAGAACTTGTTCTCGTGCACGGTCAGCAGGGAGGCGTCGACGTGGCTGACCCCGTCGGCGGCCAGCAGCCGCGCGCTCCAGTCCGCCAGCAGTCCGGACTTCTCCTCGTCCGGTACGGAGAAGGGATCGATCTCGTACGCGGAGACCCAGGTCCGGTCGGCGTGCACCGGCTCGTCCGCCAGCTCCACCCTCTCGTCGGAACCGGCCGCCTTGATCACCTGCGCCGACAGCTTCGCCATCGCCACGGCCCGCGAGGCCACTTTCGCGGCGGCGTCCATCGTCAGGTCCACGCCCGACGCGAATCCCCACGTGCCGCCGTGCACCACCCGCACCGCGTACCCCAGGTCGGTGGTGTCCGACGACCCCGCCGGCTTGGCGTCGCGCAGCCGCCAGGACGCGCTGCGCACCCGCTCGAAACGGAAGTCGGCGTGCACGGCGCCGAGCGCCCGCGCGCGGGCGAGCGCGGCGTCGGCGAGGGCGCGCAGAGGTAGTGCCGTGAAGGCTTCGTCGATGGAATGAGGCACCTGGGTCTCTTTCTGTGGACGTGACGGTGGTCGCCGTGCTCTGCGGTCGCTCCGATCATGTCGCCCGTCGCGCCCGCGGACCACAGGTTTCCGGCCCGCGGCCGTGACTTTCTGTAGAGACCCGACAGTGAGTCCCCTACGCCACTGTCGGTGCCCGATTGTCCGTCGGCGGGCCCGGACCGATAGGTTTTCGAGAAAGCCGCCTGTCGATCCAGCTGTCCGGGCGGACGAGTCAGACCGCTATCGAAAGGGTGATCCGTTGAGCCGCTCGGTTCTCGTCACCGGAGGCAACCGGGGCATCGGCCTCGCCATCGCCCGCGCGTTCGCCGAGGCCGGCGACAAGGTCGCCATCACATACCGTTCCGGCGAGCCGCCGGCCGCCCTCACGGAGCTGGGCTGCCTCGCCGTCAAGTGCGACATCACCGACACCGAGCAGGTGGAGCAGGCCTACAAGGAGATCGAGGCCGAGCACGGTCCGGTCGAGGTCCTCATCGCCAACGCGGGCATCACCAAGGACCAGCTCCTGATGCGCATGTCGGAGGAGGACTTCACCTCCGTCCTCGACACCAACCTCACCGGCACCTTCCGTGTCGTCAAGCGCGCCAACCGCGGCATGCTGCGGGCCAAGAAGGGCCGGGTCGTCCTGATCTCGTCCGTCGTCGGCCTGTACGGCGGCCCCGGTCAGGCGAACTACGCCGCCTCCAAGGCCGGCCTGGTCGGCTTCGCGCGTTCCCTCGCCCGTGAGCTGGGTTCGCGCAACATCACCTTCAACGTCGTCGCGCCCGGCTTCGTGGACACCGACATGACCAAGGTGCTCACCGACGAGCAGCGCGAGGGCATCGTCAAGCAGGTGCCCCTCAACCGCTACGCGCAGCCGGAGGAGATCGCCGCGGCGGTGCGGTTCCTCGCGTCCGACGACGCCTCGTACATCACTGGAGCCGTCATCCCGGTTGACGGCGGACTGGGAATGGGTCACTGATCACCATGAGCGGAATTCTCGAGGGCAAGCGCGTCCTCATCACCGGCGTGCTGATGGAGTCCTCCATCGCCTTCCACGCCGCGAAGCTGGCCCAGGAGCAGGGCGCCGAGATCATCCTGACCGCGTTCCCGCGGCCCACGCTGACCGAGCGCATCGCCAGGAAGCTGCCCAAGCCCACCAAGGTCATCGAGCTCGACGTCACCAACGACGAGCACCTGGGGCGCCTGGCCGGCATCGTCGGCGAGGAGCTGGGCGGGCTCGACGGCGTCGTGCACTCCATCGGCTTCGCGCCGCAGGACGCCCTCGGCGGCAACTTCCTCAACACCCCGTTCGAGTCGGTCGCCACGGCGATGCACGTCTCGGCGTACTCCCTGAAGTCGCTGACCATGGCGTGCCTGCCGCTGATGCAGAGCGGCGGCTCCGTCGTCGGCCTCACCTTCGACGCGCAGTACGCCTGGCCGCAGTACGACTGGATGGGCCCGGCGAAGGCCGCCCTGGAGGCCACCAGCCGCTACATGGCGCGTGACCTGGGCAAGCAGAACATCCGTTGCAACCTCGTCTCCGCGGGCCCGATCGGCTCGATGGCAGCGAAGTCCATCCCCGGCTTCAGCGAGCTGGCCGCGGTGTGGGACTCCCGCGCGCCCCTGGAGTGGGACCTGAAGGACCCGGAGCCGGCCGGCCGCGGCATCGTCGCCCTGCTGAGCGACTGGTTCCCGAAGACCACCGGCGAGATCATCCACGTCGACGGCGGCCTGCACGCGATCGGCGCCTGACCGTCCGGTCCCCCGGCCGGGTCGAAAGCCTGGTCCGAACAGGTGACGCCCCGTTTCCCGCAGGTGCGGGGAGCGGGGCGTCACCCGTTCGGCCCCACCGGTCGGGCGGCGGACGCCGGTGACCAGGCACTATGGAGTACGCGTTCACCCCGCACTCCGGACGCGTTTTCCTCCCGAGCTCGGCCGAGGAGGTCCCCCTTGTGCGCCTTTCCCACCGATTCGCCCCGGTACTGGCCGCGCTGGTTCTCCCCGTCGCCCTGCCCGACGACGCGGCCTCGCACTCCCCGCACCCGCCCGGAACGGGCCTCCACGCGCGTGTGCCCGACGCAAGACCCTTCGGGGCCTCGTGCCGCACCCACGTGCTGGGCTCCCGGGTGACCGCCTACTGCCACAACCCGTATCCCGAGACGGACCGGGTCAGCCTGCACGTCGAGTGCGACCGCTGGTGGGACATCGACAGCGACGGAACTCCGGTCGCCGCCGGGCCCGCCGAGACCGTACGGCTGACCGGGCGCTGCTGGAAGGAGATCCGCTCGGCATGGGTCAGTCACGGGAAATGACGGCGCCCGTCAGCCGCCGGTGGTGACGCCCGGGTCCTTGTACCTGCCCGGGCGGCACTGGAACGGGTAGCCCGCGGCCTCGGTCCCGGCTCTCACCGCGTCGCCGGCCCGGATCGCGTCGAGGAGCCGGGTGTGGTCCATGTACGTCTCCGGCGTCAGCCTCTCGCCGACGTCCTCGCGCAGCCAGTCGCGCATGACCTCGCCCAGGTCCGCGTACATCCCGGTCATGACCTCGTTGTGCGACGCGGCCACCACCGCGAGGTGGAAGGTCGCGTCGGCCGTCACGAAGGCCTCCGCGTCGCCGGACTCCCAGGCCTCCTCGCGGCGCACGAGCAGGGCGTGGAGCTGCTTGAGATCGCGCTCGGTGCGCCGCTCGGCGGCCAGCCGGGCGGCGCTGGACTCCAGCGTGGAGCGCAGCTCCGCGACGTGCCGGGGGTCGGCGTCCGCGAAGCGCCGGTGCATGACGCCCGCCAGCTCACTGGTCGCCACGACGTAGGTGCCCGAACCCTGGCGGATGTCCAGCAGCCCGTTGTGCGCGAGCGCCCGGACGGCCTCCCGGACCGTGTTGCGGGCCACGCCCAACTGTTCGACCAGCTCCGGCTCGGTGGGGATGCGGGAGCCGACGGGCCACTCACCCGAGGTGATCTGGTTCCGCAGCTCGGCGATGACCTGCTCGGACAGCGCCGAACGGCGGGGGTGGCTCAGCGGCATGACGGTCCTTCGTACGGGCCTTCCTGCGGGGCCGCAGGCTCCGGAGAGTAACGCAGGCGAGCGGACGCGAACGGGAGTGGACAACCAATCATCCCATGATTCTATGATGGCGTCATGGCGAGCGAGCAGACGCGGACGACGACGCCCCGGGCGATACGCGGTTCCGGGGGCACCGACCCCGAGGATCCGTCGTCCACACGCCCCGGGCCGGAGGATCCGGCGTCCGCCGCGGTTCCCGGAGCCGACAGCGAGGTGCCCGCCCCGCGCGCGTGGACGACGCGGCTGGTGGTCGTCGGCATCGTCCTCACCGCACTCAATCTGCGGCCCGCCATCACCAGCCTGGGCGCCCTCCTCGAAGAGGTGCGCGACGGACTCGGGATGAGCGCCGGCGTCGCCGGTCTGCTCACCTCCGTGCCGCCGCTCTGCTTCGCCGTCTTCGGGGTCATGGCACCGCGCCTCGCCCGACGCTTCGGCCCGGGCGCGGTCGTCTGCGCGGGAATGGCCGCCATCGCCGTGGGCCTTGCCGTCCGGCCGTACGTGGGCGGCACGGCGGGCTTCCTGGCGGGCAGCGCTCTCGCGCTCATGGGCATCGCCGTCAGCAACGTCCTGATGCCGGTGATCGTCAAGCGCTGGTTCCCGGACCGCGTGGGCTCCATGACCGGCCTGTACTCGATGGCACTCGCGCTCGGCACCTCGTCCGCCGCCGCGGTCACCGTGCCCATGACCGACGCCCTGGGCGGCGGCTGGCGGTCCGGGCTCACCGTCTGGGCGGCACTCGCGGCCGCCGCCGTACTGCCCTGGATCCCGCTGCTGCGCGCGCGGGGGGCCGATTCCGGGACGACGGGCGGCGGGGGAGTGCCGCCGGCCGACGAGGCGGGGGCGTCCGGGGCCGGGGGCGAGCAGGCCTCCCCGGCCGGGGGAGTACGGGCTTCCGCGGTCGTCGGCGAGCCGTCCTCCGTGGCCGGCGGCACCACGGCCTCCCGGGTGAGCGGCACGAAGGCCTCCACGGCCGGCGCCTTTGGACGTGCGGCGGGCCCCGGCGAGGAGATCTCCGCGCCCGCCGTCGAACGCGGGGCGGCCGAGGGGCTGCGAATCACCCGGAGCCGTACCGCCTGGGCGCTCGCCGTCTTCTTCGGCCTCCAGGCCACCGCCGCGTACGTCACCATGGGCTGGATGGCGCAGATCTTCCGCGACGCCGGAGTGCCGGCCGGCACCGCGGGCGTGCTGCTCGCGGTCACCATGGTGATGGGCGTGCCGCTGGCGTTCGTCATCCCGCGCCTCGCCACCCGGCTGCCGAACCAGGGGCCGATCGTGATCGCCCTCGGGATCAGCGGTCTCGCCGGGTACGCGGGCCTGTGGCTGGCCCCGGCCGCCGGTGCCTGGGCGTGGGCGGTGCTGCTGGGGGTCGCCAACTGCTCCTTCCCGCTGGCCCTCACCATGGTCGGTATGCGGGCCAGGACCGGCGCGGGCGTCGCCAAGCTGTCCGCCTTCGCCCAGAGCACCGGCTATCTCATCTCGATCCCCGGCCCGCTCCTGGTGGGCGTGCTCTACCAGCACAGCGGCGGCTGGGGCCTGCCGATCGCGCTGATGGCGGGGCTGATGGTCCCGCAGATCGCCGTGGGCGTCCTGGCGGGCCGCAACCGCATCGTGGAGGACGAGGCCCGGCGCTGACCCCTGCCGGGGGCAGGGGGCGACCCCATGGGCGGGGACGGGCGGGACAGGTGCGAGACTGGCCGCATGCCTGTGCTCGACCCGAACCCCCAGAACGGCCAGAAGAAGCTGCTGCTCGTGCTCGGCGCGATGCTGGCCATCACCGTGATCATCGGCGTCATCGCGTCGATCGCCTCCCCGTGACCGCTTCGTCCGCCGACGGTGGTGGGGGTAGCCCCACCGTCCCCTAGGGGGCGAGTGTCAGGGTGAAGTGGGTGGATCGCCGGATGGGGCGCGGGCCCCGGATTCCGTAGCTTCGAGGTGTGGTCGCGAGGACGCGGCCCACGGACACTCGAGGACCACGGAGGCGTCATGCCGGCCCCCACGCACCCCCGGACCCACCCGGTGACCACGGGCGGCGTCGACATCCGACTGCCCTGGTGGGCCCTCGCGCTCCCGGTCCTGGCCTTCGTCGCGCTGCTGGCGCTGATAGTCAACCCGTCCGACGCGCACGCCGCGGCCGGTGCCCCCGCCCTCGCCCACGTCGTCGAGCGTTTCCAGCAGGCGGTCCTCCGCTAGGCCGGCGCCGGACGGCCACCTCGGCAGACGGGCGTGTGCCCCGGCAGACAGGCGTGTACCCCGGCAGGCGGGCGGGCTCCCCGGCAGGCGCGGCGCGCGGTTCTCGGCAAGTATGGACGGGCACGCGTCGGCTGTCCGCCTCCCGGCCCGGGTGCGGCAGCAGTGCGGCCGGACCCCTGGGGGAGGGGCCGACACCCCTGCCGTGGGAGCGGCTCAACTCCCTGCGCCCCGTGGCGTGTTTCGTGCGAAGCTGGGACGCATGAGCGTCGCAGAATCCCGCAGGATCGTCCTCTTCCGGCATGCGAAAGCCGACTGGCCGCAGATCTCCGACCACGAGCGGCCGCTCGCCGACCGGGGCCGCACGGACGCCGCCGTCGCCGGACGCAAGCTGTCCGACGCGGGCGTCCCCCTCGACCTGGCCATCTGCTCCACGGCGACCCGGACCCGTGAGACCTGGAAGCTCGCCGTCCACGAGCTGCCGCACCGGCCGAAGACGGTATACGAGGAGCGGGTCTACGAGGCCTCGCCCGGTGAGCTGATCGCCGTGCTGAACGAGACTCCCGACGACGTGCAGGACGTGGTCCTGATCGGTCACAACCCCGGCGTGCAGGGCCTCGCCGACATCCTCGCCGGCCAGTCCGAGGGCGACGTCCGGACCCGCATGGGCAGCCGCGGTTTCCCGACCGCCGCCTTCGCCGTACTCACCTTCACCGGCCCCTGGAAGACCCTGGAGCCAGGCGTGGCCACCCTGGTCGACTACTGGGCCCCGTCGGAGTAACCCGCCACCACGCGGACGGGCGGCCGCCGTAGCTCCCGTCCGCGCGCCAGGCACCCGGAGAGCGGGCCGGCGCGAGCGCGGGGATCAGAGCGAGTCGTCGGCGTTGGTGTCCGCGGCCTCGACCTCTTCGCGGGTGACCCCCAGCAGATAGAGCACCGTGTCGAGGAACGGGAAGTTCACCGCCGTGTGCGCGGCCTCGCGGACGACCGGCTTGGCGTTGAACGCGACCCCGAGTCCGGCCGCGTTCAGCATGTCGAGGTCGTTGGCGCCGTCACCGATCGCCACCGTCTGGCCCAGCGGTACCCCCGCCTCGGCGGCGAACCGGCGCAGCAGCCGCGCCTTGCCCGCGCGGTCCACGATCTCGCCGGTGACCCTGCCCGTCAGCTTCCCGTCGACGATCTCCAGCGTGTTGGCCTGCGCGAAGTCGAGGCCGAGCCGCTCCTTCAGGTCATCCGTGACCTGGGTGAACCCGCCCGAGACGACCCCGACCTGGAAGCCGAGCCGCTTGAGCGTACGGATGAGGGTGCGCGCGCCCGGCGTCAGCCGCACCTCGCTGCGCACCTTGTCCACCACCGAGGCGTCCAGCCCCGCCAGCAGGGCCACGCGCGCGTGCAGGGACTGCTCGAAGTCCAGCTCGCCGCGCATCGCGGCCTCGGTCACCTCGGCGACCTCCTTCTCGCAGCCGGCGTGCGCGGCGAAGAGCTCGATCACCTCGTCCTGGATGAGGGTCGAGTCGACGTCCATGACCACGAGCCGCTGGGCGCGCCGGTGCAGTCCCGCCGAGACCACCGCGACGTCGACGCCGAGCGCCGCGGCCTTGGTCGCCAGCGCGGTCCGCAGTGCCCCGGTCTCCGTACCCGACACCGCGAACTCGACGGCGGTCACGGGGTACTTGGCGAGCCGGAAGATCCGGTCGATGTTGCCGCCCGTGTCGGTGATCCGGGCGGCGATCGCGGCCGTCGACTCCGCGGTGAGCGGACGCCCGAGGACGGTGACGAGCGAGCGTCCGAGGCCGCGGGGCCGGTTGTCGCCGAGCCCGGAGATGATCTCGGCCTGCATCTTCATGGACTCCGCCCAGCTGTGGACGGTGGACCGCAGATCACCCTCCAGCCCGGCGGGCGGCTCGGTCACGAGCGCGCACAGGACGATCCGGCCACGGGTGACGACCTGCTCGATGTCGACCACGTCGACGGAGTAGGCGGCGAGGGTGTCGAAGAGGCCGGCGGTGATGCCGGGCCGGTCCTTGCCGAAGATCTTGACGAGGAGGGTGGGGACGTCAGAGGTCTGCGAAGCGCTCATGGTGCTCCCACCGTATCCGGCA
Source organism: Streptomyces sp. GLSS-08 (assembly GCF_056387915.1). Lineage (NCBI taxonomy): Bacteria > Bacillati > Actinomycetota > Actinomycetes > Kitasatosporales > Streptomycetaceae > Streptomyces > Streptomyces sp. GLSS-08. The sequence continues at coordinate 115,979 of NZ_JBWJAQ010000018.1, forward strand.
CGCAGTGCCTTTCGCCGCCGAGGTCCGTCTGGCGGACAGCGAACATTACGTGGCGCGCGGGCGACGCCGGCCTTGCTCGCCGGTGACCGGTGACCGGTGACCAGTCGGCACGCCCCGCGTTCAGGTCCGCGTGGAGCGTGGCCTCGTGGTGGGAGGAGGCCCTAGTCCCGGCGTTCCTGCGGCGGGGGAGGCGACCCCTTCCTCGGGGGTGGCGGCGGTGGTGGAGGCGGAGGCGGCATCAGCCCTCCGCCCCGCGACGGAGGCCGCTGCCGGGGTGCCCGCGGCGGTGGCGTGACCGGCCTGATCACCGTGGGGGCTCCGTACACGTCCTCGGGCGACCGTCCCTCCGGCTCGGGGTCGGAACCGTACGGCCCCGGACCGTGCCGTCGTCCGGCCTGAGCCGGCGGCCGTTCTCCCGCCCCGGGGTCCGGTGCGGGCCGCTGCCCCGCCCGGGCCCCGTCCTCGCCGCCGGCCCCGCCCACGCCGTGGGATCCGCTCTGCCGTGAGGCTCCCGCTCGTCCGGGGTCCCCGTCCGCCTGCCCGCCACGCGGAGGTCCGAAGTCCCCGGGCGGTCCCGTGCCCTGCGCCGGGCGTGCGTCCTGCGGCTCGCGCAGCTCGTCCGGTACCCGCAGATAGGGATTGGTGTCGGGGTTCGACGGCCGGAACGGCGCACCCGGGTGATAGGGGCCCGGCTCCGCGACCTGCTCCGGGGAGTGCTCCGGGAACCCCGGATGCTTCCCCGCCACTCCGATGCCCGCGCAACTCCGTGCCGCCGCAAGCGCCAAGGGCGCGGCCCGCCGCCCGGCGGCCCCCGTCGTGTACGCGAGCAGCGCCCCGCCGGCTCCCGCCCCCGCACCCCACGCGGCACCGAGCAGCAACGCCGTCACCGCGTGCCCGTGCAGTTCTGTCCCGGCGCCGAACGCGTCGAACCCGAGGACCGACAGCGAGGCGTCCACCGACACGTCCGTCAGCCGGGCCAGCAGCGGAAGCGCCACCGCCGTCACGATCCCGAGCGGCAGGGCACAGCGCCCGGCGAAGCCGAGGGCGCCCGGACCCCGTACGCCCGCCGGCGCTGCCGGTTCTCCCGAGCGGGCGCCGCTCCGCTCCCGTACCCCCGGCGTACGCGCCGCCGCCAGCACTCCCGCGAACAGCATCATGAGTGCGGCCGCGACCCCCAACAGCCAGACCCTGCCGTCCAGTTCGGCCATCCTGCCGAGCGTGAGGGGCTCGTCGGCACTGATGCTCAGCAACTCGTCGAGGGGATCGGGCAGCACCTTGGCGAGTTCTCCCGTGGCCTGTCCGTCCCAGGGCACGAGGAGGCCGAGCGGAACGCCCAGCCACACCCCGTTGGGCGCGCCGAGCAGCGCGGCACCCGCGATCCGCTTCGGGTGTTCGTCACCGACCATCGCGTACGCCGCCGCCGCGAGGCCCGCAGCGACCGCCACCAGCAGCACCGTCACCAGCGCGGACGTGGCCGGGCGTACCACCCGGTGCACGGCGTCCCAGCCGCGCGGCAGGGGAGTGCGGCGCGACGCGAGCAGCCCGATCAGCAGGACTCCCGCGGTCCAGGCGGCGCCGCCGAGCAGGGTGGGCGCGGTGTCGACGGTGAAGCCGACGGCCGCCTTCGCGTCCACCAGGCCGCCGACCCGGTCGGGCAGCAGTCCGCCGATGTCCCCCAGACCGCCGGGCAGTTTGTCCGTGAGGTCGTCGAGGCCGCTGCCCGGCCCCTTGTCGAGACCGAGTTCCCCGCCGTCGATCGTGATGACGTCGTGACCGGCCCAGGCGAGCCCGCCCAGCGTGGCCACGAACAGCACGACCACGGCGCCGGCGCGGGCCGCCAGTTCGGACAACGGGAGCACGACCCGCGCCCCGCGCAGGGAACGCAGGAAGAACCAGGAGAGCAGCAGCGCGCCCACGAGGCTCACGCCCAGTGGCGTGATCTCGATGGCGGTCGTGGCCTCCGCCCCTTCCAGGCCGAAGGCCGAGACATCCCCGGACGGCGTCACCGAACCGCCCGCCCCGAGCACCACGACCGCCGCGGTCATCGGACCGAGCGAGCCGGCCGAGTCCGCCTGAAGCAGGTGCAGCCCCAGCGCGGCCGTGCCCGCCATTCCGATCAAAGCCCAGCTCACGGCGGCGATCGCGGCGAGCAGGACATCCCCCCAGGGCACGTTCCTGTGGTGCTCCGCGCTCTCCATACCCATCGTCAGCCCCCCCGGCCCGCGTCGCGGCGATGCACCGCGGATGTCCCCCCTCGCGGGGGGATTACCACTCTCCGGGCCGGTTTCCACCCCGTCAACGGAAACGGACAAGCCGCACCCGGGCAGTCTTCACATGGCCCGACTTTCGGTCAGGGGGCTCCTACTGAAATAGTTCCCCACGATGTTCGACATCCCTAGACTCCCTGTGATGGGGGAACTTCGGGGGACAACTCAGTGGGGCATGGAGTGCCGGAACTCGTACTGGAATTGAATGGACGGACCTGGACGCTCGATGCGTCCAGGCCATACACCCTCGGACGTGATCCGCAGGGGGACGTCGTGCTCGACGACGCCAGGGTGTCCTGGCGTCACGCCACGATCAGCTGGGGCGGCCGCAGTTGGGTCATCGAGGACCACGGCAGCACCAACGGCACGTTCGTGCAGGGTCAGCGGATCCATCAGCTGGAGATCGGCCCCGGCTCGGCCGTGCACCTCGGCAACGCGACGGACGGTCCGCGCCTGAGCCTCTCGGGTGCCGCCGCCGCGGTGGCCCCGCAGCAGCAGGCGCAGCCCCGGCAGCCGTACGCGGCGCAGGGCGCGGGCCCCGGCTGGGCGCAGCAAACACCTCAGCAGCAGGCACCGCCTCAGCAGCAGGCACTTCCGCAGCAGGCTCCGCAGCAGCAGAACTGGCCGCAGTCGCAGCAGGGTGCTTCCATCCCGCCGCAGCAGCACGGACCCGGCGGAGGCGCGGGGGCGCCGCCGGTCTACGGCGACCGCAGCCCGACCACGTTCCACCAGTTCTCGCTGGGCCGCGTCATGCGCATCGGCCGGGCCCTGGAGAACGAGCTGGTCGTCTCCGACCTCCAGGTCTCGCGGCACCACGCCGAGTTCCACGCGACGCCGGACGGCCGCTACGAGATCCGTGACCTCGGCTCGCACAACGGCACGTACGTCAACGGCCAGCCGATCGCCAAGGGCGGTTCCGCGCTGCTCGGCCCGAACGACATCGTCGGCGTCGGTCACTCGACGTTCCGGCTGGTCGGCGACCGGCTCGAGGAGTTCGTCGACACCGGTGAGGTCTCCTTCTCGGCCCGTCATCTGACCGTCACGGTCGACGGCGGCAAGCAGATCCTCAAGGACGTCTCCTTCGGCGTCCCGGAGAAGTCGCTCATCGCGGTGATCGGCCCGTCGGGTTCCGGCAAGTCGACGCTTCTGAAGGCGCTCACGGGCTACCGCCCCGCCAACCAGGGTGACGTCCTCTACGACAACCGGAACCTGTACAAGCAGTTCGCCGAACTGCGGCAGCGCATCGGCCTGGTCCCGCAGGACGACATCCTGCACAAGGAGCTGACCGTCAGGAAGGCCCTCAAGTACGCGGCCAAGCTGCGCTTCCCCGCGGACACCACGGGGAAGGAGCGCGACGCCCGGATAGACGAGGTCCTGCGCGAGCTCAAGCTGGACATCCACAAGGAGAAGAAGGTCACCTCTCTCTCCGGGGGCCAGCGCAAGCGTGTCTCGGTCGCCCTGGAGCTGCTGACCAAGCCCTCGCTGATCTTCCTGGACGAGCCGACCTCCGGTCTCGACCCGGGCATGGACCGTGACGTCATGCAGCTGCTGCGCGGCCTCGCCGACGACGGCCGTACGGTGCTCGTCGTCACCCACTCCGTGGCCGAGCTGGCGATCTGCGACAAGCTGCTGGTGATGGCACCGGGCGGCTCGGTCGCCTACTTCGGTCCGCCCGAGGAGGCCCTGAACTTCTTCGGCTACGACACCTGGGCCGACGTCTTCTCCGCCTTCGAGAACTACCGCGACTACGACTGGGCGGGCCGCTGGAGGGGCTCGCAGCACTACCAGATGTACGCCGCGGACATCGACGCCGTCGCCCCCCAGTCGCTGCACATGCCGCCCGCGCAGGCGATGAAGCCGCCCAAGCCGCAGAGCTGGGGCTCGCAGCTGATGACGCTGGTCCGCCGCTATGTGTCGGTGATCGCGTCCGACAAGGGGTTCCTGGCGCTGACGGTGATCCTGCCGGCGGTCCTCGGCGCGGTCAGCCTGCTGATCGACCCGGACAAGAACCTGCTGGTGAACCCGGCGGTCAACCCGAAGACCGGCGCGCACATCCCGAACGGCACCGCCACCACGGTGCTGCTGATCCTCGCGGTCGGCGCCTGCTTCGCGGGCGCCGCCAACTCGGTCCGCGAACTGATCAAGGAACGCGTGATCTACGAGCGGGAACGGGCGACCGGCCTGTCGCGCTCCGCGTACCTGATGTCGAAGGTCATCGTCCTCGGCACCGTCACGGTGTTCCAGGGCGCCCTGGTCGGCGTGATCGGCTTCTCCAGCCGCACGATCCCCGACGAGGGCCTGGTCCTCGGCAGCGGCAAGATCGCGGTCATGATCGAGCTGTCGATCCCGATCATGGCTCTCGGCTTCACCTCGATGATGTTCGGCCTGATCATCTCGTCCCTGGTGAAGACCGCCGAGAAGACCATGCCCCTGCTGGTCATGTTCGCGATCATCCAGGTCGTCTTCACCGGCTGCCTCTTCATCCTGCACGGCACCGTCGGCGTCAACCAGTTCTCGTACCTGATGCCGTCGCGCTGGGCGGTCGCCGCGGCCGGCGCCACGCTGGACTTCAACAACATCAGTCCGAACACGGACGACCCGTCCAGCACGGACCCGCTCTGGGACCACGCGGCATCGGCCTGGACCATGGACATGGTGGCCCTGCTCGTCCTCGGCGCCCTGTGCGGCTTCTTCGTGGCCCGCTTCCTGCGCCGCCACGAGCCCGAGGTCATGCGCAAGTAGCACCTCCGGACGCCTGAAGGGCGGCACCCCCGACCGGGGTGCCGCCCTTGTGCGTCTTGACCGAGACCCTCAGAGGTCCGCGCGATACTCGCGAGACTCAGTAGGCGCTGTTGACGTTGTCGATGGAGCCGTACTTGTCGGCCGCGTAGTTGGCGGCGGCCGTGATGTTGGCGACCGGGTCGTAGATGTTCGTCGACGTGCCCGGGACGTGGTACGCCGCGAAGGTCGGCGGGATGACCTGGAGCAGGCCCTTCGACGGGATGCCGTTGATGGCGTTGATGTCCCAGTCGTTGATGGCGTTGGGGTTGCCCGAGGACTCACGGATGATGTTCTTGTGCAGCCCGTGGTAGCTGCCCGGGATGCCCTTCTGCTTCATGATGTCCAGCGACTGCCGGATCCAGCCGTCCAGGTTGTTCGCGTACGTCTTGGCGGCGACGGGCTTGACCTGCGGGCGCTGCGCGGAGCGGCTGGCGGCCTGCTTCTTGCGCGCCTCTTCCGCCTTCTTCTTGGCAGCGGCCTGCTCGGCGGCCTTCTTCTTGGCGGCGGCCTCGTCGGCAGCCTTCTTCTTCGCGGCCTCGGCCTTGACCGTGGCGCCCGCCAGCTGGTCGGTGACGCTGGCCTTGACGTCCTTGATCTGCTCCTGGCTGTAGGCCACGGAGGACGTGGACGCGGCGGCGTCGGTGGTCGTGGTCTGCGAGTTCGCCGGCACGGCCGTGAACGCGAGGGCGGCGGCACCGAGGGCCGCGACACCGGCGAACGAAAGCTTGTGGGTCTTGGTCAGCTGGGGACTGTGCACCGGAGCGATGAACTTCTTGGGCATGACTGATGGACCTCTTCGAATAGCGCGGACGCCGCTCCCGGTCCGTAGGGACAGAGTGTTTTTTCCGGACGAACGCCGCGGGGCGAAACCCGCGGCGTTGAGCGACGTGAGCCATTGTTAGCGGCCGCAAAATCCTGTGGCAAAGGTGTGACGTACGAAGCCGGGTAGTGGAGCACAGAGGGGCAAAACGGGGCAGACTGGCATGTCTGCCCCGCTCAAGTGGGTCCCCCCTGTCTCCTATGCCCGGTCGTACGTGATGTGTGCCCTATGCGCGGGCTCACACCGCCACCACGCCAGTCTCACCCCAGGTTGCTGGCGCAATGCTCTGTGTGAGGGGCCTCCGCCGGCAGCAGGAGGTGGATGTCCCCGAACTCGTGCCAGAGATAGCGCCCCCGCAGCGCCTCGCCGTACCCGCGCTCGACCGCGGCCCGCCCGGCGACGGCCGCCAGCATCAGCAGATGCGACGCCTCCGGCTCGTGCAGCCCGGTCAGGAGCCCCTCCACCACCCGCACCCCCCGCTCCGGGGTGACCACCAGATCCGTCCAGCCGTGCCCGCCCCGGACCACTCCGTCCGCTCCCGCCGCGGACTCCACGGCCCGGACGGCCGTCGTACCGACCGCGACGACCCGTCCCTCCCCGGCCCGTACCGCGTTGATCAGCCGCGCCGAGGCCTCCGGCACCTCGTACCTCTCCGGATACGGCGGCTCGTGCACCTCCGCCGACGCCACCCCCGTGTGCAGCGCGACCGGCGCGAACTGCACCCCCCGGCTCACCAGCTCCGCCACCAGCCGCGCGGTGAAGGGACGCGCCGCGCTCGGCATCTCCGCACTGCCCGTACCGTCGGCGGACGGCAGCGCGAACACCGTCTGGTACGCCGACAGCGGCTGATCCCGCTCCGTGTACGAGTAGCGGATGGGACGCCCGTGCCGCCGCAGCAACCCCGGCACGTCCGGATCCGACACCCGCGACCACCACAGCCGCGCACCGTCCGGGGCCAGCGGCTCCTCCAGCACGAGCCGCACACCCCCGGGAAGCCGCACCTCCGTACCCGCGGGCCCGCCCGCACGCGGGCGCGTGGTGCCCCGCCCGTCCGGTTCCCGCAGCTCCAAGGCCCACCGCCCGTCATCACCCCGGGTGGAGAAATGCACCACCACGCGCGCGTGCCCCACCCTCCCGTCGACGGCGGACGCCAGCGTGGGCGAGGTGTTGACCACCAGCAGATCGCCGGGCCGCAGCAGCCGGGGCAGGTCCACGAAGTCGTGGTGCGACACCGAGGTCCCCCGCGACACGAGCAGCCGGACGGCGTCCCGGTCCAGACCCGGACCGCGCTGCTCGGCCGGTACCCGCGCCGACAACTCCGCCGGTACCCGCGCCGACAACTCCGCCGGAACCCGCGGCCACCCGTGACGGCGCCCCGACGGGGGCACCCCCGTCGCCGTCGTCATCGCTCCTCCAGCAGGGCCGCGGCACGGAAGCGGCCGCTCGCCGGACGCTCGTCCAGCAGCCGCAGGAACGCCGGCACCACGGCCGCGGGATCCCGCCGCGCCTCCTCGTCGTCCGGTACCGCCGCCGCATACAGGTCCGTCGCCAGGTCCCCCGGGTCCACCGCCCAGACCCGCAGCCCGGGCTCCTCCGCACCCAGCACCGCCGACAGCTGGTCCAGGGCCGCCTTGGACGCCCCGTAACCGCCCCACGTCCCGTACGCCTCGACGGCCGCGTCCGAGCTGACACCGATCACCGCACCGGCACCGGACGCCCGCAACCCGGGCAGCGCCTCCTGGACCAGGCCCAGCGCCGCGACCACATTGACCTCCAGCGCCCGCCGCAGCCCGTCCGGCGACAGATCCTCCAGGCGGACGAGCGGTTCGGCGCCCAGCGCGCTCGCGTTGTTCACCACGAGGTCCACACCCCCGAGTCCCGCCGCCGCGGCCACCAGCTCCCCGCGGTGCCCCGCGTCCGTCACATCGCCGGGCAGCGCCCTGACCCGCGTCCCGTACGCGGACAGCTCCGCCGCCGTCCTCTCCAGCACCCCCGCCGTTCTGGCGTCGAGCACCAGATCCCAGCCGCGCTCCGCCAGACCCGCGGCCAGCGCCCGCCCCAGCCCCTTCGAAGCCCCCGTGATGATGGCCACCGGCATGACATCCGTCCCCTCGTCCCACCGCCGTTCCCGACGGATGTCCTCAACGTAGGGACGGCACCACTCCCGCCGCCTCGTACGCAGGCCGCAGGGATCAGGGGCCCTTCGTCCTAGGGCCGACCCATGGGCCCCGCGCCCTAGGTCCACCGGCATGGGTCCCGCGTCCTAGGCCCACCGGCCGGGTCAACCGCCACCACAGGTCGGATACGCACTGTCACAGGCCGCCGGTACCGTGAAGTCATGAGCCAAGGCCCCAGGTCCGGCCTGTACGCGGTCAGCTCCGCGCTGCTGGCCATGAGCAGACACCTCGAGGTGCGTGACGTCCTCAAGACGATCGTCGCCTCGGCCCGCGAGCTGCTCGGCGCCGAGTACGCGGCCCTCGGTGTCCCGGACGATCACGGAGGCTTCGCCCAGTTCGTCGTCGACGGTGTCAGCGACGCCCAGTGGAAGGCCATCGGACCGCTCCCGCGCCAGCACGGCATCCTCGCCGCGATGCTGCACGAGGCCCGCGCCGAGCGCCTCGCCGACGTGCGCAAGGACCCCCGATTCGAGGGCTGGCCCGCGGCCCACCCCGAGATGTCGGACTTCCTCGGCCTGCCGATCCGCGACGGCGACGACGTCCTCGGCGCCCTCTTCCTAGCCAACAAGGTGCGGTGCTCCGAGGAGCGCCCCGCCCTCCCCGGCACCGGGGAGGGCGACGGCGGCCGCTGCCGCTTCAGCGAGGAGGACGAGGAACTCCTGACGATCCTCGCCCAGCACGCCGCGATCGCCCTGACCAACGCCCGGCTCTACGAGCGCAGCCGGGAACTCACCATCGCCGAGGAGCGCTCCCGCCTCGCGCACGAGCTGCACGACGCCGTCAGCCAGAAACTCTTCTCGCTGCGCCTCACCGCCCAGGCCGCCGCGGCCCTCGTCGACCGCGACCCCTCCCGGGCCAAGGGCGAGCTCCAGCAGGTCGCCGCCCTCGCCGCGGAAGCCGTCGACGAACTGCGCGCCGCCGTCGTGGAGCTGCGGCCCGCCGCCCTCGACGAGGACGGTCTCGTGGCCACCTTGCGCACCCAGATCCAGGTGCTCGACCGCGCCCAGGCGGCGCGCGTGACCTTCGAGAGCAGCGGAGTACGCGCCCTGCCCGCTGCCCAGGAGGAGGCCCTGCTGCGCGTCGCCCAGGAGGCGCTTCACAACGCGCTGCGCCACTCCGGAGCGGCCCGCGTCGACGTGGCCCTCGCGAAGCGCGGACCGGGCGCCGTCCTCACCGTCGCCGACGACGGCGGCGGCTTCGAACCCCACGCGATCCGCAGCGCGGGACGCCATCTCGGCCTCGTCTCCATGCGGGACCGGGCGAGCGGCGTCGGCGGCACACTCACCGTGGAATCGGCGCCCGGAAAGGGCACCCGGATAGAGATGGAGGTCCCTGGTGGCTGACGCGATCAAGGTGCTGCTGGTCGACGACCACCAAGTGGTCCGCCGGGGCCTGCGCACCTTTCTCGAGGTGCAGGACGACATCGAGGTCGTGGGCGAGGCCGCCGACGGCGCCGAAGGAGTCGCCCGCGCGGAGGAACTGAAACCGGACGTCGTCCTCATGGACGTGAAGATGCCGGGGATGGACGGCGTCGAGGCGCTGCGCAGGCTGCGCGAGCTGGCCAACCCCGCGCGCGTGCTGATCGTGACCAGCTTCACCGAGCAGCGCACGGTGGTGCCCGCCCTGCGCGCCGGCGCCGCCGGGTACGTGTACAAGGACGTCGACCCCGACGCGCTCGCCGGCGCCATCCGGTCCGTGCACGCCGGACACATCCTGCTCCAGCCCGAGGTCGCGGGTGCCCTGCTGTCCCAGGAGGACGCCGGTCCGGGGCAGGGGAGGGGCGGCTCGCTCACCGAGCGGGAGCGCGAGGTGCTCGGTCTGATCGCCGACGGCCGCTCCAACCGGGAGATCGCCCGGGCGCTCGTCCTCTCCGAGAAGACCGTCAAGACCCACGTGTCGAACATCCTGATGAAGCTCGACCTCGCCGACCGTACGCAGGCCGCGCTGTGGGCCGTACGGCACGGGGCGGCGGGCTGAAGGTACTCGGACGGGAGCGTGCCCACCCGGACGGGCACCGACCGGTGCCGGATCAGCCGACCGCGCCCCGACACCGGGGAGCAACGTGGGGCGCCTGGGGCAAAGGGGGAGCGGCCCACCCGGACGGCGCCCGACGAAGGCAACGCCCTCCTGCTGCCCGCGAGTTCAGCGAACCCCCCGCTCCCGCTCCTCCACGAACGCGTTGAACGCGGCCACCTGCGCCCGCCGAGCCGTCCGCTCCACCGGCCGCAGCGCCTCCGCCCGCGCCCCCATCTCCGAGGCGCTCACCGCCCCGCCGTGCCCGTTCTCGTACGCGACGGAAATCAGCAGCCCCACCCGCTGGGCCAGCTCCAGCACCCGTACCGCTCGCGGCGGGTACCCGGGCGCCAGCACCTCACGACCCCGCTCGGCCCGAGCCCGGTACGCGTCCACCGCGGCCTCCGCCACCGGCCCCGACCCGGCCACGTCGAGCCGCGACAGCACCTCGGTCGCCTCACGCAGGGCCTCCGCCAGTTCCCGCTCCGCCTCCCCGAGGGACGGTACGTCCGCGGGCGGCGCCTCCCGCACGGGAAGGCAGTGCCAGACGACCTCCACGTGGACGTCGCCCTCGGGTCCCGCCTCGTACACCTCAGGCACCAGCCCGAGCCCGGCCCCCCGGCAGACGACCGCCTCCTCCGCGTCGAGGGCCCGCGCGTTGAACTCCGGCGGCCCGCTCAGCCCCAGCGGATGCCCCGGTGCGGGCAGCGCCACCCGCAGCCCGGTCACCCCGAGCGCGCGCAGCCGCCCGAGGGCGAGCGTGAGACCGACGGGCCCCGGCTCACCGGGGAGTCCCGCGACGCGATGCACGGCGTCCCCGCCGACGATGGCGAGCACGGCGTCGTCCGGCGAAACAAGTCCGGCCAAAAGGGCGTTTCCCCATGCGGCCAGGCGTCCTGAGCGTGGTTCCGAGAGCATGCCCCCACCCTAAGGACCGACCGATGGATTGGACCGCCCGACCGGTGGCGTAGGTTTTCCCTGGGGGCTGCGTCCACAGACGTATGCGACGGCCGAGACTGCAATGGGAGACAGCGCGCTGATGAGCGATGTTCTGGAGCTTGAGGACGTATCCGTGGTCCGAGAGGGCCGGGCTCTGGTGGACCAGGTCTCCTGGTCGGTCAAGGAAGGCGAGCGCTGGGTCATCCTCGGCCCGAACGGCGCCGGGAAGACGACCCTTCTGAACGTCGCCTCCAGCTACCTCTTCCCCAGCTCGGGCACCGCCACCGTCCTCGGTGAGACCCTCGGCAAGGTCGACGTCTTCGACCTGCGCCCGCGCATCGGCATGGCAGGCATCGCCATGGCGGAGAAGCTCCCCAAGCGCCAGACCGTCCTGCAGACCGTGCTCACCGCCGCGTACGGCATGACCGCCGGCTGGCAGGAGGAGTACGAGGACATCGACGAGCAGCGCGCCCGCGCGTTCCTCGACCGCCTCGGCATGAGCGACTACCTGGACCGCGACTTCGGGACGCTCTCCGAAGGCGAGCGCAAGCGCACCCTGATCGCGCGCGCCCTGATGACCGACCCCGAACTGCTGCTCCTGGACGAGCCCGCCGCGGGCCTCGACCTCGGAGGCCGCGAGGACCTCGTGCGCCGTCTCGGCCGCCTGGCCCGCGACCCGATCGCCCCCTCCATGATCATGGTCACGCACCATGTCGAGGAGATCGCGCCCGGCTTCACCCACGTGCTGATGATCCGCCAGGGCAAGGTGCTGGCCGCCGGCCCGCTCGAGCTCGAACTCACCTCGCGCAACCTCTCGCTCTGCTTCGGCCTGCCCCTCGTCGTCGAGCAGGTCGGCGAGCGCTGGACGGCACAGGGCCTCCCGCTGTCCTGACGCCCGGTCGACGCGGCCCCGCGGCGGGCGCGGCGGGGGCACACGTGATCGTGCGCCCTGTCCGTCCGTGCGGCGCGGTCCTACCATGACCGTGTGAACGACATCGACGCATGGGTGTGGTGGCTGGTCGCCGCCGTCGGACTCGGGATCCCGCTCGTGGTGACGGCGATGCCGGAGTTCGGCATGCTGGCCGTGGGCGCTGTCGCGGCAGCGGGCGCGGCGGGACTCGGCGGCGACGTCGTCCTCCAGGTCCTCGTCTTCGTCGCCGTATCGGTCGCACTCATCGCCGTGGTGCGCCCCATCGCGGCCCGGCACCGGGCCACGCGACCCCAACTCGCCACCGGCGTGGACGCGTTGCGCGGCAAGACAGCCGTCGTGCTGGAACGGGTCGACGGCTCGGGCGGCCGGATCAAGCTCGCCGGGGAGATCTGGTCGGCGCGCTCCCTCGACGCCGGACAGACCTACGAGGCGGGGGAGCAGGTCGACGTCGTCGACATCGAGGGCGCCACGGCGATCGTGATGTGACCACGCACGACTGAACCGAACGCCCCACGTCGCAGACGACGGTCTGTCAGACTCGTCCAGCAAGATCTTCAACACCCGTAAGATCTGAGGGAATTACCGAGGCGAAGGGTACGGGGAGCATCGATGGAACCGATCATCATCGTCCTGATCATTCTGGTGGTGTTGGTCTTCATCGCCCTGATCAAGACCATCCAGGTCATCCCACAGGCCAGCGCGGCCATCGTCGAGCGCTTCGGCCGCTACACGCGGACACTGAACGCGGGCCTCAACATCGTCGTCCCGTTCATCGACACCATCCGCAACCGCATCGACCTGCGCGAACAGGTCGTGCCGTTCCCGCCCCAGCCGGTGATCACCCAGGACAACCTGGTGGTCAACATTGACACGGTCATCTACTACCAGGTCACCGACGCCCGCGCGGCCACCTACGAGGTCGCCAGTTACATCCAGGCCATCGAGCAGCTCACCGTCACCACCCTGCGCAACATCATCGGTGGCATGGACCTGGAACGGACCCTCACCTCCCGCGAGGAGATCAACGCGGCCCTGCGCGGGGTCCTGGACGAGGCCACCGGCAAGTGGGGCATCCGCGTCAACCGCGTGGAGCTCAAGGCCATCGAGCCGCCCACCTCCATCCAGGACTCGATGGAGAAGCAGATGCGCGCCGACCGCGACAAGCGCGCCGCGATCCTCACCGCCGAAGGCATCCGCCAGTCGCAGATCCTCACCGCCGAGGGTGAGAAGCAGTCCGCGATCCTGCGCGCCGAGGGTGAGGCCAAGGCCGCCGCCCTGCGCGCGGAGGGCGAGGCCCAGGCCATCCGTACGGTCTTCGAGTCCATCCACGCCGGAGACGCGGACCAGAAGCTCCTCGCCTACCAGTACCTCCAGATGCTCCCGAAGATCGCCGAGGGCGACGCCAACAAGCTCTGGATCGTGCCGAGCGAGATCGGTGACGCGCTCAAGGGCCTGAGCGGCGCCATGGGCAACTTCGGCCCGATGGGCGGCGGTTCGGGCGGCGGCGGCTCCGAGCGCCGCGAGAAGCCGTCCGTCACGGACTGACGGAGCGCATGACCGGGGCCCGCCTTCGACGAAGGCGGGCCCCGGTCACGCGCGGCTTCAGGCGGCCGGCTGCGCCAGCCACTCCGGCAGCGCCTGGAAGTCGTCCTGCCCGAGCGTCAGCAGCATCGCGTCCGCGGGCGTCGGCTCGAACGGCTGCCGCAGCAGCGGCATGCCCGCCTGCTCCGGCGTACGGTCCGCTTTGCGGTGATTGTCCTCGGCGCAGGACGCGACGGTGTTCAGCCAGGAGTCCTGGCCGCCCTGCGCCCGCGGCACCACGTGGTCCACGGTCGTCGCCCGCCTGCCGCAGTACGCGCACCGGTGCCGGTCCCGCACCAGCACACCCCTGCGGGACCAGGGCGCTTGTCTTCGGAACGGCACCCGTACGTAACGGCAGAGCCTGATGACCCGGGGCACGGGTATGTCGACCGCTGCCCCACGCATACGGAGTTCGGGGTGGGCCTGCTCGACGACGGCCTTGTCCTGCAGCACCAGAACGACGGCCCGGTTCAACGTCACCGTCGACAGCGGCTCAAAGCTCGCATTCAGTACCAGCGTGTCCCGCATCAAGCCCACCTCCCATGCGCTCCGGCCCACCCCCTGGCGGGCTTGGATCAACTCTGGCCGGGCACGTCGAGATGGACAACGCAATAAAAAGATGCCCGCCCCTGATCAATTCCAAGACCAGGGGCGGGCAAACGTCCGGGGAACGTCTGTCTTGCACGGGAGCCGTGAGCTCACCGCCGAGCCGGCACCGGACGCCGGCGGCCGAGTGACCGCCGCGGCGAAGCGGAACACCAGCTCGTGCCGGAATCCGCTTCCCGGTCGGGCCTAGAACCAGCTGCGCTTGCTGCCGACCTCCGACAGCCACTGGTTCAGGTACGCGGTCCAGTCGGTGCCCTGGTAGTCGTTCAGGCCCACCTTGAAGGCGCGGAACGAGTCGCTGCCCTCGCTGAACAGGCCCGGCTTCTTGTCCATCTCCAGGACGACGTCCATCTCGCGCTCGTCGGCGACGAAGCTCAGCTCGACCTGGTTCAGCCCGCGGTACTGCGCCGGCGGGAAGAACTCGATCTCCTGGTAGAACGGCAGCTTCTGCCGCGTACCGCGGATGTGACCGCGCTCCATGTCGGCGCTCTTGAAGCGGAAACCGAGCTGGAGGAAGGCGTCCAGGATCGCCTGCTGGGCCGGCAGCGGGTGCACGTTGATCGGGTCCAGGTCGCTCGAGTCGACGGCACGCGCGATCTCCAGCTCCGTGGTCACCCCGATGTGCATCCCCCGCAGCGGCTGGCCGTCGATCGTCGTGACCGGCGTCTCCCAGGGGATCTCCAGGCCGAACGGGACCGCGTGCACCGCGCCCGCCTTCAGCTCGAAGGCACCGCCCAGCCGCACCTTGGTGAACTCGATGTCCTGCTTGTGCTCCTGGTCGTCGTGGCCCTCGACCTCGACCCTGGCCTGCAGGCCGACCGACAGACCCTCGATGGCCTGGTCCACGGATCCGCCCTGGATCCGCACCTCGCCCTGCACGACGCCGCCCGGAACCGTGTTGACCTCGGTCAGCACCGTCTCGACCGAAGCCCCGCCGGCTCCCATGCTCGCAAGCAGCCGCTTGAACCCCATGTCACTTCCTCCCCAGGCAACGCCTGTACGTTCTGTGTGCGTGTGGATCCCTGATCCGTACAAACGCGATCCGGTCGCGGCCGGTTCCGCGTCCTCACCCTTGCAAGGGGGACGCTCCCTGACCACCCCGACGACGAGCAGCCGCTCTCGACTACGCTCGTACGCCATGATCGCGGCCCCTGACCGTACGCCTCTCGCCCGGGAGTTCTTCGACCGCCCCGTCCTGGAGGTCGCTCCGGACCTCCTCGGGCGCACCCTCGTGCGCACCACGGAGGACGGCCCGATCGGACTGCGCCTCACCGAGGTCGAGGCCTACGACGGTCCCAATGACCCCGGCTCCCACGCCTACCGCGGCCGCACGGCCCGCAACGACGTGATGTTCGGCCCGCCCGGTCATGTGTACGTCTACTTCACCTACGGCATGTGGCACTGCATGAACCTGGTCTGCGGCCCCGAGGGCAGAGCGAGCGGGATCCTGCTGCGGGCCGGTGAGGTCACGGAGGGTGCCGAGCTCGCCCGCAAACGCCGACTCTCGGCCCGCAACGACCGAGAACTGGCCAAAGGACCCGCCCGTCTGGCCACGGCCCTCGGGGTGGACCGCACCTTCGACGGCGCGGACGCCTGCGGGCCCGAGGGCGGTCCCTTCCGCATGCTGGCCGGCACTCCCGTGCATCCCGACCAGGTACTCAGCGGTCCCCGCACCGGAGTCTCCGGCGACGGCGGCGTCCACCCATGGCGCTTCTGGATCGCCAACGACCCGACGGTGAGCCCCTATCGGGCCCATACGCCTCGTCGCCGCCGAACTTGACTCGCCTCGCAGGGATCCGTAATGTGGCCCGAGCCGCTTGACCCGGGTACTGCGTTCAGCCAGCAGCCGGAAGCGGCCAACCCACTACCTACGACTCCCCCTCAGCGGGGTCGAATTCGCCATGTCCGCATGTCGAATTCTGACTCCTCGGCTCGATTATGAGCTGTACGGGGAATCGGCTAACGTAGTGAATGTCGAAAGGCCCGCGAGGCATAAACCTCAGGCCAAAGACAATCCCGCCGACAGGGAATCGGGTCCGAAAGGATCTGGTAGAGTCGGAACCGCCGGAAAGGGAAACGCGAAAGCCGGAACCTGGAAAGCACCGAGGAAATCGGAGCCGGAAACGGTCTGATAGAGTCGGAAACGCAAGACCGAAGGGAAGCGCCCGGAGGAAAGCCCGAGAGGGTGAGTACAAAGGAAGCGTCCGTTCCTTGAG
>NZ_JBWJAQ010000019.1:0-121521 GCF_056387915.1 Streptomyces sp. GLSS-08
TCGAAGCCATGAAAATGGAACAGCCCCTCAACGCCCACCGCTCCGGCACCATCAAAAGCCTCACCGCCGAAATCGGCGCCTCCCTCACCTCCGGCGCCCCCATCTGCGACATCAAGGACTGACCCCGGCCCGTCGACGAACGACCCACACCCGAAGTCGCAACGCCCGAGGAACGGAGCACGAGAATGCAGCGGGTCGCGGTACGCAGGAACGTGGAACCCGTCCTTCAGGCCGCGCGGGCCAGTCTGGGCGGCTACGACCACGTGGACAGCGTGGCGGTCGACGTCGCACCGGGCGTCTCCGCGGTCGACTTCACCCGGCGCATGCTGGGCTCACCCCCGCGCTGGGTGCGGTCGCTGCTCGTGGTCCGGGACGCGGCGGTGGCGCCGTTCGGTCTCAAGCAGCGGGAACGGGGCGCGCCCGCGGACGTCGCCGTCGGCGCCAAGATCGGTCCGATGCGGCTGCTGAGCGTGACCGACGGCGAGGTCCTGGCGGGCGACAACGACAAGCACCTGAGTTTCCGCTGCTCATTCGCCGTACGGCAGGGCCCCCACGGTCCCGAGGCGGTGTGCACGACCGTCGTCCGCTTTCACCGCCGGGCCGGCCGCCTGTACTTCCGGGCGATCGAGCCCTTTCACCACGCCGTCGTCGCGGGACTGGTCAAACGAGGGGCGCAGGGCGGGACACCGGGCGATTCCGCCGCCGCGGGCTGACCTCTCCCTATCGACATCGCGTCAGCGAGAAATAACGTTCAATTCTCACCTAACTACTGTTCGTTGACGGTGGGAGTGGGTATAGGTAGACTCCTCGTTGGGAATTCTGGAAGCTTTTGCCCAGCTTTTTCGGGGGAGGATCCCGCACCGACGAAGAATCGTGCGGGGTTGTAACGGGGGATGCATGTCCAATGGGGAAACTCTAACGAATTCAGGACTGTTCGACAGTGCGGGGGTAGAGTTCTCGCACATTTCGAGCGACGCCGAGCAGGCGCTCCTCGAGATCCGGGACCGTATCGAGTCGATCGTCTCCCGGGGACAGCGTCCGTCCCCGGGCAGCAGATCGCTGCTGGTCACCGCCGAGAGCGCCCGCGCGGCGCTCGGAGCCCTGCAACGCCTGCTGGGCGAGGCGAAGAGCAGTGTGAACGTGCTGGTGCCCTCGGACCGCTCCGCGGCCCGGCTGCGGATCCATGTGCTGTCCCAGCTGGCCGGGGAGGTGCCGGACGGGGTGCGGGTCAGAGTGCTGGACTCGCAGGCCACCGCGGACCGCGGCCGGCTCGCCGAACTCCAGCGGCGCAGGCCCGGCATCGAGGTCAGACTCGGCGACGCCGCCCTCACCGGCGCGATCATCATCGACGCGGAGAACGTGCTGACCCGCTCGGAGGGCACGGACGGCGACGGGCCCCGGCACATCGCGCTGGTGCGCGCACCCGCCGTCGTGGACGCGCTCAACGCGCTGTTCACCGACGCCTGGGACCGCGGTGTTCCGCTCGCCGAGGACCAGCTGCGCCAGGGCGTCCCGCAGGACATCCTGCGCTGCCTGTACGAGGGGTACACCGACGACGCCGCCGCCAGGGCGCTGTCGATCTCCGTGCGCACCTATCGCCGCCACGTGGCCGAGATCATGCGGGTACTGGGGGCGAGCTCCCGTTTCCAGGCAGGTGTCCGCGCCGCCGACATGGGGTTGCTGAGAAGCGGCCGCGGGGCGGACCGGGGCCGGGCCGGGCACGGCTGAGGGCTCAGCAAGCTGCCACTTCCGGTCACCGCGGCGGGGAACCGTGCGGCCCGGCCGTCAGCTTCCGGCCAGGGCGTTGTACCACTTCCGGCCTCGGGCATAGCTTGAGAGCAGCTTGAGAACAGTTCGAGCGGCGCACGCACCGCGGGATCCCCCGCACGCGGCCCGCTGGGGGAACACGGCCCAGTCACTCGGGCCGGGCCCGGCCGCGACGGGGCGGCCCCGGTCCGGCCGTGCCGAGACGGCATTCACTTCATCCGCGCGGGACCACCGCACACGCGACCCTTTCCGGGGTGCTGCCGTGCGGCCCCCCGCGGTGCCGTCGGGAGTGAAGGGGCCGGTAAGAAAAAACGGGGAAGCTTGATGAAGTCTCATATACCGGCCCGCCCCTGCGCGGATATCCGGCGAGAAAGTCCGACCGAATCCCATTCCATTCCGACGAACTCGTATCCACTGCGAAAACTCTCCCGTGGGCGCGGACGTCCGCCCTTCGGATTCCGCACGGCCGTCGTCCTCGACGGCGCCGGGCAACGGCAGCAACTCGTCCCGGACGAGCACACCGCGCCCGTGGTGCGCAGGATCTTCGACGAGTGCCTGGACGGCCGGAGTCTGCAGAGCATCGCCGAGGGGCTGAACGCCGACCGCGTCCCGAGCCCCGGTCCGGCCGGCCCGAACGCGGCCCGAGCGGCCTCCGCCTGGTCCAAGAGCACCGTGCGGGCCATCCTCCTCAATCCCCGCTACGCGGGACGCCACGCCCACGACGGCGCCGCCGACGACGCCGCGGGGCGGCAGCTGGTGCCCTCCGACGTCTTCGAGGAGGTCCACGCGATGTTCGCGAAGCGCAGGAAGCCCAGCGGGGACTGCGGCGCCGGACAGCCGAAGCCGTACGCGCTGCGCGGGCTGCTGCGCTGCGGCCGCTGCAACCGGCTCATGCAGGGCACCTGGAACAACGGCGAGCCCTACTACCGCTGCCGCGTCCCCGCCGCCGAGGACGCGGCGTGCACGGACCACCCGCGCAACGTCTACCTGCGCGAGCAGGCCGCCATCGGCCCGCTCGTCACCTGGCTGCGCGGTCTCACCGCCCCGCAGGGCATGCGTCGGCTGATGGTCGCGGGCGGCGGACACCACGCCGGGGCGGCCGCCCGCCACCAGCTGCGCTCCCTGGGCGTGGACGGCGAGCTGCGGGCCTCCGCGCTCCAGGCGCTGGGCGTCAGGCTGAGCTACTCCGACTCCGGCCGGCTGCTGGACGTCAAGGCGGTGCTCGGACCGGAGGGCCTCGTCGTCCGCACCCGGATCGCACTGTAAGAGCACGTGGAGAGGAACCGAGTGCACTCGATCGAGCTGATGCCGAAGTCGTCCGTCGTGCGACGGGACGGCGACGGCATCGAGATGACGTTCGCCGCGGACCCCGCGGCGCCGGTCTTCGCGGGCCACTACCCCGGCTTTCCCCTGCTGCCGGGCGTCTTCGCCCTGGACGCCGTGCACCACGCGGTGCTGCGGCACGCCGAGACCACGGGCGGCGCCGGCCCCGAACTCGCGGGCATACGGTCCGTACGCTTCCTGTCCCCCGTGCTGCCCGGGGACACCCTGCGGGTCGAGGCGGCCGTCACCCGCACGGACGGCGTGCGGGACGTGCGGGCCGTCTGCCGGACCGGGCGCGGCAAGAGCGCGACGCTCCGGCTGCGCTACCGCGACGCGGGACCGCGGGACCTGCCCGTCGCTCCGGACGGCGCGCCGTCCGGGGCGGACTCGGCGCCGGGTGTCTCCCACGGGGTGGCGGCGCTGAAACAGCTCATCCCGCACCGCTTCCCCGCCCTGCTGGTGGACCGGGTCCTCGCCGTGGAGCCGGGCCGGCGCATCGTCACGCGGAAGGCGGTGACGTGCAACGAGCCCTGGTACCGGGACCTTCCCGACGACACCGCCGAGTCCGGCTACCGGTACCCGGCGGCGCTGCTCATCGAGTCGTGGTGCCAGAGCGCGGCGCTGCTCGCCGCCTGGGACCGGTCCCCGGAGGAACTGGCCGGGCAGGTCGCCCTGTTCGGCGGGATGTCCGGCATCGAGGTCCTCGGCGAGGTGCTGCCAGGCGACGTACTGCGCCACGAGGTGAGGATCAGCCGGGAGCTCGCCGGGACGTGGATCTTCGAGGGCGCCACCGGCACCGCCGACGGCA
The DNA here is from genome assembly GCF_056387915.1 of Streptomyces sp. GLSS-08. Classification (NCBI taxonomy): domain Bacteria; kingdom Bacillati; phylum Actinomycetota; class Actinomycetes; order Kitasatosporales; family Streptomycetaceae; genus Streptomyces; species Streptomyces sp. GLSS-08. The sequence continues at coordinate 3,899 of NZ_JBWJAQ010000019.1, forward strand.
GACCGGTCCTGACGGTCGGGAGCGTGATGACCGCGCTGCGGCCGAGCGCGGTTCTCGGGGCGCCCGTGCCCACCTGACGCGGGCACGACGGCACAGGCAGGACCATGGCGACCGGGACCGCACTCCGGACGCCCGACCGGGACCGTACTCCAGGAAGAGGCTCCGCCATGGCCACAGGGACCGTACGCAGGCACGCCACGCCCGTGCTCGACGGGGCACGGGCCAGTCTCGGCCGCTGCGACCACGTGGACGCGGTCGCCGTTGACCTGCCGGCCGGCACCACCGCGGTCGATTTCACCCGCACCGTGTTCCTCGGCACCCCGGAGTGGGTGCACCGGCTCATCACGGTGCGGGACAAGGTGATGGCACCCTTCGGTCTCCAGACGCAGCGGCGCGTCGCCCCGGCGGACATCCGGATCGAACCCGGCCTGCGGATGGGGCCCTTCCGGCTGCTGACGGTCACCGACGACGAGGTCCTGTGCGGGGACGACGACAAGCACCTGGACTTCCGGACGTCCTTCGCGGTCCGCCCGACGGCGTCCGGCGAGGGCACGGAGGGCGTCTGCACCACCGCCGTACGCTTCCACCGCCCCGCCGGACGCCTGTACTTCACGGCGATCCGGCCGCTGCACCACCTGATCGTGCCCCGCGTCGTCGGCGGTGCCTGCCGGGGGTGAGGCGCCGTCAGTGCCGGCCTGCCACCCGGTCCGCCAGCCGCGCCAGCCGGGACGACTCGGCGCTGTGCGTGGTCAGTTCACGACGGTCCGCCGTCCGGTAGGTCGCGTACATGCCGTGGACGCCGACGAACCGGAACGGCTCCGGCTCCCACTTGCGGACCCGGTGGCCGACCCACGGCAGGGCGGTGAGGGCGGTGGGGCCCGCCTGGCCGGAGTCGTGCTGGACGAGGTCGCGCAGGGTGCGGGCGGCGAGGTTGGCGGTGGCGACGCCCGAGCCGACGTAGCCGCCCGCCCAGCCGAGGCCGGTGGAGCGGTCGAGGGTGACCGTGGCGCACCAGTCGCGCGGGACGCCGAGGACCCCCGACCACGCGTGCTCCACCCGCAACCCGGCGAGGGACGGGAAGAAGCGGACGAGGATCTCGTGAAGGGCCTCGACGGTCGCCCGCTGGGTCCGGCCGTCGTTGTCGGTGCGCGAGCCGAAGCGGTACGGGACGCCGCGCCCGCCGAGGGCGATGCGGCCGTCCGCGGTGCGCTGGGCGTACATGTACGCGTGCGCCATGTCGCCGAGCGTCTCGCGGCCCGCCCAGCCGATGGACTCCCACTGGGCGCCGGTCAGCGGCTCGGTCGCGATCATCGAGGAGTTCATGGGGAGCCAGGTCCGCCGCTGGCCCTTCAGGGACGCGGTGAAGCCCTCCGTGCAGCGCAGGACGTAGGGCGCGCGGACCGTGCCGTACGGGGTCACCGCGTGCTGGGGGCGGATCTCGGTGACCGGTGTCTGCTCGTGGATGGCGACGCCGAGCGCCTCGACCGCGGCGGCCAGCCCCTTGAGCAGCTTCACCGGGTGCAGCCGGGCCCCGTGCGGGGTCCAGGTGGAGCCGACCGCGTCCGCGACCCGGACGCGCCCGGCGGTCTCCCGGGCGCCGTACAGCTCGCGGTCCTTCTCGCCGTAGGACAGCTCGGTCGCGTGGAAGGCCTTCAGGCGGGCCAACTGGGCGGGCGTGTAAGCCACTTCGAGGACGCCGCCCTGATGGATGTCGGCGTCGATGCCCTCCTCGGCGGCCACCCGGACGACCTCGCCGACGGTCTCGTTCATCGCCTGCTGGAGGTGTACGGCCGCGTCGTGGCCGTGGAGCTTCGCGTACCGGTCGCGGCCCGCGATGCCGTTGTAGAGCCAGCCACCGTTGCGCCCCGAGGCGCCGTAGCCGCAGAACTTCTGCTCCAGGACGGTGATGCGCAGGAAGGGCGCCGCCTTCTTCAGGTAGTACGCGGTCCACAGGCCCGTGTAGCCGCCGCCGACGATCACCACGTCGGCCGACGCGTCCCCGGGCAGCGGCTCGCGCGGGGCGGGGAGACCGTCCTGCGCGTACCAGAACGAGATGCCGCCGTTCACGGTGGCTGCGGTGCTTGCGCTGCTCACGGGCCTGCTGCTCATGGCCGGGACGCTAACCCCTGCGGACCGCCGGTGTCTCCTTCGGATTTCGTGTTCTTTCGCAGCTCCGCGGCCGTCCGGACGCCTTCGCGGCGCCCGCGCGACCGCCCGGCGGGGCCTGACGTAGCCTGCCCGCATGATCCGTACCGCGACCCCCTCCGACGTCCCCGTCATCCACGCGATGATCCTTGAACTGGCCGAGTACGAGAAGGCGGTGCACGAGGTCCGGGCGACCGAACAGCAACTGCACGAGGCACTGTTCGGGGAGCGCCCCGCCGCGTTCGCGCACATCGCCGAGGAGGCGGGCGAGGCGGCCGGGTTCGCGCTGTGGTTCCTGAACTTCTCCACCTGGCGCGGGGTGCACGGGATCTACCTGGAGGACCTGTACGTGCGGCCCGCCGCGCGCCGCGGCGGCCACGGCAGGGCGCTGCTCACCGAGCTGGCGCGGATCTGTGTCGAGCGCGGCTACGAGCGGCTGGAGTGGTCGGTGCTGAACTGGAACCGTCCGGCCGTCGAGTTCTACGAGTCGCTGGGCGCCCGGCCGCAGGACGAGTGGACGGTGTACCGGCTGACGGACGACTCGCTCGCGAAGCTCGGCGCGCGGGACTGACCCCGCCGCCGCCGGCGGGCCGGGGCCGGTCAGGGTTCCAGCACCACCTTGCCGATGGTGCCCCGGTTCTCCAGGGCGCGGTGGGCGGCGGCCGCCTCCGCGAGCGGGAAGCGCTGCACCGCGGGGGTCAGACGCCCGGCGGCGGCCTCGGCGAGGGCGCGCGACTCCAGTGTGCGCAGCGGATCGGGACCGCCCGCCCTGCGCAGCATCACCGGGCCGAGCACCTGCTCCGACACCCCGTCGACGAGGTACGGACCGCCGTTCCTGACGCCCTCGCCGGACCAGCCGAAGACGAGGTGCCGGCCGCCCGGGCCCAGCAGGCCGACGGCGGCCCGGGCGACGTCGCCGCCGACCCCGTCCAGGACGAGGGTGGCCGTGCGGTCCCCCAGGCCGGCGCGGACCCGCTCCGGCCAGTCCGGGTCCCGGTAGTCCACGGCCAGGTCGGCGCCGTTGGCCAGGACCCGGGCCACCTTCCCGGATCCGCCCGCCAGGCCGACGACGGTGGCGCCCGCGTTCTTCGCGTACTGCACGAGGAGGGTGCCGATGCCGCCCGCAGCCGCCGGGATCACGGCCACGGCGCCGGGCCCGAGGTCGGCGAACTGGAGGATGCCCAGCGCCGTACGGCCGGTTCCGATCATGGCGACCGCCTCGGCGAAGTCCAGGTCCGCCGGGATCTCGTGCAGGCGGGCGGCGTCGGTGACGGCGAGTTCGGCATAGCCGCCGGGGGCGAAGCCGAGGTGGGCGACGACCCGCCGGCCGAGCAGGTCCCGCGGGACGCCCTCCCCGAGGGACTCCACGACGCCCGCGACCTCGCGGCCGGGGACGGTGGGCAGCTCGGGAGTCTGCGGCGCGGGCCCCCTCATGCCCTCCCGCAGGGCCGTGTCCAGGAGGTGCACGCCCGCTGCGGCCACGGTGATCCGGACCTGGCCCGGGCCCGGTTCGGGATCCTCGGTCTTCTCGAGGACGAGGTTCTCGGCGGGACCGAAGGCGTGCAGGCGGACGGCGAGCATGGCGGACTCCTCGGAGCGTGGTAGTGACGCGTGCGGCCGTGCCGGGGGCCGGTGGCCGCGAACGCGCCTTGCAGACCCCAGCCTTCAACCTCAGGCCTGCTTGAGGTCAAGGGGGAGACCGAGAGGTGCTCGGGGAGCCCCGGGCGTTGTCAGTGGCGGGGTGCAGCATGGGGGCATGGTGCGGAGAGCGGCGGGTGCGGCGGGCAGGGCGAGCGGGCGCGGCAGGGGGGCGCGGCGGCCCGAGGTGCGCCTGCCGCCCCTCGACGCGTACGCCGGCGGGGAGCTGGAGCGCGACGGGGACTACGACGGGCTGGAGTTCCGGGAGACGGACTTCGCCGGGCAGGACGGCGGGGGAGCCCGCTTCATGGACTGCGCGCTGACGGAGTGCGCGCTGGACGAGACGCGGCTGGCGCACGTGCGCGTGCTGGACTCCGTCCTCACCGGCGTGCGGGGGGTGGGCACGGATCTCGCCGAGGCGATGCTGCGTGACGTCGAGGTGCTCGACGCCCGGATGGGCGGAGTGCAGCTGCACGGCTCGGTGCTGGAGCGGGTGCTGGTGCGCGGCGGCAAGATCGACTACCTGAATCTGCGCCGGGCCCGGCTCCGGGACGTGGTCTTCGAGGGGTGCGTCCTGGTCGAGCCCGACTTCGGCGGCGCCACACTGGAGCGCGTGGAGTTCGCCGGCTGTGTGCTGAAGGGGGCCGACTTCAGCGCGGCGACCTTGAAGGACGTCGATCTGCGGGGGGCGGCGGAGCTGGACATCGCTCGCGGGGTGGACCGGCTGGCGGGCGCGGTCGTCAGTCCGGCCCAGCTGATGGACCTGGCACCGCTGCTGGCGGCCGAGCTGGGGCTCAGGGTGGCGGGCATCGGCCAGGAGTGAGAGCGGGCGCGGTCAGGGTGCCCCGTCACCGTCCGGGAAGGGCGTACGCGGTCTCGGGTGCGGCCGGGCGTCCCGTCGCGGACGGGCGTACGCGGTGTCAGCCGACCCGGGGGAAGCGCGCCTGGAGCGTCCAGACCGCCGGGTTGTCGGCCAGGCCCTCGTGCAGGTCGGTGAGGTCGGCGAGCAGGTCGTGCAGGAAGTCACGGGCCTCGCGGCGCAGTTCGGCGTGGGAGAAGGTCAGCGGGGCCTCCTCGACGTGCATCCAGTCCGCCTCGATGTCCACCCAGCCGAAGCGCCGCTCGAAGAGCATCCGGTCCGTGGACTCGGTGAAGTCGAGCTCGGCGTGCTGCGGGCGGGAGGCGCGGCTGCCGCGCGGGTCCCGGTCGAGCTGCTCCACGATGTCGCACAGCGCCCAGGCGAAGTCGAGCACCGGCACCCATCCCCAGGCTGTGGACAGCTCCCGGTCCGCCTCGGTGTCGGCGAGGTAGACGTCGCCGCAGAACAGGTCGTGCCGCAGCGCGCGGACGTCCGCGCGGCGGTAGTCGGTCTGCGGGGGGTCGGGGAAGCGGTTGGAGAGGGCGTAGCCGATGTCGAGCACGTAGGTGATGGTGTCACGCCCTCGTAGGATCACGGACGTGCCCCGATCTTCCGCCCGCGTACCCTTCGCCCTGGCCGCGGCCCTGTTGCTGACCGCGTGCGGCGGCGGTGTCCAGGGCACCCCCGGGGCGCCGGGCGTCCGCGACCCGTACTTCCCGAAGGCGGGCAACGGCGGCTACGACGTCACGCACTACGGCCTGGCCCTCTCGTACGACCCCGGTAGCCGCGAGCTCACCGGCAGGGCCGAGATCACGGCGCGCGCGACGCAGGACCTCAGTGCGTTCAACCTGGACCTGAAGGGGCTGGACGTCGGGAGCGTCGGCGTCGAGGGGCGCGGCGCCCGCTGGAGCCGCACCGGCCAGGAGCTGACGGTGCGCCCGCCCGACGACCTGCACCGGGGCGAGACGTTCCACGTGCGGGTCGGCTACTCGGGCACACCGGAGACGATCACCGACCCGGACGGTTCGGAGGAGGGCTGGCTGCGGACGGCCGACGGTGCCCTGGCCCTCGGCGAGCCCACCGGTTCTGCGGCCTGGTTCCCGGGCAGCCACCACCCCGGCGACAAGGCGTCGTACGACATCGCGGTCACCGTCCCGGCTGGGCTGCGGGCGGTCTCCAACGGCGAGCTGAGGAGCGAGACGTCCGGGAAGGGCCGCAGCACCTTCCGCTGGCACACGGCGGAGCCGATGGCGAGCTATCTCGCCATGGTCGCGATCGGCCGGTACGACGTCCGGCGGTCGACGACGAAGAGCGGACTGCCGCTGTACGTCGCGGTCGACCCCGCCGAGGCGAAGGCCAGCGCGAAGGTACTGGCGCGGCTGCCGGAGATCCTCGCCTGGGAGGAGGACGCCTTCGGCCCGTACCCCTTCTCCTCCGCGGGCGCGGTCGTCGACGACGCGGACGGCGTGGGCTACGCGCTGGAGACCCAGACCCGCCCCGTCTTCCCCGGCGCCCCCGACACCGGGACCCTCGTCCACGAACTGGCCCACCAGTGGTTCGGCGACTCGGTCACCCCCGGGTCCTGGCGGGACATGTGGCTCAACGAGGGGTTCGCGACCTACGCGGAGTGGCTCTGGGAGGAGGAGCACGGCGGCGACACGGCCGACGAGACCTTCGACGCCCTCTACCGGGGCGACTACTACGACGACCCCGCGGCCGGCGAGGCGGTCTGGGCGTTCCCGCCCGCGCGGCCGTCCGGCGCCGCCCACATCTCCGACAGCCCGGTCTACGAGCGCGGCGCCATGGTCCTCCACAAGATCCGCGAGAGCGTCGGCGACACCGCCTTCCGCGGCATCGTCCGGGGCTGGGCCGCCGCCCACCGGCACGGCAACGCCGCCACCGCGGACTTCACGGCCTACGTCGAGAAGAAGGCGCCGGACCGGGACTTCGACGTGATCTGGCGGGACTGGCTGTACGGGGACGGCAGACCGAGCCGCCCGTGAGCACGGCGGGGCCCCTCGGCCACCGGACCGCGTGAGCGCCCTCCGGGACGTGGTGTCAGCGCGGCCGCGGCGCACCGGCGTGGTCGGGGGAGTGGTCCAGAACCTTGCGCAACACCGCGCAGGGGCGGCCCTGTTGCAGGTCCCTGCGGTGGTCGATCACCTCGTAGCCGAGGGCGGTCCAGAAGGCGAGCGCCCGCGGGTTGTTGTCGAGGACGGCCAGGCGCACGGCCCGGCGGCCCGACGCGCGCACGCGCTCCTCGACGAGCGAGGCCAGCCGCCGTCCGTGTCCTCGGCGCTGTTCGCGGGCGTCCACCAGGAGCAGGCCGATCCAGGGATCGGGGTCGGCCGGGTCGGGGTGGTGCGCGAGGGTGATCGCGACGCCGAGGAGCCGTCCGGCGCCGCGGGCGAGCAGCACCTCCACGTCCGGGTGGGCCAGCTCGTCGGCGAGCGCCTGCGCGACCTGCTCGACGCGGATGTCGTCGGCGTCCGGGAAGTCCCCGCTCAGGGCGTAGAAGTCACGGTTGGAGGCGTGGAGAGCGGTCAGTTCCGTGAGGAGCGGGGCGGGGAGGTCGCGGTCGGGTGTGAGGCGAAGGGGTTCGAGGATCACGGGGGCAAACTACCGCCGTGCGGCGGGCGCGGCGGGGATGCGCGGGCGGGCCGGGCACGCGGAAGCCCCCGGCCGGACGGCCGGGGGCTTCCGCGATCACACACGGGCGGGTCAGACGCTCACGCCGAAGTCCTGGGCGATGCCGGCCAGGCCCGACGCGTAGCCCTGGCCGACCGCGCGGAACTTCCACTCGGCGCCGTTGCGGTAGAGCTCGCCGAAGACCATGGCCGTCTCCGTCGCCGCGTCCTCGGACAGGTCGTAACGGGCGATCTCCGCGCCGCCGGCCTGGTTCACGATGCGGATGTAGGCGTTGCGGACCTGGCCGAAGTTCTGCGAGCGGGTCTCGGCGTCGTAGATCGAGACCGGGAAGACGATCTTCTCGACGTCGGCCGGGAGGCCGGCCAGGTTGACGTTGATCGCCTCGTCGTCGCCCGCGCCCTCACCCGTGCGGTTGTCACCGGTGTGGACGATGGTCTGGTCCGGGGTCTGCTTGTTGTTGAAGAAGACGAAGTGGCCGTCCGAGTAGACCTTGCCCTGCGGGTTGACCGCGATGGCCGAGGCGTCGAGGTCGAAGTCGGTGCCGGTGGTGCTGCGGACGTCCCAGCCGAGGCCCACGGTGACGGCGGTCAGGCCCGGAGCCTCCTTGGTGAGCGAGACGTTGCCACCCTTGGACAGGCTTACAGCCATTGTTGGGAGTCCCTTCCCTCGTGACGTACGTGCTCGGTGCCCGTACGCATGGGCTTCGTACGGGCACGAAGCTACAGCTACCCCTATGAACGTCCAGGGGGGCACCCGAGGTTCCAGGTGTCTTTGCTTTCTTTACCCGAAGGGGCGTACGGCTCCGGAAAAACGGGTGACGCGGACCGGACGGGCAAGCGACCATGGACCCCATGTCCGGTCCCTACGTCGTCCGCGGCTCCGTCTCCCTTCCCGAGGCCGAGCTGATGTGGCGTTTCTCGCGCTCCTCCGGACCCGGTGGGCAGCACGTCAACACCAGCGACTCCCAGGTCGAGCTCCGGTTCGACCTCGCGAAGACCGAGGCGCTGCCGCCGGTGTGGAAGGAGCGCGCCCTGGACAGGCTGGCCGGGCGCCTCGTCGACGGGGTCATCAGTGTGCGGGCCTCCGAGCACCGGTCGCAGTGGCGCAACCGCGAGACCGCGGCCGTACGGCTCGCCTCGCTGCTCGCCGAGGCGAGCGCGCCCCCGCCCAGGCCCCGCCGGGCGACCCGTGTCCCGCGAGGCATCAACGAACGCCGGCTGCGCGAGAAGAAGCAGCGCTCCGACACCAAGCGGGGCCGTACGGGGCGGGACTGGGGCTGATGAGCGAGGGCGCAGTTCCCGAGAGCTTTCCGGCGGGGAGCGCCGGCCGGGAGAGCGACCTCCTCGCCGAGCGGTTCCAGGCGCACCGCGCACGTCTGCGCGCCGTCGCCTACCGCATGCTCGGTTCGCTCACCGAGGCGGAGGACGCCGTCCAGGAGACCTGGTTCAAGCTCAGCCGCACCGACGCCGCCGCGGTCGACAACCTCGGCGGGTGGCTGACGACCGTCGTGGGCCGGGTCTGCCTCGACATGCTGCGCGCGCGCAGGAGCCGCGCCGAGGAACTCACCGAGGAGCCCGGCCTGCGCATGCCGGAGCCGGTGCTCAGCCCGGTGGGCGGGGCCGACCCCGAGCAGCAGGCGCTGCTCGCAGACTCGGTCGGCCTCGCCCTGCTCGTGGTCCTGGAGAACCTGGCGCCCGCCGAGCGGCTCGCGTTCGTGCTGCACGACCTGTTCGCGGTGCCCTTCGAGGAGATCGCGCCCCTCGTCGGCCGTACGCCGGCGGCGGCCCGGCAGCTCGCCAGCCGTGCCCGGCGCCGGGTCCGGGGCGGGGCACCGGTCCCCGACGCCGACCTGAGCCGGCAGCGCGCGGCCGTCGACGCCTTCCTCGCCGCCGCGCGCGACGGGGACCTCGACGCGCTGGTCGCCGTGCTCGACCCCGACGTGGTCGCCCGCTCCGAGGCGGGCGTGCGCAGCGGTGCGAAGGCGGTGGCCGCGGGGGCGAGCGGTTTCGCCCGCCTCGCCCGCATCGCGCGGCCCGCCCTGGTCAACGGGGTCGCGGGGGCCGTCGTGATCACCGAGGGGCGCGCGGTCGCCGTGCTGGCGTTCACCGTCACGAAGGGGCGGATCGCCGCGATCGACATCCTCCGGGACCCGGAGCGGCTCGCCGGTCTCGACGTGACGGCCTTCGACAACCCTTAGTGCTGTGAACCGTTCCGGTCACAGCACTGGGCGGTGCCGGCCCCGCGCAGGCCCACTGCGCGCAGGCCGTGCGCGGGCGGGCTGCCGGGCTCATCCTGGAAGCAGGGATTCCGGAGGTGATCGTGATGGCGCAGACCGCTGTCGGATGGCACGTCGAGCTGGAATTCGAGGAGGACTCCCACCGCACCCGCGCCGCCGCGCTGGTACGGCTCGCCGACGGGAGCGAGGTGCGGGCGCACGGGTACTCCAGCCGCCACCCCTCCGACGCCGACCAGCCGAGGGTGGGCGAGGAGGTGGCGGGCGCCAGAGCACTCAACGAACTGGCGATGAAGCTGCTGACCAAGGCGCACGACGAGATCGACGAGGCGTCGGGCCGCACGTCACACCCGCTGACGCCGTGACGCGTGACGCGTGACGCCGCGATGCGTGACGCCGTGACGTCATGAGCCGTTGGCCGTTGGCCGTTGGCCGTTGGCCGTTGGCCGTTGGCCGCTGGCCGCTGGCCGTGAGCCCTGAGCCCTGAGCCGTGTTCGTCACGCCCACGCCCACGCCCACGCACTGGCGGACACGGACCGCCGTGCGGGTCGGGATCCGGCCGGGGGCCGCTTGCCCGGCGGGCCCGGGGCGCAACGCAACGCCCCGCGGCGCCCCGCGGCCCTAACCCAGCTGCCGGTACCGGCCCTTGAAGTACGTCAGGGGGTCGCCGTCCGCGCTCGGGACCGACGCCGTCAGGACGCGGCCGATGACCAGCGTGTGATCGCCCGCGGTCACCCGTTGCTCCGTGCGGCACTCCAGGGTCGCCAGGGCGCCGCCGACCAGCGGTGCTCCGGACTCCTTGCCGCGGAGGTACGGGAGGTCCTCGAAGAGCAGGCGGTCGCTGATCCGCCCCTTCATGGCGAAGCGGCCCGCGATCTGACGCTGGCTGTCGGAGAGCACGGAGACCGCCCAGTGCGGCTGCTCGGCGAGCAGGTCGTCCATGCGGGAGCCCTCCCGCAGGCCCACCATCACCAGCGGCGGGTCCAGGGAGACGGACATGAAGGAGGTCGCCGTCATGCCGACGTCCTCGCCGCCGGGCCCGTCCGGATCCAGCGCGGGCTCGTGGGCCGTCACCAGGACCACGCCCGCGGCCAGCCGGGACATGACGGCGCGGAACTCGTCGTTGCTCACCCCATCAGCATGCCCGTCGGCGTGCGGCGCGGCGGACGGGGGAGACGCGATGGCTACGGCAGCGGGAGTCTTCAGCACGGGAAAACGCTAGTCCCCGCCTCCGGCCCGCCGCATCGGACCCGGGGCCGACCCTGGGCCGAGCCGGGTCCTAGGACCACCGGCCGACCCCGCCGCGCGCACCGGGGCGAACGACGCACCGCCGTCGCCGGTCGTAAATGCTCACAGCCTGTACACAGATCCCGGATATGCGCGCAGTAAACGCACAGCGGAAATGCAGAAACCCCACTCAATTGCTCATGTTCTGCTGTGACTTGAGTCACAGGAGCCATATTTTGTTGACCCTGTGTACCGAGTGGGCAGCGCGCTGTGATTCAGTGGCGGGAACGATGTACGAAGCCATGGCTGAAGCTACCGAGCAGTAAGCCGAGTCACGCCGAAGAGCACCCTGGAGTTGCTGCGAGGTCTCGGGGGGAGGGCGCATGGAGACCGAGTCGGAGCCGTACGTCCGCCTTACGACCCTGCGGCAGCTGCACCAGGTGATGGCGGACATGAACACCGCCCGCAGCCTGGCCGACACGCTGCAGACCGTCGCCGACGGCGTGGTCAACGGCCTCGGCTACGAGCTGGCCTGCGTCAACCTGGTCCAGCCGGACGGCGACCTCGTGGTGGCCGCGCTCGCGGGCAACTCCGCCGCCGAGGCGCTCATCACCGGCCGGGTCGGCTCACGCACCTCCTGGGACCGCCGGCTGAGCATGGGCGAGGCCTGGGGGGACCTGCGGTTCATACCCCACACCGAGGGCTGGGTCCTCGACGAGGACGACGTGCCGCAGTGGTACACGGACGGTCCGGCGCCCCGCTTCGAGGACGAGTGGCACCCCTCCGACCGCCTCTTCGCGCCGATGTACACCCCCGGCATCCCCGGCTCCCGCTGCGGCGAACTGATCGGCGTCCTGTCCGTGGACCGGCCGCGCAACGGCCGCCGGCCCGGCGCCTGGGGCCGCGAGGCCCTCCAGATGTACGCCTTCCAGGCCGCGATCGCGATCAGCAACGCCCGGCTGCGCGCCAACATGCAGCGCGCCCTGGTCCGCCTGGAGCGCGAGCAGCAGGCCCTGCGCGCCAGCGAGGAGAGCTTCCGCCAGGCCTTCGAGTACGCACCCTCCGGCATGGCCATCGCCGAGATGGGCGGCGACCAGCACGGCCGGATCCTGCGCACGAACGACGCCCTGTGCCGGCTCCTCGGCCGGCCCGCCTCGGCGATGCGCCGCTACTCCTTCTCCGACCTCGTCCACCCCGAGGACATCGGCACGCTGCTCAGGACCTCCGCCGAGGGCGGCCGGGCCGAGCTGCGCCTCGGCCGCCGCGACGGCACCTACGTGTGGGTCAGCCTGCGCAACTCCGTCGTCGCGGACGCCGCCGACGGCCCGCGCTTCCTGCTCACCCACGTCGAGGACATCGAGGAGCGCAAGCGCCGCGAGCTCCAGCTCGCCCACCGCGCCTCGCACGACTCGCTCACCGGCCTGCCGAACTCCGCCGAGCTGCGCTCCCGGCTGGGCTCCCGTCTCTGCCAGCGCCCGCAGTCCCTGCCGCCCGGTGCGGTCGCCTCGCTGGACGCGGCGTACGGGGCGTACCCGCCGGAGCACCCGGCCGCCTTCGACCAGGAGGCGCACGGCCACGGATTCGACTTCCGGCCGGAGCCGGGGCCCTACGACGGCTTCGACCACCACGTCCACACCATCGCGCCCGAAGGTGAGACCGACGACGGCACCAAGGGCCTCGCCGTGCTCTTCTGCGACCTCGACGGCTTCAAGTCGATCAACGACCGCTTCGGGCACAACGCGGGCGACGCGGTGCTCGTGGAGGTCGCCCGCCGGCTGACCAGCGTCGTACGGGACGGGGACACGGTCGCCCGGCTCGGCGGTGACGAGTTCGTGGTCCTCGCCGACGGCCTCGGCCGGGCCGACGCCCAGGACCTCGCCGTACGGCTGCGGAACGCGATCATTCCGCCCATCAGGGTCGACGGCCGGGCCGTGCGGGTGGGCGCCAGCTTCGGCATCGGATGGGCACACTGCGGCATGACGGCGGACGAGGTCTTGAAATCCGCTGACGAACGGATGTACGTAGAGAAACGGTCTCGTCCCAAACAGCATCGGCGTGCGGGATAACACGCAGGTCAGTGGATCGATGAGAACTGAGTCACCCGTTCGGGTCCCTCGGAGCGGGTAGGCTCGCCATTCACCCACGTACCGCACCCGCTGAGGAGACCAAGGGATGACGCCCGGCAACAACGGCGCGAGCACACCCGAGGACGACGACCCGTTCGGCTACCTGTACGCCGACGGCCAGGCCGCAGGCGCACAGCCGCCGAGCGGTGGCTACGGCTATCCGGGCTCCGTCAACAGGGTGCGCGCGGTGGGCGAGCGGCAGTACGGGCAGCAGCAGACCACGTACGGCCAGCAGGCCGCGTACGGGCAGCAGGCGCCGACCGCGCAGTACGGCCGGCAGGTCCCGCAGCAGCAGGCGTACGGCCGGCCCGCCCCGCAGCACGCAGCACCCGAGACCGCCCCCGGCACTGTCACCACGAGCCGGACGCCCATGGTCGGCGGCGGCGGGGGCGGTCGGGGCCGGGGTCCCAACACCAGGGGCCTGCTGATCGGCGCGATCGCCGTGGTCGCCGCGGTCGTCGTCGGTATCGGTGTCGTGATGCTGGGCGGTGACTCGGACGACGACAAGGGCGACAACGCCGGCGGCGCGGCCCCCACGGCCTCGCAGAGCGCCGAGCCCAGCAAGCCGGCCGGCCGGCCCGCGGAGGCCGAGGACGACCTGCCCGCGATCGACGCCAAGGCCCTCCGCCTCGACGGCGCCACCACGGCGTCCGACGTCAAGGGCGCGAAGGCGGCCGGCGGTGTCTACGTCGCGAACTTCAACCAGGTCGGTGCCGCCGTCACGTGGAACGTGAACGGCATCCCGAAGTCCGGCAAGTACACCGTCTACACCGGTTACAGCGTGCCCGGCAAGGACGCCACCGCCACCCTGTCGATCAACGCCAAGCCCCTGACCGCCCCGCTCGCCCTGAAGAACTGGGCGGAGGCCCCGGCGGGGGACTACGAGAAGGGCTGGACGAAGACCTACAACTACGTCGAGCTCAACAAGGGCACCAACACCATCAAGATCTCCTGCGAGCAGGGCAACCAGTGCGACGCCCTCCTCGACCAGATGTGGCTGGCCGAGGGCTGGAAGGGCTAGGTCCTGCCACGGCGCGGGGGTCACCCGGGCCGCGCCGGCCTCCTGGGTCCCGACCGGGCCGGGCTCACCCCAGCCGGGGACGAACCACCCATTCACCCCGGCGCAGCACGCCCCGGACCTCGAACTCCGAGTTCAGCACCACCAGGTCGGCGTCCTTGCCCGCCTCCAGGGAGCCCACCCTGTCGGCCACGCCTAGGAGCCTCGCGGGGTTGGCGGACAGGGCGGCGACGACGTCCTCGACGGGCAGCCGGTCCACGGTGACCGCCCGCTTGAAGGCGCGGTCCAGCGTGAGCGTGGAGCCCGCGATCGAGCCGCCCTCCACCAGGCGGGCTACGCCGTCCGCCACCTCCACCTCCAGCGGGCCGAGCATGTAGCGGCCGTCGCCGAAGCCGGCGGCGTCCATCGCGTCGGTGATGAACGCCACCCGGCCGGCGCCCGCGTGACGGAACGCCAGTTCCAGGGCGGCCGGGTGCAGATGGGTGCCGTCGTTGATCAGCTCGACGGTGATCCGCTCGTCCTCCAGGAGGGCGGCGATCGGCCCGGGGGAGCGGTGCCCGAGCGCGGGCATCGCGTTGAACAGGTGCGTCGCCACGGTGGCACCCGCGTCGATGGCCTCCCGCGTCTGCTCGTACGTCGCGTCGGTGTGGCCGACGGCCGCGATCACGCCGTGCTCGGCCAGCAGCCGTACGGAGTCGATGCCGCCCGGCAGTTCGGTGGCGAGCGTGACCATCCGGGCCCGGCCGCGCGCCGCGTCGAGCAGCTTGCGGACCTCGGCCGGGTCGGGGTCGCGCAGCAGTTCCTCGGAGTGGGCGCCCTTGCGGCAGGGGGAGATGAAGGGGCCCTCGAAGTGGATGCCCGCGATGTCGCCCTGTTCGGCCAGTTCGGAGAGCAGTCCTGCGCGCTGGGCGAGGCCGTGCATGTCGCCGGTGACGGTGGAGGCGACGAGGGTGGTCGTGCCGTGCAGCCGGTGGGTGTGGACGCCCTTGAGGACGTCCTCGACGGTTCCCGAGGTGAAGGACGCGCCGCCGCCGCCGTGGTTGTGCATGTCGACGAAGCCGGGGACCAGCCAGTGGCCCGTGAGGTCGAGCCGCTCCGCGTCCCCGGGGACGCCGGTCGGCTCCGTCCCGGGGGGACCCCCGCCGGCGATCCGCGCGCCGTCGACGACCAAATGGCCGCCGTCCACGATCCCGGTGGGCAGGACCACCCGGGCGCCGGCGAGAACCTTGCTAGGGGCCATCAGGTGGTTACCTCCGAGCGGACGGTGATGTCGGTTTCGAGTAGATCCCAGGCCAGCAGTCCGGCGCCCAGACATCCGGCCGTGTCGCCGAGAGCCGCAGGGACGAGGGACGGCAGTTGCTGGAAGGTGACGCGTTCCGCGACGGCGGCGCGCAGCGGGGCGAAGAGGGTGTCCCCGGCCTCGGCGAGCCCGCCTCCGATGATCAGGGTGCGCGGGTCCAGCAGGGTCAGCGCGGTGACGAGCCCGTCGGCGAGCGCGTCCACGGCGTCGCGCCAGACGCGTACGGCCCGCTCGTCCCCGTCCTGAACGGCCCGCGCGCAGTCCGCCGCGTCGGCGTCCCGGTCGCCGGACGCGAGGGCCCAGGCCTCGCTGACGGCCGCCGCGGAGGCGTAGCGCTCCAGGCAGCCGCGCTGTCCGCACGGGCACGGGGTTCCCCCCGGCCGTACGACGATGTGGCCGATCTCCCCGGCGAAGCCGTGCGCGCCCGCCTCCACCGTGCCGTCGATGCCGATCGCGCCGGCG
The DNA here is from genome assembly GCF_056387915.1 of Streptomyces sp. GLSS-08. Taxonomy (NCBI): domain Bacteria; kingdom Bacillati; phylum Actinomycetota; class Actinomycetes; order Kitasatosporales; family Streptomycetaceae; genus Streptomyces; species Streptomyces sp. GLSS-08. The sequence goes on from NZ_JBWJAQ010000019.1 coordinate 19,556, forward strand.
ATACCGGTGCCGAGCGGTACGAACAGGAAACGGTCGGCGCCCCGGCCCGCGCCGATCCGGCCCTCGGCGAGTCCGCCGGTGCGCACGTCGTGGCCGAGGGCGACCGGTGTCCCGGCCAGCCGTTCGCCGAGCAGGCGGCGCAGCGGGAGGTCGCGCCAGCCGAGGTTGGCCGAGTAGACCGCGACGCCGCGCGCGGAGTCGACGATGCCGGGGACGGCGACGCCGGCCGCCGCGGCGGCTTCGCCGAACCGCCGCTCGCCGTACGCCAGCAGCTCGGCCGCGAAGTCGAGGATCGTCCCGACGACGGCCTCGCTGCCGCGCTCGCGGCCGGTCGCCCGGCGGGCCTGGTGGAGCAGCTCGCCGCCGGTCCCCACGAGGGCGGCCTTCATCCCGGTGCCGCCCACGTCGAGGGCGATGACATGTCTCACGGGGGACAGTGTCGCCCCTTACCCCAGGAGAGGTCTAGTCCACTCACGTGGTGTAGACCTTGTATCCGAACTTTGGGACAACAGGACTAGACAACAGGGTTGGGGACGAGCGGTGCAGCGGCGTAGGACAGGACTGATCGCGGTGGTGTCCGCACTGGGCATGACAGCGGCGCTCACGGGCTGCGGCGGCTCGGGCGGCTCCGACGACGTGACCCTGCGACTGGTCGCAGCTGACTACGGGGACTCCGCGGCCAACAGCTCCAAGAAGTACTGGGACGATCTGGCCGCGAGCTTCGAGGCCGAGCACCCCGGCATCCACGTCGAGGTGGACGTCTACTCCTGGAACGACGTCGACCGCAAGGTCAGGGACCTGGTCGACGCCGGCAAGGCCCCCGACCTCGCCCAGATCGGCGCGTACGCCGACTACGCGGCCGAGGGCGAGCTGTACGAGGCCGACGACCTGCTCTCCATACCCACCCAGGCCGACTTCGTCTCCCGGCTCAGCGACGCGGGCGAGATGCGGCGGGTGCAGTACGGCATGCCGTTCGCCGCCTCCACGCGGCTCCTCTTCTACAACAAGACGCTGTTCTCCGAGGCGGGCCTCACCCCGCCGAAGACCTGGAGCGCGCTCGCGGCCGACGCCAGGGTGCTCAAGTCCAAGGGCGTCGAGATCCCCTACGCGCTGCCGCTCGGCCCCGAGGAGGCGCAGGCGGAGACCATGCAGTGGCTGCTGAGCGGGGGCGGCGGCTACACCCAGGACGTCGGCACGTACTCCCTCGACTCGGCGGAGAACGTCAGGACGTTCGACTGGCTGAAGAACGAGCTGGTCGGCAAGGGGCTCACCGGACCGACCGCGCCCGCGAAACTCAACCGCGCCGACGCCTTCGCCGCCTTCGCCCGCGGCGAGGTCGGCATGCTCAACGGGCACCCGACGCTGATGAAGACCGCCGCCGCGAAGGGCGTCAAGTTCGGCATGGTGCCCATGCCCGGCGCCGAGGGCAGGAGCCGGACCACGATGGGCGTCGCCGACTGGATGATGGCCTTCAAGAAGAACGGCCACCGCGAGCAGGCCGGCGAGTTCCTCGACTACGTCTACAGCACGAAGAACGTGCTGGCCTTCTCCCGCCGGTACGATCTGCTGCCGGTGACCACGTCCGCGTCCGCGGTCATGGCCGAGGACCCGGACGACAAGGACCTCGCGCCCTTCCTGGAGGAACTCCCCTCCGCCGAGCTCTACCCGGTCGGCGAGACCAGCTGGGCCGGCGTCAGCGCCTCCGTCAAGCAGGACATCGGCAAGGCCGTCGGCCCCGCCGGCCGCCCGTCCGCCGTCCTGGGCGAACTCCAGCGCCGGGCCGTCATCGCGGAGAGCGCGGAGTAGCGCGGCGGGACCGGACGGGCGTGCGCTGTCGGTGGCGGGGGTTACCGTGGCCGCCATGGAGCAGCTCACCCCCCAGGAGCGGGCCGTCCTCGCCACCGAGCGCAGGAACTGGCCCGGTCCCGGCGCCAAGGAGCGGGCGATACGCGAACAGCTCGGTCTCGTGCCGGTCAGGTACTACCAGCTGCTCAACGCCCTGCTCGACGACCCGCGGGCGCTCGCCCACGACCCGGTGACGGTCAACCGGCTCCGCCGTGTCCGCGAGGCCCGCCGCGCGGAACGCTGAGTCCGCCCGGGGCACCCGGCGCAAAGTGACAGGCGTGCGCCCCGCCCCGCACGGATAGGGTCGTCCCATGGGCAGCAACGCGGACTTCACGGACTCCTTGCCGACCCCGGCGACCACGGCCGGGCGCGAGGGACTCGACGCCATCCTGCGACGGCCCGGCCGGGCCGTGATCGCACTCGACTTCGACGGGACGCTCGCCCCGATCGTCCCCGACCCCGAACAGGCCCGGGCCCACCCCGGCGCCGTCCCCGCCCTCGCGGCCCTCGCGCCCGAGGTGGCGTCGGTGGCGGTCGTCACCGGCCGCCCGGCGGGCGTCGCGGTCCGCCACGGCGGCTTCGCGGGCGTCCCCGGCCTGGAGCACCTGGTGGTCCTCGGGCACTACGGCGCCGAGCGCTGGGACGCGGTGAGCGGCACGGTCAGCGCGCCCGCGCCGCACCCCGGAGTGGCAGCCGTCCGGGCCGAACTGCCCGGCTTCCTGGACGAGATCGGCGCCTGGCAGGGCACCTGGATCGAGGAGAAGGGCCGCGCCGTCGCCGTGCACACGCGCCGCGCGGCGGACCCGCAGGCCGCCTTCGAGACCCTGCGCGGCCCCCTCGGGGAGCTCGCCGCCCGGCACGGCCTGATCGTCGAGCCGGGCCGGATGGTCCTGGAGCTGAGGCCACCGGGCGTGGACAAGGGCGTCGCCCTCACGGAGTACGTGCGCGAGAGCGGCGCCGAGGCCGTCCTCTACGCCGGTGACGACCTGGGCGACCTGCCCGCGTTCGCCGCCGTCGACAAGCTCCGCTCCGACGGGGTGCCGGGCCTGCTGGTGTTCAGCGGCAACGCGGAGGTCGCCGAACTCGCCGAACGCGCCGACCTGGTCGTCGACGGCCCGGCCGGGGTCGTCCACCTCCTCACGGCCCTGGCGAACCGACTGACCTGAAAGCAGACCGGCGTCGGTACGGGTACCGGTTCCCGGAACCGGTACCCGTACCGACGCCGGCGTGGCCCCGTCCCCGGCCGGGGACCGAGCCACGCGGGGTCAGGCCTGGAGGGCGTGCAGCTGGTCCAGGAACCACCGGGCCGGCGGCAGCGCGGTCGCCGCGGCGGCCAGCCGCTTCGTGCGCGTGGCGCGCTCGTCGGCCGGCATCGTCAGCGCCTCGTGCAGCGCGCGTGCGGTGCCCACCACGTCGTACGGGTTCACCGTGATCGCGTCCTCGCCGAGCTCCTCGTGCGCCCCCGCCTCCCGCGAGAGCACCAGGACGCACCCACCGTCGGAGACGACCGGCACCTCCTTGGCCACCAGGTTCATACCGTCCCGGATGGGGTTGACCAGCGCCACGTCCGCCAGCCGGTACGCGGCCAGGGAGCGGGCGAAGTCGTCCTGGACGTGCAGCACGACCGGGGTCCAGCCGGGCGTCCCGTACCGCGAGTTGATCGTGTCGGCGACGCGCTGCACCTCGGCCGTGTAGTCCCGGTAGACGGCCAGGTCCTGGCGGGACGGGTAGGCGAAGGCGACGTGCACCACCCGCTCGCGCAACTCGGGACGCTCCTCCAGCAGCTGCTCGTACGCCCGCAGGCCCCGCACGATGTTCTTCGACAGCTCGGTGCGGTCGACCCGTACGACCGTCCGGCGCGGGCCGCCCTCCGGGGACGTGCCGATCTGCTCCCGCAGCGCCGCCATCCGTTCGTCGACGTCCGCCTCGTGCGAGCGCGCGCGCAGGAACTCCGCGTCCGCGCCCAGGCCGTGCACCCCGACCCGGGTGCCGCCGAGACCGCCGGCCAGGTCCTCGCAGCACGCGGTGAACGCGTCCGCCCAGCGACGGGTGAGGAAGCCCAGCCGGTCCGCGCCGAGCATCCCCCGCAGCACCTGCTGCGCGATGTCGTCGGGCAGCATCCGGAAGTAGTCGACCGGCGCCCACGGCGTGTGCGAGAAGTGCCCGATGCGCAGGTCGGGCCGCAGCTCACGGAGCATCCCGGGCACCAGCGTCAGGTGGTAGTCCTGCACGAGGACCGAGGCCCCCGTCGCCGCCGCCGAGGCCAGCGCGTCGGCGAAGGCCCGGTTGTACGTCTCGTACGACGCCCACTGACGCCGGAACTCCGCGTCGAAGGCGGGCTCGAGCGGGGTCTGGTACAGCATGTGGTGGACGAACCACAGCACCGAGTTCGCGATGCCGTTGTACGCGTCCGTGTGCACCTCGGCGTCGATGTCGAGCATCCGCACGCCGTCCTCGCCGACGCCCCGCCGCACCGCCTCGCGGTCCCCGTCGCCGAGGGCCGCGCACACCCACAGGGCGCCCGCGTCCGGCCCGATCGCCGACAGTCCCGAGACCAGCCCGCCCCCGCCGCGCCGGGCGTGGAGCGAGCCGTCCTCGCGCAGCTCGTAGGAGACCGGGCCGCGGTTGGACGCGACAAGGATCTGGTGGTCACCGTGCGTGGAAGCCATAGACCTCAACCTAGCCCGGCTCGGAAACGCTCAAACGTACGGGCGGGTACCGCCTCGCCCCTCGGCCCCCGGAGCACCTCGTCCGGCGGCATCCGGCGCCACCCGGCATCACGCGGTGTCCGGGCTCAGGCCACTCTGCGTGAGCGGTACTCGGCCAGCTCCACCATCGGGGGCCGCTCCTGCGTGTCCACGGAGTGGGTGCGCGGCACGAAGCCGTCCTCGCCCCGCTCGAACTGGGTGAGGGCCGGGCGGACGAGGTGCCCGCGGGCGAGCCGGAGCTGCGCGGTGCGGTAGATCGCCGCCGACATCCGGCCGAGCGCCTGCCCGTCCTGGTGGCGGTGCCTGCGCACCCCGACGTCGACCTGGGCGAGCGCGTCGAGACCCACCAGATGCAGCGCGTCCACCAGCATGCCCAGCTCCACCCCGTACCCGACGGGGAACGGCAGCCGCTCCAGCAGCGACCGGCGCGCCGCGTACTCGCCGCCCAGCGGCTGGACGAAGCCCGCGAGCTGCGGCCAGTGCATGTTCAGGAGCGGACGCGCCATCAGCTCGGTCACCCGGCCGCCCTGGCCCGCGGCGGTTCTGCCGGAGGCGGACCCGTCGGACACGGTCAGCGGCCGGTCGTACATGGCCTTGACGAGAGCCACGCCCGGGTCGGTGAGCAGCGGGCCCACGATCCCCGTGACGAAGTCGGAGGAGAACTCGCGCAGGTCCGCGTCGACGAAACAGACGATGTCCCCGCTCGTCACCAGCAGGGACCGCCACAGGACCTCGCCCTTGCCGGGGACGGGCGGGAGCCGCGGCAGGATGTCGTCCCGGTGCACCACGCGGGCGCCCGCCGCGGCGGCCACCTCGGAGGTGCGGTCGGACGAGCCCGAGTCGACGACGACGATCTCGTCGACGAGCGGGACCCGCAGCATCAGGTCGTGGCGGATGGCCGCGACTATCGCCCCGACGGTCTCCTCCTCGTTCAGGGCGGGCAGCACGACGCTGACCGTCGACCCCGTGGTGCGTTTGGCGGCCGTCAGCTGGTGGAGCGGACGGTCGGTCACGGACCAGGAGCGGGTGCTCAGCCAGCGCTCGACTTCTTCCAGCACGGTCCGGGCTCCTCACTGTCCGACCACACGCCCCGCCGGGGTGTGATCCATCTCGCGGTTCGGACGACTATCTCAACTGTCCTGGCCTTCGGTTACAGTCTTGAACAACGCGGATGACCATTGCATGTCCTGGCTCGGTCCCCGCGTCGCGACCAACAACTGAACACCGCTCATCCAGAGGGGCAGAGGGATACGGCCCGTTGAAGCCCCGGCAACCCTCCAGCCGGTCTCGTCCTGATCGTCGCCGATCAGCGTCGCGAGGCTCCCGGCTAGGGAAGGTGCCAAATCCGTCTCACGGCGAAGTGCGCCGTGAGGAAGATGAGGAGAAAGGGCCTCGCCTCCATGGCTGCGCAGACAGTTGCAAGCACCACCGACTCTTCCACCGCCGCGGACTCCGTCGATCTCGGCCCCGCCGCGGCCCTCTCCTGCCGCGAATGCGGACACCGCGTGCCGCTCGGCCCGGTCTTCGCCTGCGAGGAGTGTTTCGGCCCGCTGGAGATCGCCTACGACTTCTCGGCGTACGACACCGAGGAACTCCGCAAGCGCATCGAAGCGGGCCCCGCGAACATCTGGCGCTACGCGCCGCTGCTGCCCGTCCCCGCGGACGTCGCCGACAAGCCGAACATCAACCCGGGCTGGACCAAGCTCGTGCAGGCCGACAACCTCGCGCGCGAACTGGGCGTCGACCCCGGCAAGCTCTTCGTCAAGGACGACTCGGGCAACCCGACGCACTCCTTCAAGGACCGCGTCGTCGCACAGGCCCTGGAGGCCGCCCGCGCCTTCGGCTTCACCACGCTCTCCTGCTCCTCCACCGGCAACCTGGCGGGTGCCGTCGGCGCCGCCGCCGCCCGGGCCGGCTTCCGCTCCTGCGTGTTCATCCCGCACGACCTGGAGCAGGGCAAGATCGTCATGGCCGCGATCTACGGCGGCGAACTCGTCGGCATCGAGGGCAACTACGACGACGTCAACCGCTTCTGCTCCGAACTCATCGGCGACCCGGCCGGCGAGGGCTGGGGCTTCGTCAACGTCAACCTGCGGCCGTACTACGCGGAGGGCTCGAAGACCCTCGCGTACGAGATCTGCGAGCAGCTCGGCTGGCGGCTGCCGGACCAGCTGGTCGTGCCGATCGCCTCGGGCTCCCAGCTCACGAAGATCGACAAGGGGCTGCAGGAACTGATCAGGCTCGGCCTCGTCGAGGACCGGCCGTACAAGATCTTCGGCGCCCAGGCCGAGGGCTGCTCGCCGGTGTCCGTGGCCTACAAGGCGGGACACGACGTCGTACGGCCGCAGAAGCCGAACACGATCGCCAAGTCGCTCGCCATCGGCAACCCGGCCGACGGGCCGTACGTCCTCGACGTCGCGCGCCGGACCGGCGGTGCGGTGGAGGATGTCGACGACGAGCAAATCGTCGACGCGATCAAGCTGCTGGCGCGGACGGAGGGCATCTTCGCCGAGACGGCGGGCGGCGTGACCGTGGGGGTCACGAAGAAGCTGATCGAGAGCGGCGTCCTGGACCCGACCCTGACGACGGTCGTCCTCAACACCGGTGACGGCCTCAAGACCCTCGACGCGGTGGCCGGCACCGGTCTGACCGCGACCATCCGCCCGAACCTGGACTCCTTCCGAGAGGCTGGCCTCGCATCATGAGCGTCAACGTTCGCATCCCCACCATCCTGCGCACCTACACGGGTGGCAGGGCCGAGGTCCCGGCGGAGGGCGCGACCCTCGCCGAGGTCATCTCGGACCTGGAGAAGAACCACACGGGCATCGCCGCGCGCGTCCTGGACGACCAGGGCAAGCTGCGCCGCTTCGTCAACGTGTACGTGAACGACGACGACGTGCGCTTCGAGCAGGGCCTCGAGACGGCGACGCCGGACGGCGCGGGCGTCTCGATCATCCCGGCCGTGGCCGGCGGCTGCTGACGATCGGCTTCGAAAACCGGCTTCGAAAACCGGCTGTTCCCCCGGATTGCCCTCTCCGCAAGAGAAACGGAGGGGGCAATTCTGCATGGTTGAGCACGGTACAGTTGGGGAAGCTGCCGCGCTTTCCATGCCGGGCGCATATGAACGCCGATCCGGTGTCCGACAAGAAGCAGCCAATGTGCCCGGCTTTTTCAAGCCTTTCATGGCACTTACGGGGCCCGACTTGCCCTGAACATGTGCGAGTCCTCCACATATTGCCGATCATGCGTGCCCGGATTTCTCGTCCGACTGACCTGTTGCAGACGGCAGTTGGACAGATACATTCAGCCGCGGTCGACGCGTTCCGGCGCACACCCCCAACCGTTGGGGGGTGAGGTCTGACCCGGATCCGCGAAGTGCGGATCTGTGCAAGGGCCAGTAATAGGGGAGTTAGGCATGGCTCAGGGCACCGTCAAGTGGTTCAACGCGGAGAAGGGGTACGGCTTCATCGCGGTCGACGGTGGTGCGGACGTCTTCGTGCACTACAGCGCGATTCAGATGGACGGCTACCGCACCCTTGAAGAGGGTCAGCGAGTGGAGTTCGAGATCTCGCAGGGCCAGAAGGGTCCGCAGGCGGACATGGTCAAACTCGCCGTCTGATCTCGGCGCGATCGGCCACCGACGCACGTATTCACTCACGTCGAGGGGCCCGTATCCCATCAGGGGTACGGGCCCCTCGGGCGTTCCGCGACCCGGCCGGGACGACGTCGCGGCGGGGCGGGGCGTGCGGGAACCGCGGTGAGGTCGCGGCGGGCGTACGGGAACCGCGGTGAGGTCGTGGCGGGGCGTACGGGAGGCCGGGGTGGGTGCTGCGGCAGGGCGTGCGGGCGCGTGGGAGTGCTCCCGTCGGGGTCCGCGCGCCCCCTGGAAGGGGCTCACTGCGGGGGAGCGTCTTGCACTCTCGGGGGTCGAGTGCTAATCATTGGCGTTAGCACTCTGAAGGTGAGAGTGACAACGAAGGACCGGGTCGGCGAGGCCCGCAGGCCATGTGGGGCAAGGAACCACGAGGCAGGCAGGCCGTCCGTCGCGGGCGCCAGCGCGGTCCGGAGCAATCCACCCCAGTCCGGGAGGACCACTTCACATGGCCAAGATCATCGCGTTCGACGAGGAGGCACGGCGCGGTCTCGAGCGCGGGATGAACCAGCTCGCCGACGCCGTCAAGGTCACCCTTGGTCCCAAGGGTCGCAACGTCGTCCTCGAGAAGAAGTGGGGCGCCCCCACGATCACCAACGATGGTGTTTCCATCGCCAAGGAGATCGAGCTCGAGGACCCGTACGAGAAGATCGGCGCCGAGCTGGTCAAGGAAGTCGCGAAGAAGACGGACGACGTGGCCGGTGACGGCACGACGACCGCGACCGTCCTGGCCCAGGCGCTGGTCCGCGAGGGCCTGCGCAACGTCGCCGCCGGCGCCAACCCGATGGCTCTGAAGCGCGGTATCGAGAAGGCCGTCGAGGCCGTCTCCGGTGCCCTGCTGGAGCAGGCGAAGGATGTCGAGACCAAGGAGCAGATCGCTTCGACGGCCTCCATCTCCGCCGCCGACACCCAGATCGGCGAGCTCATCGCCGAGGCGATGGACAAGGTCGGCAAGGAAGGCGTCATCACGGTCGAGGAGTCCCAGACCTTCGGTCTGGAGCTCGAGCTCACCGAGGGCATGCGCTTCGACAAGGGCTACATCTCGGCGTACTTCGCGACCGACATGGAGCGTATGGAGGCCGTCCTCGACGACCCGTACATCCTGATCGCCAACTCGAAGATCAGCAACGTCAAGGACCTGCTGCCGCTCCTCGAGAAGGTCATGCAGTCGGGCAAGCCGCTGCTGATCATCGCCGAGGACGTCGAGGGCGAGGCCCTGTCGACCCTGGTCGTCAACAAGATCCGTGGCACCTTCAAGTCCGTCGCCGTCAAGGCTCCGGGCTTCGGTGACCGCCGCAAGGCCATGCTCGGCGACATCGCCATCCTCACGGGCGGCGAGGTCATCTCCGAGGAGGTCGGCCTCAAGCTGGAGAACGCGGGCATCGACCTACTCGGCCGTGCCCGCAAGGTCGTCATCACCAAGGACGAGACCACGATCGTCGACGGCGCCGGCTCCGCCGACCAGGTCGCCGGCCGGGTCAACCAGATCCGCGCCGAGATCGAGAACTCCGACTCGGACTACGACCGCGAGAAGCTCCAGGAGCGTCTGGCGAAGCTGGCGGGCGGCGTGGCCGTCATCAAGGCCGGTGCCGCCACCGAGGTCGAGCTCAAGGAGCGCAAGCACCGCATCGAGGACGCCGTTCGCAACGCGAAGGCGGCCGTCGAGGAGGGCATCGTCGCCGGTGGTGGCGTGGCCCTGCTGCAGGCCTCCTCGGTCTTCGAGAAGCTGGAGCTGACGGGTGACGAGGCGACCGGCGCGAACGCCGTGAAGCTCGCCCTGGAGGCCCCGCTCAAGCAGATCGCCGTCAACGGCGGTCTCGAGGGTGGCGTCATCGTCGAGAAGGTCCGCAACCTGCCCGTCGGCCACGGCCTGAACGCCGCGACCGGTGAGTACGTGGACATGATCGCCGAGGGCATCATCGACCCGGCGAAGGTCACGCGCTCTGCCCTGCAGAACGCCGCGTCCATCGCCGCGCTGTTCCTCACCACCGAGGCCGTCATCGCCGACAAGCCCGAGAAGGCCGCCGCAGGCGGCGCCCCGGGTGGCATGCCGGGCGGTGACATGGACTTCTGATCCTCGCGGATCAGGCTCGTCCTTTCCGAGGGCGGCACCCCTTTCCGGGGGTGCCGCCCTCGGGCGTTTCCAGGGTGCGGCGGCCGTTCCGTGGCCGGGATCACACCGGGGTGGGCCGGGGACCCGGAATGCCGTGGCCGGCCGGGCCGTTACCGGGAGGGTGGGTCGATGCACGTGCACATACCCACCGGAATGCCCCGTCCTGACCCGCCGTCCAGAGGAGCCCCCACGTGAGCGCCGATTCCGCGTCCCGCGCAGCCGAGATCCTGTCCCGTCCCGTGTCCCTGAACGGTCTGACCGTCCCGAACCGGATCGCGATGGCACCGATGACCCGGCAGTTCTCGCCGGGCGGCGTCCCGGGGGAGGACGTGGTGGGCTACTACTCCCGGCGCGCCGCCGCGGGCGTGGGCCTCATCGTGACCGAGGGCACGTACGTCGGCCACGAGTCCGCGGGTCAGAGCGACAGCGTGCCGCGGTTCCACGGCGAGGAGCAGCTGGCCGGCTGGACGAAGGTCGCCGACGCCGTGCACGCGGCGGGCGGCACAATCGTGCCGCAGCTGTGGCACATCGGCATGGTGCGCCGGGCCGGTGAGCCGCCGTTCGCGGACGCCCCGGCGATGGGTCCCTCCGGCATCCACGCCGAGGGCGCCGAGCCCAAGGGCCGGGCCATGACCCAGCAGGACATCGACGACGTCGTCGAGGCGTTCGCGAAGGCCGCCGCGGAGGCGGAGCGCATCGGCTTCGACGGCGTCGAACTCCACGGCGCCCACGGCTATCTGCTCGACCAGTTCCTGTGGGCCGGCACCAACCGGCGCACCGACGCGTACGGCGGGGACCCGGTGGCCCGCGCGAAGTTCTCCGCGGAGATCGTGGCCGCGGTCCGCGCCGCCGTCTCGCCCGAGTTCCCGGTCCTCTTCCGCTACTCGCAGTGGAAGCAGCAGGACTACGACGCCCGGCTCGCCGAGACCCCGGAGGAGCTGGAGGCGATCCTCGCCCCGCTCGCGGCGGCCGGAGTGGACGCCTTCCACGCCTCCACGCGCCGCTACTGGGTGCCCGAGTTCGACGGCTCCGACCTCAACCTCGCCGGCTGGACGAAGAAGCTCACCGGCAGGCCCGCCATCACCGTCGGCTCGGTCGGCCTGGACGGCGAGTTCCTCAAGGCCTTCCAGGGCGAGGGCTCCTCCGTCCGTGGCATCGACGACCTGCTCGACCGGCTGGAGCGCGACGAGTTCGACCTCGTCGCGATCGGCCGCGCGCTGCTCCAGGACCCGGAGTGGGCGGCGAAGGTCCTGGCCGGCCGCTTCGACGAGCTGAAGGCGTACGACGCGGCGGCGCTGGGCACCCTCAGCTGAGCCGGAGCCGGGCACCCTCGGCTTTCCGGGGCCCGCGCCGGAGTCGGCCGAGCCGGGGCCCGCGCCTGGGCACCCCCGTCACAGGTTTCCCATCGGCTCGATGTCGATCTTGACCGGGGTGCCCCAGATGCGCAGCACCTCGTAGTCGGTGAACTCGTGGACCAGGCGGTAGGCCATGCCGGGGCGGGGGGACCTGCGCTCGGCGGCCAGGTAGCGCTCGGCCTCGTGCCGGTCGCGGCGGGGGGTGCCGCAGAGCTGCCACGCCTGGCCGTTCCACACCTCGGGCAGCCAGCGCTGCTGGGGCTCGGGCCGGTCGGCGCGGACGCCGTAGCGGGACTGCGTGCGGTCGGGGGACTCGCCGGGGCCGGTGGGGCGGCCGTGGGCGTAGGCACCGTTGACCTCGGAGCGGCGGGCCGCGCGGCGCCGGGTCTCGCACAGCAGGCACAGGTCGACGGCGCCCTTGTCGACGGGGCCGGTCGGGTGCTCGGCGCAGCGCGTCGTCGGCACCGCCGTCGTGACCGTGTCCTCGAGCAGGTCCAGGGCCCGCTTCAGATCGGCCTTGACCTCGTGCAGCTTCGCGTCGGGACTGTCGGCGCCGAGGGCGTCGCCGTGCTCGCCGAGCAGGCGCAGGGCGCGGCCGAGAGCGGTCAGCTGTGCGTGGTTCATGGGCGTGCGGTGTCCCTCCCCGGGCGGAGTGCTGTCCTACGCAGAATCGCACACGCCGCCGAACCGGTGGTGCGGCCCGCTGCTCACCGCGGGGAGGCGGCCGCGGTCACCGCGGCGCCGTCGGGCCGCTCGACGGCGCCGAGCCCGAAGAAGTAGGTCGCGCCGAAGCCGACCAGATAGCCGGTGAGGAGGCCGCCCGCGTAGATCGCGGCGGTCAGGGTCAGGCTCCGGTTGCCGGACAGGAGCGGGAACAGGGCCCAGCCGGAGGGGCCGATGGCCGTCGAGCCGACCCGGTCGCCGAGCATCGAGAAGAACCCGACGAAGGCGCCGCCGGCCGCGCCGCCGGCGCAGGCGGTCACGAACGGCCGGCCGAGGGGCAGCGAGACGCCGTAGACGAGCGGCTCGCCCACGCCCAGCAGGCCCGCCGGGAGCGCCGACCTGATCGTCGTGCGCAGCGTCCGGTCGTGGCGCAGCCGGACGTAGACCGCGAGGGCCGCGCCGACCTGGCCCGCGCCCGCCATCGCGAGGATGGGCAGCAGGACGGTGTAGCCCTGCTGGTCGATGAGGGTGGTGTGGATGGGGATCAGCGCCTGGTGCAGGCCGAGCATCACCAGCGGCAGGAACAGGCCGCCCAGGACCAGCCCGGCGAAGGCGCCGGTCCGGCCGAGGAGCCAGTCGGCCGCGGTGCCGATCGCCGAGGAGACCCCTCCGGCCGCGTACATGAGGCCGTAGATCGTGACCAGGCCGGCCACGAGCACGGTGACGGTCGGGGTCAGCAGGACGTCGAGGGCGTCCGGGACCCGGCCGCGGCACCACCTCTCGACGTACGTCGCGAGCAGGGCCGCGGCCAGCGCTCCGAGGACGCCGCCCTGCCCCGGGGAGAGCGTCGTGCCGAAGACGGTCACCTTCGCGACTCCCGGGTGGACGACGATCGCGGCGACCGCGCCGCCGAGGACCGGGGTGCCGCCGAACTCCTTCGCGGTGTTGAAACCGACGAAGACGGCGATCAGCGCCATGAAGCCGGAGGCGACGACGGTGAGGGCGGGCGTGAGGGAGGCGAGCAGTCCCAGGTTCACCAGCAGGCCGTTGAGGCCCGCGATGATGCCGCAGCCGATCAGGGCCGGGATCAGCGGGACGAAGATGTTCGCGACGCGGCGCAGCAGGAGCCTGAGCGGAGTCGCGTTGCGCTCCCGCCGGGCGGCCCGCAGTTCCGCGCCCCGGCTCTCCAGGGCGCCGGCGGCCGTGGGGCTCGCGGCGACGAGTGACTCGAACTCCGGGGTGACGCGGGCGACCGCGCCCGGGCCGAGCACGATCTGGTACGTGTCGTCGTCCACGACGCCCAGGACGGCGGGCAGTGCCCGCAGCGCGTCCTCCCGCACCAGGGTCCGGTCCCGCAGACCGAGACGCAGACGGGTCATGCAGTGGGCCACGGACGTGACGTTCGCCGCGCCGCCGACGAGGGGGAGGAGCGCGGCGGCGGTGGCGCGGGCGGTGGCTTCAGTGCTCATGCGGGGCCTTGCTGTGCGGGGGTGCGACGCCTGGCGCCCATGGTGCCGCCCGCACGCGGGCCCGCCGCCGCGGCGCGCGGACGGCGGGAGGAGGACTCCGCAGCCTTCTGGGGCCGCGTGCCGGGTACTCCGGCCCCGGGCCGGGTCGGGGGTGCGCCCTCCGGCGGCTCCGGGGTGCCGTCCGGCCTGTCCCCCCGACGGCTCCGAGGGGGTCCGGCAGCGGTGGCGTGTCCTCCGGTCCCGGGGTGCCCTTCCGGTCCCGGGTGCCGTCCGGGCTCGTGGCGTCCCGGAGGACACGACCTAGGTGCGGGTGGCGGTGAGGGCCGTGCGCAGGTGGCCGTCTGCTGCTTCCAGGAGACGGGTCGCCGTCGGGGCGTCGACGTCGCCCAGGATCGTGAGGATGGCGGTCTTGACCTCGCCGTCCGTGGCGGCGAGGGCCGACTCGATCTCCTCGTCCGAGGCGCCGGTCGCCAGCGCGACGATGCGGCGGGAGCGGGCCCGCAGCTTCTCGTTCGAGGCGCGTACGTCGACCATCAGGTTCCCGTACGTCTTGCCGAGGCGGATCATCGTGATCGTCGAGAGCATGTTGAGGACGAGCTTCTGGGCGGTGCCCGCCTTCAGACGGGTGGAGCCGGTCAGCAGCTCGGGGCCCACCACGACCTCGATGCCGTGGTCCGCGGCGGCCGCGAGCGCGCTGTGCGCGTTGCAGGACAGCCCCACCGTCAGCGCACCGCGCGCACGGGCGTGCTCGACCGCGCCGACGGCGTACGGGGTGCGGCCGGACGCCGAGACGCCGACCACCGTGTCGTCGGCGGTCAGGGCCAGCGCGTCCAGATCGGCCGCGGCCAGCTCCCGGGAGTCCTCCGCTCCCTCGACCGAGGTGACCATCGCGCCCGGGCCGCCCGCGATCAGGCCGACGACCTGGGCGGGGTCGGTGTTGAACGTGGGCGGGCACTCGGAGGCGTCCAGCACGCCGAGCCGGCCCGCCGTGCCCGCGCCCGCGTAGACCAGCCGGCCGCCGCGGGACATCCGCTCCGCGATGGCGTCGATCGCGGCGGCGATGACCGGCAGCCGGGCGGCGACCGCGGCCGGCACGGAGGCGTCCTCGCCGTTCATCAGCCGGGCGATCTCGACCGTCGGCAGCCGGTCGATCTCGGACAGCTCGGGGCGGAACGCCTCGGTGGTCAGGGTCTCCAACTCCGCGACCAGATCGCGGTGGTTCTCGTCGTCCGGGTCGCGGCCGTCGGCGTCGCGCAGGTCGCGGCGGTGGGAGGAGGCGTCGGCGGTGGAGGTCATGTGGAGCGGCTCTTTCCGGTGCTTTCCGTACGTACGGGCTGGGCGTACGCACGTTCCGTGGATGCGTCGTCGGAGCTACGGCGGGCGGACAGGGGCGGGAGGCGCACGGGTCAGTGTGTCAGCGGTGGGAGCCGCGCGCGCTGTGGCGGTGCGCCAGCGCCTCGTACGAGGCGGACAGCGCGGGCGCCGCGGTCTCGTACGTCCGCTGGGCGACCCCCACGAACAGGCAGTCCACGACGAGCAGTTGACTGGTGCGGGACGACATCGCCGCGGGTCGCAGCTCGCTCTCCCGGGCTGTCGACGTGGTGAGGATGTGGTCCGCGTACTGCGTGACGGGTCCGTCCGGGCGGCCGGTGATCGCGACCGTCGTCGCCCCGCGCTCGAAGGCGACCCGGAGGGGTTCGATGACGTCGCCGGTCGAGCCCGAGTGCGTGATGGCTATCGCCACGTCCTTGGCGCGCAACTGCACCGCGTTGGTGACCGCGAGGTGCGGATCGCTGTGCGGGTGGGCTATGAGCCCGATGCGCAGCAGCTTCTGGGCGAGGTCCTGGGCGACCAGGCCGGACGCGCCGACGCCGTAGATGTCGACGCGGCGGGCGGCGGCGAGCGCGGTGACGGCGGCGCCGAGCTGGACCGTGTCGAGGCCGGCCGCGGTGTCGGCGAGCGTCTGCTGCTCGTCGTAGGCGAGTTTGGCGACGACGTCGGCGATCGGGTCGTCCACCGCGATGTCCGCGGTGACGGCGGGGGCCCGGCCGGACTGCTGCTGGGCGGCCAGGCCGGCGAGGGCGAGGCGCAGGTCCCGGTACCCCGGGTAGCCGAGGAGGCGGGCGGTGCGGACCACCGTCGCCTCGCTGGTGCCGGTGAGTTCGGCGAGGCCGGTGACCGTGAGGGCCGCGCAGCCCGCCGGGTCACCGGCGACGGCCTCGGCGACGCGCTGCATGGAGCGGGTCATCGACGGGGCGAGCGTGCGCACCTTGGCCGCGAGGGCGGCGGGGGCGGGCGGCGCCTCCCCGGCGAAAATTTCCTTCACGTCATGGGTCACCTTTGAAAGATATTTTCCTTGGGGTAAGCGGTCAAGGGTGCGCACAATGGGTGCATGGACCCCATCAGCCCCCTGGAACAGGCGCTGCACGCGGCGCGCGCGCTCGTGCTGGCCGACCTGGTCGCGGGCGAGGTCGCCGAGGCGGACGTCGTCTCCCTCGTCGAGGAGTCGGTCGCCCGGCGCCGCTGGTGGGTCGAGCAGTGGCCGGAGGGCGCGGGCTATGTGGCGGGCCTGGTCGCCCAGGACGTCCAGGACGCCCTGCTGGAGCGGTACGGCCGGTGGCCGCTGTGTCCGGCCTGCGGTTCGGGTGACCCGCACGCCCTCGACGTGGAGCCCGAGTTGGGGCCGGACCCGTACTGGGTGTGCCACAAGGCCGGGGTGAAGGTGGCACCGGTGGGCTCGCTGGGCTCCGCCGTCGGCAGGAACCCCTCGCCGTGACGGTGTACATCGATCCGCCCGCCTGGCCCGGTCACGGGCGGATGTGGTCCCACCTGGTGAGCGACGTGTCGTACGACGAACTGCACGTCTTCGCCGAGCGGTTGGGTGTCCCGCGGCGCGCTTTCGAGCGGGACCACTACGACATTCCCTCGCACCGGTACTCCGACGCGGTGCGGGCCGGCGCGGTGGAGGTCCGCAGCCGCGAGGTGGTGCGGCTGCTGCGGGGTTCCGGGCTGCGCAGGCCCAAGAGGTGGGCGGGCCGCGACTGAGGCGCCCGGGGCGTCAGGCTTCGGTGCGGACGGGGCGGGGGGCCGCGCCCGCCCCGGCGACCACGCGCGAGGTCCGGGTGCGCCGGTGCAGGCGCAGTGAGACGAGTACCACGGCGAGCCCGGCCAGTGTCAGTGCCGCGCCCGCCCACGCCGTCGACGCGTAGCCGTGGCCCGCGTCGATGACGGTGCCGCCGAGCCAGGGCCCGCCGGTGTTGCCCAGGTTGAAAGCGGCCGTGACCGTGGCGCCGGCCAGGGTGGGGGCGGTGCTCGCGACGTTGAACATCCGGGCGTTCAGCGCCGGGGCCGTGTAGAAGCAGGTGACGCCGAGGACGAAGGAGAGGATGGTCGCGGCGACCGCGTACCGGCCGAACAGTGCGAGGGCGACGAGCACGGCCGTCGACGCGGTGATGCCGCTGACCAGCACCCCGAAGAGGTGCGCGTCGGCGAAGCGGCCGCCGATCGTCGTACCGATCAGCGCGCCGACGCCGAACAGAGCCAGCACGGTCGGGACCCAGCCGGCGTCCAGGCCCGCCACGTCCGTGAGGAGCGGGGAGAGATAGCTGAACGCGCAGAAGA
This sequence comes from Streptomyces sp. GLSS-08, assembly GCF_056387915.1. Lineage (NCBI taxonomy): Bacteria > Bacillati > Actinomycetota > Actinomycetes > Kitasatosporales > Streptomycetaceae > Streptomyces > Streptomyces sp. GLSS-08. The sequence continues at coordinate 36,982 of NZ_JBWJAQ010000019.1, forward strand.
CACCGCCCGCGGCGAGCGCGGTGACGGTGACCGACAGCAGGACCTGACGGTCGCGGTAGATGCGCAGTTCCCGCTTGAGCTGCGGCTTCTCGTCCGGCACCGGGATGCGGGGGATGAGGGTGGCCACCCCGGCCAGCGCGACCGCCGAGGCCGCGCCGACGGCCCAGAAGGCCGACCGCCAGCCCAGGTGCTCACCGAGGAAGGCGCCGGCCGGGACACCGAGGACGTTCGCGATCGACAGACCGCCGATCATCACGGCGAGGGCGCGGGCCCGCGCGGTCACCGGCACCATCGCCACGGCCACCGCGGCGCCCACCGCCCAGAAACCGGCGCAGGCCAGCGCGCTCACCACGCGGGACGCGAAGAGCACGCCGTACGTAGGGGCGAGCGCGCCCGCGACCTGGCCGAGGCCGAAGACGGTGATCAGCGCGAGGAGGGTGGTACGGCGCGGCAGCCGCAGTGTCGCCACGGCGAGCAGGGGCGCGCCCACGACCATGCCGATCGCGAACGCGGAGATCAGCAGGCCCGCCTGCGGGATCGTGACGCCCATGTCGTCGGCGATGGGCGGGAGCAGTCCGGACAGCATGAACTCGCTCGTGCCGAGCGCGAACACGGAGAGCCCGAGGACGTAGACGGCGAGGGGCATGCGGGGACGATCGGCGGGTGCGGGCACATCAGGCTGCAACCGAGGCCGGCCGGAGCGCATTCCCGTCCGGGACGGACCCCCGGGCCGGGGCAGAGCCGCGGGCCGGCCTTGCGGCACGCGGCTCGGGTGGCCTGCCCCGGGCGGGCGCGCTGGTCGCCGCCCCCGGGAGTCGGGCCGCCGGGCTCACGGCCTTGGGCCGGCCGCCGGACCGACGTCCTCCAGTCGGCTGCCGGGGTGACGGCCTCGGGCCGGCCGCCGGACAGCCGGCCGTGTCGCGGGTACCGGGCGCGGGCGCGGCCCTGTTCACCGGGCGCGCGGGCCGGTCGCCCGGGCGTGCCCGTGGGCAGGCCGTCCGGCGGGGCTCGGGTCCCTGGGTGCCCGGTGGGGACCGGGCCGCCCCGGCCCGGCCCGCTGGTCGGGCCGCCGGTGGGGAAGTGGGCCACGCGTGTGGCCGTCGTCCGTGGGCTACGGAGCGAGTGTCTCCAGTTCTCGGCGGAGGTTCTCGTGGGCCCGCGCCTCCCACTCGCGCTGTCCGTGCGGTGTGCGGAACAGGCGGGGCAGGGCGAGGAGTTGGCGCAGGAGCGCCGCCCGGCCGGTGCGGAAGGCGTCCGGCGGGACGAAGGCGTACTCCTCGCGGACGGCGGCCGTGTAGGCGGCGTACGCGTCCGGGGGCGCGGCCAGGACCGCGAGGTCGGCGTCGCAGAGCACGGCGCCGTTGGCGTCGTCGGCACGGGGGTCGTGGGTGACCGTGAGCCGCACCAGCCGGGCGACCTCGGCGGTGCGGGCCTCCTCGACGCCCAGCTCGGGCAGGGCCCGTTCGGCGAGCCGGGCGGAGCGTTCCTCGTTCGTCGACCGGTCCGGCAGGTAGACCGCGTCGTGGAACCACGCGGCCAGCCGCACCGCGGCCGGATCGGCGGCGTACGCCTCCAGGACGTCGATGCGGTCGAGGACCGCGACGAGGTGATCGGTGGTGTGGTACCGCCGCCGGGGCTCGGCCCACCGGCGGAGGAGGTTCTCGGCGTACGGGCGGGGATCGTGGGCCTGCCCGCCCGCGGGGGCCGCGTCCGGCGTCCGGGCCGCCGTGACGGCCGCCGTCCAGCGCCGCGCCAGGTCCTCGTACGCGGGATGCCGGTCCGCCGGTGCCGCAGCACCCGTCGCCGGTCCCGCCCCTGTCTCTTCCTCAGCCATGCCGTTCATTGTCCCCGGCGCCCCCGGAGGCCGTCCCCACGGCCTAATTTGGGGCCATGACTTCAGCGGACGTGACAGATGTGCCAGAGGTGCCGGACGTACGGGACCCGGAACTCCCCGGGCGGCTGCTCCGTACCGAACGCGACGTGCTGATCCCCCTGCTGCGGGCCCGCCCCGAGAGGGACTTCGCGCTGCGCACCGCCTGTCCGGGGTGGACCGTGCGGGACGTGCTCGCGCACTGCGGGGCCGCGCTGACGCGGGTGGTGGAGAGCCGTTTCGAGAAGGGGGTGTTCGAGCCGGCGGCGAACGACCGGGACATCGCCGAGCGGGACGGCTGGCCGACGGCCCGGATCGTGGACGAGCTGGAGCGGGGGATGACCGGGGCGGGGCCGGTGATCGCCAAGGCCGGCGGGATCCTGGACGCGGTCGGGCTCGGCGAGTGGGTGCACGCCGGTGACGTACGGGAGGCCTTCGGTGAGCCGGAGGCCTACGCCGGTGCAGGGCTGCCGTACGCCCTCACGCTGCTCGCGCGGATCACCCGTGAGCGGGGCCACCTCCCGCTGCACGCCGACCTGGACGACCGGGACGAGCCGCTGCGGCTCGGCGCGCCGTCGGGCGCCCGGCCGCCGGCCCACTACCTCGGGGACGCGCCCACGCTCGTACGGCTGTACGCGGGCCGCCCGCTCGTGGGCACGCGGTACGAGCTGGCGGGCGCGGCCGAGGCGGAGCTGAACATCTTCCGCGGCTGAGACCCGTACCGGCGGCGGCGCGCAGGGACGTCGCCGGTACGGGCCACTCGCGCGATCTTCTCGCGGGCGCACACCCTCCGGGCGTAGTCTTGGATTGGACTAGACCTGTAGCCGTCCAAGGGAAGAGGTCCTATGAGCAAGCGTGCGGTCCTGGAGGTGATCGCCCTCGATGTCGAGGACGCCGTCGCCGCCCAGGCGGGAGGCGCCGACCGCCTCGAACTGGTCACCGACATGGCCGCCGACGGGCTCACCCCCGCGGTGGAGACGTTCGCCGGGATCCGTGCCGCCGTCGACCTCTCGCTGCGCGTGATGCTGCGGCTGACGGACGGGTTCGCGGCGGGCGGCGCCGACGGGACCGCCGCGCTCGTACGGACCGCCCGCGATCTGCGGGCCGCGGGCGCCGAGGAGTTCGTGCTCGGGTTCCTCGACGAGCACGGGGGCCCCGACCTGGCCGTCGTGGAGCGGCTTGCGGCGGAGCTGGACGGCTGCCGGTGGACGTTCCACCGCGCGATCGACCGGGCGGCCGACCGCGACGCCCTGCGCAAGCAGCTGGCGGACCTGCCGGGCCTCGACGCCTACCTGACGGCGGGCTCGGCCGCCGGGGTCGACGACGGACTGCCCACACTGGTCGCGGAGGCCGCCCGGCGCGGCGAGCCCGGCTACGAGCCGCGGATCCTCGTCGGCGGCGGCCTCCGCCTGGACCACGTCCCCCGGCTGCGCGCCGCCGGCGTCGACGCCTTCCACATCGGCGGCGCGGCCCGCCCCGCCGGCTGGACCGCTCCCATCGCCGCGGAGGCGGTACGGGAATGGCGCACGGCACTGGACGCGTAGCGCGCCCCCGGCCGGCCCGGACGTACCCCGTGGACGCGCCGTGCCCCGGCCGGGTGCCGGGCCTGCGGGCCCCGGCGGCGGCAGGGGCCAGGACAACCGCCCGCCGGGTGTCGTCGGTTCGGGCGAGGGGTGTCGTTTGATTCAGGCGAGCTGGGGTGGCAGCGGGGCCGTGTGCGTCACCGTGAGGCCCGAGACCGCTCGGGTCAGCGCCACGTACAGGCGGCGCAGACCGGTGCGTTCGTCCGGCTCGCCGTCGACCACGGCCCGCGGCTCGTCCAGGACCACGTAGTCGTACTCCAGACCCTTGGCGAGCGAGGCGGGCACGAGGGTGAGCCGGGTGTCCGGGGTGGTCTCCTCGCCCGGCCCCAGGAAGGTGATGCCGGCCGCCGTCAGCGCCTCGGCCAGCGCCGGGATCCGGGCGTCGGCGGCGATCAGCCCGATCGACCCCTCGCTGCGCAGCGACTCGGCGCAGGCGGCGACCACGTCACCGTCGCCCGTGACGGCCCGCACCTCGAAGGACCCCGGGTTCTCCCGCACCGACGCCACGGGCGCGAGCCCCGGCGCGATGTACGGCAGCAAGCGGGACGCGTACGTGATGACGTCCGCGGGGACACGGAAACCCGCCGTCAGCTCCTCGACGACCGCCTCGCTCTTGCCCAGGTGCGCCAGCGCCTCCTGCCAGCTCCGCGTCGCCCACGGCGTCGTCCCCTGCGCCAGGTCGCCGAGCACGGTCGCCGACCCGGTGGAGCAGCGCCGCCCCACCGCCCGGTACTGCATCGGCGACAGGTCCTGCGCCTCGTCGAGCACCACGTGCCCCAGGGAGTGCGTGCGCCGGACGAGGTCGGTCGCCTCGTCGATCAGCACCGCGTCCGCGGCCGACCACCGGGCCGCCTTCACGCTCCGCGCCGGCTTCGCCCACAGGACCGCCTTCTGCTCGTCCTCGTCGAGGAGCCCCTCGGCGTGCGCGGCGAGGAACTCCGGGTCGGACAGCAGCCGCAGTACGAGCCTGGCGGGATCGACGGGCGGCCAGATCGCCTTGATGGCGGCCTTCACGGCGCTGTTGCGGGCGACGGCGTCCTGCACCCGGTCGTCCGGCGCCTCGCCCGCCCGCTCCATCTGCACGAGCACGGCATGCGCGATGCGCTGCGGAAGGGCCTCGCCCGCCGCACCGTAGCGGATGTCGCGTTCGGTCAACTGCCGCACGATCTCCTCGAGTTCGTACACCGGTACGCGCCAGCGCCGGGAGCCGCGCACCACCACGACCGGCTCGGTGGGCGGCGTGATGTGCGAGCGGACCGCCCGGCGCAGCACCTCGGCCATCCGCGCGTCGCCCTTGACCACGGCGGCCGTGGCGTCGTCCGTGCCCCGCACCTCCACGTGCGCCACCAGGTCGTCGACCGTGGCCTGCTTGACCTCCAGCTCGCCCAGCGCCGGGAGGACCTGCTCGATGTAGTGCAGAAAGGACCGGTTCGGGCCGATGACCAGCGTGCCGGTGCGGGCGAGCCGGTCCCGGTGCGCGTACAGCAGATACGCGACCCGGTGCAGGCCCACGGCGGTCTTTCCGGTGCCGGGGCCGCCCTGCACGCACACCGAGCCGGACAGGCCCGCCCGGACGATCTCGTCCTGCTCGGGCTGGATGGTCGCCACGATGTCGCGCATCGGGCCGACGCGGGGCCGCTCGATCTCCTGCTGGAGCAGCTTGCTGGTGCCCGCTGCCTCGGCCGGGTCCAAGAGGTGCTCGTCCTCGTACGCCGTGAGGTCGCCGCCGGTGTAGCCGAAGCGGCGGCGCAGGGCGACGTCCAGCGGGTCCTTCCTGGAGGCCCGGTAGAACGGCTGGGACACCGGGGCCCGCCAGTCGATGACCATCGGGTCCCCGTCGGCGTCGTGCACGTGCCGACGCCCGATGTAGAAACGCTCACCCGCCGCGCCCTCGGCCCGCTCGGCACCGGGAGCGTGCAGGTAGTCGAGGCGGCCGAAGAACAGGGGGGTGTGGCTGAGGTCGGCGAGGGCCTTGATGCGCTCGTCGATCTGGTTCTGCAGGACGACCGCGTTCACCCAGTTCGCGGTGACGTCCTTGATGTCGAGTGACTCCACGTCCTCCCGCATGGCACGCAGAGCGGCACGGGAGTCGGCGAGGTGCGTCCGCTCACGGACGAGCGGGTCGTCGGAACCTTCGGGCATGGGGGACACGGGTGTTGCCTCCGGGGAACGGGCTGCGTCGCTGACGGTCTGCCGGCCGGTTTCCGTCCGGACGGCGGCACTCCGTGAAGGGAGGCGGGCAAGAGCGGAGATCCTAGGCGAGGGAAGGGGGCGGGTGCCAGCGAATTGATGCGGACCTCGGGGGTGGTGACGGACAGGCCCTAGGGGGCACCGGGCGCGGGGTCCCTCCCGGGGCGGAGACGGCGCGCCCGCCAGGCGTACGGGAGGGGCGCCGAGGTTACATCGGAAGACCGACGTATCCGCTGTGTCCCGATTCCATGATGGAAGCATGAGTGCAGCGACCTTCACACCTCACCACCTCCCGCCGAGCGGGGCCACCGCCCTCGACAGCGGCCACCACCGGCACCGTCTCGGCGACGCCCTGCGCGCCCTCAAGGTCTTCGCGACCGCGGCCGTCGGCGTCGTCCTCCTCGGCGAGTACGGCGAGGAAGCGGGCGTCCACCGCAGGTGAGCGCCGGCCGGCCCCGCGCCTCACCCACCAATGAGAGCGCCGGGCGCCCGCGCGCTCGCCGTCGGTGACCCGATGCCCGCCCATCGCGCCCGCCGGCGGCGACCCGCCCCGGACCGCCCGTGCGCGCCCGTCCCGTGAGCCGTGTCCCAGGCCGGACCCCTGCGGACACTAGGGTCCCTGCGTGACTCAACGGAACGTGACCCTCCGCACACCCACCGCCACCGCACCCACCGCCACCGCACCCATCGGATCCGCCGCACCCACCGCACCCACAGGATCCGCCGTCGCGACCGCGAGCGCCCTGCTGGCCGTCTCCCTCGCCGCCTTCGTCGGGCTGTGCGTGCTGCAGCGCGCGCCCATGGCCGACGCGTTCGTCTACCGAGCCGAGGGCGCGGCCGTCGTCGCCGGCGGCGACCTGTACGGCTTCACGGTCACCGAGTGGCACCTGCCCGCCACCTACCCGCCGTTCGCGGCGATCCTGTTCGTACCGACCGCCTGGCTCCCGCCGCTGGCGCTCAAGGCGGCGTTCGTCGCCGGCAACACCGCGCTGCTGGCCCTGCTCGTCCGGCTCTCCTGCCGCCTCGCCGGACTGCCCGCGGGCGTCCCCCTGGTGTGCACCGCCACCGCCGGGGCCCTCTGGCTCGAACCCGTCTTCCAGACCGTGCTGTTCGGGCAGATCAACCTCGCGCTCGCCTGCCTCGTCCTGTGGGACCTCACCCGCCCGCCGGGCGCCCCGGGCAGAGGCGTCGCCGTGGGGATCGCGGCCGGTGTGAAACTGACCCCCGCCCTCTTCGTCGCGTACCTCCTGCTCACCCGGCGCACCCCGGTACGGCCACGGGTACGGATCCGGGAGGGGCTCACCGCGCTGGCCTCCTTCCTCGGCACCGTCCTGGCCGGCGCGCTCCTGCTGCCCGCCGCGAGCCTCGACTTCTGGACCCGCCGCCTCTTCGAGACCGACCGGGTCGGCAAGGTGTGGATCGTCGACAACCAGTCGGTGCAGGGGTTCGTCGCGCGGGCCCTGGGCGATCCCTCGCCGGGCCCCGCCTGGGCGCTCGTGGCCGTGCCGGCCGGCTGCGCGGGCCTCGCACTCGCGTGCCGCGCCGCCGACGCCCGCCTCGGCGTCCTCCTCACGGCCTTCACCGCGCTGCTCGTCTCACCGGTCAGCTGGTCCCACCACTGGGTGTGGTGCGTACCGCTGCTCGCGGTCCTGCACGCCCGGGGCCGCACCGGCCTCGCCGTGCTGAGCGCCGCCGTCTTCACCGCCCGCACCCTGTGGCTGGTCCCGCACCGGGGCGACCTGGACCTGCGCCTGCCCTGGTGGCAGCAGCCGCTCGCCTCCCCCTACCCCCTGCTGGCGGCTGCCCTCCTGACGGCGGCCTGGCTCACCCTGCGCAGGAACCCGGCACCGGATGAGTACGCCGGCCCGCCCCCGCTGAGTATCCGCACCGGTGTGCCGGCACCGCGCGTGACGATGAACTGTCCGCATGACGACACCGCACCTCGCGTCCCCGCCCGCCGCGCTACTGCCGACGAACCCGTCCGCGGCGGATGAACCGCACCGCAGGGCCTGGATCGCGCCGCTCGTGGCGTCGCTGCTCCTGCTGCTCCTCGGCCCGGCCGCCCTCTTCCTCGGCGGCCTGTCCGCCATGGCCACGGACAGCTGCGGCCCCGACCACTGCTCCCCGGCCCTGATGGACAGCCTGTCCTGGATCTACGGGATCCTCTTCTACGGCGGCCCGGTCACCACCGTGTTCCTGGTCCTCGCCTGGGCGCTGCCCTGGAAGCGCCGCTGGGCGGGCACCCGCGCCTGGGCCGCCTGCGCGGCCCTGCTGCCGCCCGTGACGGTCCTCTTCCTGGTGCTCACCCTGCCCGCGCCCTGAGGGGTCAGCTGCCCGCCAGCAGCTCGTCCGCGTCGACGATCCGGTACGCGTACCCCTGCTCCGCCAGGAAGCGCTGGCGGTGCGCCGCGAAGTCCTGGTCGATGGTGTCGCGGGCGACGACCGAGTAGAAGTGCGCCTGGTGGCCGTCGGCCTTCGGACGCAGGACGCGGCCGAGGCGCTGCGCCTCCTCCTGCCGCGAACCGAAGGTGCCCGACACCTGGATGGCGACCGTGGCCTCCGGCAGGTCGATCGAGAAGTTCGCCACCTTCGACACCACGAGCACGCTGATCTCGCCCTGCCGGAACGACTCGAAGAGCTTCTCCCGCTGCGCGTTCGACGTCTCGCCCTTGATGACGGGCGCGTCCAGGTGCTCGCCCAGCTCGTCGAGCTGGTCGATGTACTGCCCGATGACGAGGATCTGCTGCCCGGCGAACTTGCGCACCAGCGCCTCCGTGACCTTCCGCTTGGTCGCGGTGGTAGCACAGAACCGGTACTTCTCCTCGGTCTCCGCGGTGGCGTACGCGAGCCGCTCGGAGTCGGTCAGATTGACCCGCACCTCCACGCAGTCGGCGGGCGCGATGTACCCCTGCGCCTCGATCTCCTTCCATGGCGCGTCGAACCGCTTGGGCCCGATGAGCGAGAAGACGTCCGACTCCCGGCCGTCCTCCCGGACCAGCGTCGCCGTCAGTCCGAGCCGGCGGCGCGCCTGGAGGTCGGCGGTGAACTTGAAGACGGGCGCGGGCAGCAGATGCACCTCGTCGTAGACGATGAGCCCCCAGTCACGGGAGTCGAAGAGCTCCAGGTGCGGGTAGACGCCCTTCCGCCGGGTCGTCAGCACCTGGTACGTGGCGATGGTGACCGGCCGGATCTCCTTCCGCGTACCGCTGTACTCGCCGATCTCCTCCTCGGTCAGCGACGTCCGCTTCACCAGCTCGTGCTTCCACTGACGGGCCGAGACGGTGTTCGTGACCAGGATCAGGGTGGTGGCCTTCGCCTGGGCCATGGACCCGGCGCCGACCAGGGTCTTGCCCGCCCCGCAGGGCAGCACGACCACGCCCGAGCCGCCGTGCCAGAAGTTCTCCACGGCCTGCTTCTGGTACGGGCGCAGCGCCCAGCCGTCCTCGGCCAGCTCGATCGGGTGCGCCTCCCCGTCGACGTACCCGGCGAGGTCCTCGGCCGGCCAGCCCAGTTTCAGCAGCGTCTGCTTGATCTGTCCGCGCTCGGAGGGGTGCACGGCGACCGTGTCGGCGTCGAGACGGGCGCCGACCAGCGGCGCGACCCGCTTCGACCGCAGGATCTCCTCCAGCACCGGCCGGTCCGTGGTGGTCAGGACGAGCCCGTGCGCCGGATGCTTGCTGAGCGTCAGCCGCCCATAGCGGTCCATCGTCTCGGCGATGTCCACGAGCAGCGCGTGCGGCACGGGATAGCGGCTGTACTGCACGAGCGCGTCCACGACCTGCTCGGCGTCATGGCCCGCGGCGCGCGCGTTCCACAGCCCGAGCGGAGTCAGCCGGTAGGTGTGGATGTGCTCGGGGGCCCGCTCCAGCTCCGCGAACGGCGCGATCGCCCGACGGCACTCGTCCGCCCGCTCGTGGTCGACCTCGAGCAGCAGGGTCTTGTCCGACTGGACGATTAGGCAGGACACGCATACCTCCGCGGATGGGATTGTCACCGTGACAGATACAACACCTGCCACGGCTCGGGCCATGCCCCGTGCCCGGCGCCGGAAGGGCGTACCGGCCAGCGCGCCGGGGATGCGCGCTGCTATCTATGTTCGCCTATCGCGTGAAACGGACGGGACAACTTCTCCCGAGCGCCGGAGAGCGGCGTGCGAGGCGCTGTGTGAGGCACGTGGCTGGGACGTCAGCTGTGGCTGGGGCGGCCGGCCTCCATGGCTTTACCCACCTGTTCGGGCCGGCGCCCGCGTCGGGCAGGTCCCAGGGGGCCACTCGTTCAAATTCCGGGCAGGGGCAGAGCCTGCCCGAGTTGCCGGGCCAGCGTACGGCCCCCTGAACATGCCCGACCCCAACCCGAACAGGACACCGGTCAAAGCCACTCCGGCCGACCGCTCGTTCGGCTCACCCGAGTGGAGCGTTCGGTTCAACCAGCCCTGCGGTGTGCGTGCCAGGCGGTGGCGGCTGTCGCGAGGCGCAGGGTCCACGGGTCGGGGCCGGCGTTGCTGATCTCGGACCAGACGTTGGCGTTGGCGGCGGCGAAGGCGGTGATGCCCTCGGCGGGAGCGGTGTGCCAGGAGGGGATCTCGGCAGCCCAGTGCTCGGCGGATGCGGGAACGTGACCGGCGGCGATGAGCCAGATGACCCAGTAGCCGGCGTCGAGCCAGGCCGCTCCACGGGTTGCCCAGGCCCAGTCGACCAGACGGGCTCGATCGCCCTGAAGAGCGTGATCGTCGACGAGGACGTTGGCGTTGTTCAGGTCGGTGTGGAGCAGGTGGGTCCCGGCGAAGAAGCGGAGGTCGTCGGGATGGGCAGCGTGGTGCTCCAAACGCTGCGCGGCGTGACGTAGCTCGATGTCAGGGCAGGAGGTCTCGCCGAGGTGGCACAGGAGGGAGGCGACTTCGGAGAGATCGGGGGAGCCGGGGGCGTAGTCGGCGTGGTGGCCGCAGAGGGCTTCGAAACCGAGCAGGTCCCAACCGGCGGTCTCGACGCGCCAGCGGAGGGCGGGGGCCAGGTCGGTGAGGAAGGGGGCGGCGGCGGCCTCCCGGCGCTGGGTCCAGGCGCGGGGGTGATCGGTGCGCAGGCCCTTGATGTGCCAGGTGCCCGTGGCGGAGGTGACGCGGGCCGCGATCTCGCTGTTGAAGCCCTCGGCAGTCTCCTCGACCGTGAGGAGGGGGCCGGTGTGCTCTTCGACGGCGGCGCGAGCGGCGGGCGGCAGTCGGTCGAGGCCGATGCGGATGGTCGCCATGGGGCTTCACTCTTCCACGGAGGCGGTGCGGGTGTGAGCGGGCAGTGGTGCGGGGGCTTCGGACGGAAGAACGTCCGGAAGCCCCCGCGGTTCTGTGCGGCCGGTTGTCTACCGGTACGGGTTGTCGTCGTTGCAGCCCGGGATTGCCCCTTCGGACAGCACCTCCAGGTCGTCCAGGAGGATCACTCCCTCGGGCTCCTCCAGGGCCGGCGGTCGGGGGCTGATCTCCACCATGACAGCGGTCATGACGCTTCCTCGCTTCCGTGTTGGCAGTAGGTGTCCAGTGGTGCCTTCGCCTCCTGGTAGGCCTTGGCGAGCGGTCGGCAGACCCGGCAGGTGCCGGAGAGCTGACAGCCGCCGCAGCCACCGGTGCGAAGCATTTGGGCATCGGCGATGCCGGGTAGACGGAGGAGTCCGTCCAGGCCCTCGGACATGAGGTCGATGGGGTTCTCGCGGCCGACCTTGCACATGGTCGCCAGGCCGTGCGGGTCGACGTGGAAGAAGGTGTGGCCGGCGGGGCAGCCCTTGAAGACGCTGGTCTTGTCCAGGAAGCCGGGGGCCTGCGCGGCCAGCGGTTCGGGCGTGCCGGTGTACGTGGGGGAGATCGTGCCGTACTCCTGGCGGCCCGCCCCGTACCGTTCGGCGAGGGCGCGCATGGCGTCCAACTCGTGGGCGTTGTGCCGGGTGATGATCAGCGCCAGTTCCAGCGCGATGCCGGCCTCGCGCGCTGCGGCGAGCCCCTTCTCGACCAGCTTGAACGCCCCCGGCTTGCGGGTGAGCGAGTCGAAGCTGTCCGGGGTGGCCCCGTAGAGGGAGACGGTCACCTTGTGCGGTGGCAGGTCGCGCAGAAGGCCGATGATCTCGGGGCGGTGGAGCCGGGAGCCGTTGGTCAGGATTTCGATCAGCATCCCGGAGCGGTGAGCGAGTGTGTACGCGTTCACGAAGTCCTGGTCGATCAGCGGCTCGCCGCCGGTGAACTGAAGCCACAGCACCCCGGCATCCCGCAGCAGGTGCAGGAGCTGGACCTTGTCCGGCCACGACAGTCCCTCGAACTTTCGCTCCGCGAGGTAGCAGTGCTCGCAGTTGAAGTTGCAGCCCTTGTTGATCTCATACGTGGCTCGGCCGTAGCCGAGGCCGGTACCGGAGCGTACGAGGACGGCGTCCCGTATCACCGCGCCCGCCAGGTCCACGCTCCAGGCCGTGCGGGCGTGGTCGAGGAGCCAGGCCGGCAGAGGGTTGCTGCTTTCGGCGATCGAGGCCAGCTCCTCGTACAGCATCCGGGGGATACGCATGCCGCCCTTGGATCCGGGGCGGGCGATCAGGAACGTTCCGTTGTACGGGCTCGCGATCAGCTGGTGCACGGGACCTCCTCCGGGGTGTCTTCCCAGGTGTGCTGCTTGGCGTGGTCGACGAAGAGGCAGCAGCCCTCACCGTCGGGCCCCGGGGCGGCCGCCGGGCAGTCCGGCAGTACGACGAGCTCCGCCAGGTCCAGGGGCACCCGGCGCCAGTGAACGCACCGCATCACGACACCACCCGGAGAGATTCGACGGAGCTTGGCTCCGCACATCGGCGACAGGCGCACGGCGGGAAGCGGCCGGGGTTGTCCGCCAGCACCGGATCGTCGCCCACACGCACCTCTGTGAGAGGCCCCCACGTCCGGCCGGAGTCGTGCGAGACCCGCAGCGTCATCCGTACGTCGTCCTGTCCGTTCGCCATGACCAGGAGCATCGCGATCCGGGCAGTGGACCAGAAAGGCCAAGCGGGTTACCCAACTTGGGTACCATCACCCACGGTTGACAAACAGTAGCGATCCGTAGTCCTCATGCCGGAGCGTGCCGATGCCCGAGCCGTCTCGCTCGAAGGAACTCCCCGTCAGGCTGCTCACGGATCCAGTGATGATCGAGGCATGCCGGGCCAGGGACTTCGGCCGCGTCTTTCAGCTGGTCAAGACGCGAGCGGGCATCTACCCGTCGATGATCGCGCGACGCTGTGACCTGACCCCCAGCCGTGTCGGCGAGGTGATCGACGGGCGTCGACAGCTGCTGCACATGGACGTGATCGAGCGCATCTCGGACGGCCTGCGCATCCCTGGGCACATGCTCGGCCTGGCCCGGCGCACGTGGGAGACTCCGCAGAACCTGACCGTCGCACGCAGAGACCCCACCGAGGCCACACCGCCCATGGGCGCGCAGTTGGCCGCAGGGCTACCGGGGACGGACGTGGACAGCATCCTCGCCCTGGCGGCCGAACGGGACCTCAGCCCGTCGACGCTGGACGCGCTGCACTCGTCGATCGCGGACTACTGGCGTCGGGACGACGAGCACGGCGGCGAGACCTTACGGCCGGCGGTCGTCGGACAGCTCCGCTACGTCGTCGGCCTCCTCAAGGAGGAACGCTCCTCACCCATGCGAGATGGCCTGCACAGCATCGCCGCCGAGCTGGCCCGGCTCACCGGGTGGACGTACTTCGACGCCCGCCAGTACCACCAGGCGCGGGCCTACTTCACCGAGGCCCTCGGCCTGGCCAAGTCGGTCGACGACCACCAGTTCATGGCCAACGTGCTCGCCTGCATGAGCCTGCAGGCCACCTACCAGGACAAGCCGGGGGACGCCCTCGCCCTGGTGGCGGCAGCTCAGGACCAGGCCCGGGCCGCAGTGGGGTCGACGCCGCGCGTCCTGGCCATGCTCGCGATGCGCGAAGCCTTCGCCCACGCCACCCTCGGGAACCGCAGCGCCACCCACACCGCGATTTCGGAAGCCCACACCCACTTCGGACGGATCGGCACCGACGACCCGGACCCGGCATGGGTGGCGTACTTCGACGAGACGAAGTTGGTCGTGGACACCGGCATCGCGCACGGCCGCCTGGGCGAAGCCGTCCTCGCCGAACCCCTGATCGCGGACGCCCTACGCCAAGAACATCAAACGAACCACCGAGGCCGCGCCTTCCACGCTTTCTGGCTCGCCCGCACCCAGCTCCAGCGCGGAAAGCTCGACGAGGCGTGCCACACGGCCATGGACGCCCTGGTCCCGGCGGCGGCCGTCAGCTCGCAACGGGTCGCCGTCCACCTCCGCGAGTACTACGAGCAGCTGGAACCCTTCCGCCGGGAACCCGCCGCAGTGGCGTTCGAGTCCCGGCTCAGAGAAGCGCTGCCCCGTCAGCTCAGCGGATCGCCTCGTCCATGAGGACGTAGAGCAGCCCGACGAGGGAGCCGCTGCTGACGATCTCCCGCCGGTCGATCATGCCCCGCACGTCAGCCAGCGGGATCCACTCGACCCGGTCCGACTCGTTCTTCTCGGTCGGTGGCCCTTCGTAGGTCGCCCCGTCGGCCCGGAAGACGTGGTGCTGGGAGTCGGTGATGCCGTTGGCCGGCTCGGCGTAGATCAGCGGCTTGATCGGGCCGGGCCGCCAGCCCGTCTCCTCCAGCACCTCACGCGCGGCCGCTTCGGCGGGAGTCTCGCCCAACTCGACCAGGCCCATCGGCAGCTCCCACGCCCAGGCGTCCGTGATGAAGCGGTGCCGCCACATCATCAGAACCTCACGCCGCTCGTTGACCACGGCGGCCACGGCCAGGTGCCGGAGCTTGACAACGTGGTGCTCCCAGCGGTTCCCGTCCGGGGTTTCGATGTCGGTGAGCCACACGTTCACCCAGGCGTTCTCGTAGATCGGACGTTCCCCGTGGATCTTCCACTGCATCGCTGCGGCCCCTCTCGATCGGTCTCCAGCATTGCAGAACAAGCCTCGAAGGCGGCAGAGTTCGGCGACTTAGCGTCGATCTGACCAATAGAGGAGGTCATCCCATTGCAGGAGAGGCGGCAAACCGCCGTCCAGCTCGGCCTCGCGCCGCTCAGGGACCGGAGTTCCTGGCTGTCCAGGGATCGCAGTAGTCGGCACGGTGACCGTCTCCTTGGGTCCGGACATCAGGCTGGACGACTGTTGCGTCCGCCGGTCGGACACGACGATCCCGCCGCGCCACTTCCCTGGTGTCGGGCTCAGGGCTGGTCGTCCGCCAGCTCCGCGACGCCCGTGACGCGGTGCAGGGGATAGGTGCGGACCTCGTCGGCCGTGTGGTCGTACGCCGTCACGAAACCGCCCTCCACCCGGACGGGCGCGATGACGCGCTGGCTGGCGGCACCCTCTGCGTTGACGTAGCCGATCCACAGGGACTCGCCGGTCAGGACCGCGGCCTGCATCGTGGCGAGGGTCTCCGCGGCGCTCGTGCGGGGCAGCTCGCCGCCCGTGGCGGGGGCGGCGTCCGGGGCCGTCCTGCGCGGCGCCGTGGCGGCCAGGTCACCGGCGCGGACCGCGCGGATCGCGGCACCCAGCAAAGTGGCGTCGGGGACCGGCGGGCCCTCCGGGACCGGCTGGGGGGCCGTGCGCGGCGGCGTGCGACGGGCGTGGGCGCGCGTGATCAGGACGTCACCCTCCGCGGACTCGGCGGCGGGCGCGAAGCCCATCGCGCGCAGGCCGTCGAGGAGCGCCGCCGGATCCGCCTGGGCCGCGAGGACGGTCGGCGCGAGACGGCGCAGCCGCAGCCCGGCCGAGCGCTTGTCGGCGAGGATCTCGTTCAGCACCGCGTCGTCGTCGCAGCGGACGTACGCCGAGGCCGCGCCGATGCGCAGATGACCGTGGCGGCGCGCCACGTCGTCGATCAGATAGGTGAGCGGCTGCGGCACGGGCGTACGGGCGTGCTCGGCCAGGAAGGCGTGCAGGTCCGACGCCGCCCGGCCCGCGTCCAGGGCCCGCCGCACCGACCCCGGCGTGAACCGGTACACCGTCGCGCCGCCCTTCGACTCCACGTCCGCGAGCACCCCGAGCATGTCGGCCAGCGGACGCCGCAGCGGCCCGGGCGCGACCGCCGTCAGGTCCGCCTGGAGCAGGACGTGGTCCAGCGGCTCCGGCAGGAGCGGCGCGAGGAGCCGGGCCGCGTGGGCGGCGTCCGCGGCCTGCTCGGCGGGCGTGCGGACGGGCCGCGGGGCGGTGGCCGGGGGGCGGTGCGGACGGGCGGGGAGCCCGTCACCGGGACCGGACGGCGCGGATTCCGAGGCGGCGTCCGCCTCTCCTGCGGTCCCAGCGGTCCCGGCCGCCCCTGCGGCGTTCGCGGTGCCCGGGACGCTCGCCCTCCCAGGGGTCCCAGGGGTCCCAGGGGTGTCAGGGGTCCCAGGGACCCTTGCGGCGCTCGCGGTGTCTCCGGCATTCACGGTGTCTGGGGGGTTCGCGGTCCCGGCGACCCCAACGGCCCCCGCTACCCCAGCCGCCCGAGCGGCGTTCGCGCCCCCCGCCGCAGGCAGCCCGAGCAGCGCCCGCCCGTGCGAGGACAGCGCCCCGCGCCCCGTCACGCCCAGGGACTCGGCCTCGGACAGCGTCCACCGGGCCAGCCGCGTGCGTAGGTCCTCGTCCTGTTCCGACTGGGCGCCACGCAGCGGACGCTCCCAGTGAAGGCGGGACAGGAGGGAGTCCGCGGAGGGCGACGCGCCCTCGGGCAGCGTGCCGAGGAGCGCGAGGACACGATGCCGGACCTCCGGGGCCGCGGAGCGGTCAAGACCGGGGCCGAGCGCCGAGAGCGTACGGTCCTTGGCGTCCCGTCCGCCGACCAGACCCGGCGTGCGGGTGGCCGCCAGCCAGGCCCGGGCCAGCCGCGCCCAGCGCTCCGCGGAGGGCAGTTCCAGCCATTCGTCGTAGGCGGGCGTGGCCGCGTACCGCTCGTCGGCGTCACCGTCCGACGCCAGCAGCCCGGCCGCGTAGGCCAGTTCGACCCAGAACGCGGCCACCGGCTCCGGCACGTCCAGCGCGACCGCCGTCCGCTTCAGGTCGCGCACGCTCAGCCCACCCGCGCGCAACACCGCCGGGCCGCCCTCGTCCCAGTCCTTCAGCAGCTCCTCGACGGTCGCGAGCGCGGTGTACGCCTGGCCCGCCGCCGTCGCGTCCACCATCGCCGGACGGTGCGTCGCACCCGGCTCCACGGCCGGCGGCACCGGCTGCGTCTCGCGGTGCGCGCGGCCCGCCCGCAAGTGCAGGGCGACCTCCCGCGGCAGGACGACCGTGCCCGGCGCGGTCGGCAGCAACAGCCCCCGGTCCAGCAGCAGCCGCAGCCGGGGCGCGGGATCGGCGGTCACCTGGCCGTACGGCGGACCCCAGACCAGCCGGGACAGCACCTCCAGCGAGTCCGCCGGAATGCCGTCCAGCAACGCGGACATCCGCCTACGGTCCGTGAACAGCTCCGTCAACGCCGCGACGGCCGACACCGAGTCGTGCGTGGTCGCGAGACCCGCCGCCGTCACGATCTCCTGGATCCGGCCCGGCGACATACCCGACGCGGCCTCCGCCACCGTCGGCCCGAGACCCGTCGGGGACGGATGCTGCGCGGACGGCGCGAGCAGCTCACGCGCGGTACGGACCAGACGGAGACGGTCGTCCGCACCCCACACCAGCGCCTGCTCGCGCAGCGTGCCCAGAGCACGGGGCAGCGCCTCCGCGACCACCGGGTCACGGTCGTCGCCCGCCATCAGCCCGAGCAGTTCGCCGTACGCCGCCGGTTCCGGCGCCACCGCCAGCGCCTCCGCCGTCTGCAGCGCGAAACGGTCCAGCCGCTCCAGCGCGCGCACTACGGACGCGCGGGTGCCGGCCCGCGTCGCCAGCTGGGTGAGATCGGTGGGGACGGGCGTGATGAGGTCCGGGCGGGCACGCAGCAGCGCGGCCAGGGAGGCGTCGTCCCGCGCGCGGAGGGCCTCCGCCAGGGAGCGCGGTGCGTTCCCCGCGGGTGCGGACTCCGTCGTGGGCTGCTCCTCGGTGCTCATCCGGCCAACGGTAGCGGTTCCGCTTGTCCGAGGGCTCCGCCCCCGGACCCCCGGACCGCACCGGCACGCCCGTCCTCACCCGCCGGACGGACCGGGACCTCCAACCGGCAAAGACCCCTCCGGCGGCTGGGCAACGGGGTCCGGGGCCGAGCCCCGAAGCGGCACGCGACGGGCGGCGGCAGGGGAAGACCCGGTACCGTCGGGGACACTGGGTAACCAACACACCCGCCCCGGAGGGGACTTCGTGGGGATCGAGAGTGATCAGCTCGTCTTCGACTATCTGAGCCGGGTCGGCGACCTGGCCCAGCAGCGGCAGCTGCCGTCCGCGACGCGGATGCGGCTCGTGTCGGAGCTGCGCGGCGAGATCGACCGCCGCCGGGCGAAAGCGCCGGTCGACACCCCCGCGTCCGTCCGCCGCATCCTCAGCCGCCTCGGCACCCCGGACGAGGTCGTCGCCACCGCCGCCGACGGGGCCACGGGCGGCGGGACCGCCGCGGACGAACCGGAGACCCGCGCCGCCGTCCCCGCCCAGCGCACCCGCCCACAGCGCACCCACGACAAGCACGAGCGCCCGGCCGACGACCGCCCCCGCGGCCTGCGCCGCGTCGTCCCGCGCCCGCGCCCCGCGGAACCCGAACCCGTTGAAGCACCCCGCGACGCCGCGTCCCCGCCGCACCTGGCCGGCACCCACGAACTGGGCGACAGCGCCACGCAGCCCGACTGGTGGCGGGTGGACGGCACCACGTTCGGCCCGGGCGAGAGCGTCCCCGGCTTCGTCGGCGGCGTGGAGATCCCCGAAATACTCAAACCACCGCCGGGGAAACCCGAACCCACCGACGCGGACCCGCCCCCCGCCCTCCCGGGCCAGACCCGCACCCCGGCCGCGACGGAGCAGGACGTGGAGGCGGCGCCCGCCCGCCGTCGCCGCCTGCCCCGGCTCGCCGGCCGGCGCAACCCACTGCTGCTGCTCGCCGCGGCGCTTCTCGTCGCGGGCGCCGCCCTCGGCAACTGGATCGCCCTCGGCCTCGGCTGGCTCATCGCCTACACCTCACGCCGGCTGACTCCAGCCGAGGCGAAATGGGCGGTCCTCGTGCTGCCGGGCCTCGCCGTCACGGCCGGAATCGGCTGGCTCTGGGGGCGCACGGAGGGCCGCTGGGGCGATCCCGTCGCCGACGGCCACCTGGGCGACGCGATGGCCGGCACCTGGCCCTGGGTGGTCCGCGGCGCCGCCGTCACCTCGGCGCTCTACCTGGCCTGGCGTTCCCAGCGCCCGCGGTAGCGGCGGAATCCGGAGGACCCCCTTCGATGGGCTCGGCACAATGGCCCGTATGACTTCGCGCCCCCCGACCGTCGGCTTCGACCTCGACATGACCCTGATCGACTCCCGCCCCGGCATCCACGCCTGCTACCGGGCACTCTCCGCCCGGACGGGGACGTACATCGACTGCGACCTGGTCGTCACCCGGCTCGGGCCGCCGCTCGAGGACGAGCTCGCGAACTGGTTCCCGGCCGAGCGGGTCGCCGCCGTCGCCGGCCTCTACCGTGAGATGTACCCCACACACGCCATCACCGGCTCGCCCGCGATGCCCGGCGCCCGCGACGCAGTCGACGCCGTACGGGCGGCGGGCGGCCGCGCCGTCGTCGTCACCGCCAAGTGGGAGCCCAACGCCAAGCTGCACCTCGAACACCTGCGCATCGACGCGGACGCGGTCGTCGGCAACCTGTGGGCCGAACAGAAGGCGGACGCGCTGCGCGAGCACGCCGCGAGCGTCTACGTCGGCGACCACACCGGCGACGTCCGCGGCGCGCGCCGCGCGGACGCGTACTCCGTCGCCGTCGCGACCGGGCCGTGCGACGCGGCGGAACTGACCGCGGCGGGCGCCGACGTCGTCCTCGCGGACCTCACCGAGTTCCCGGCGTGGCTGAGGAGCCACACGGCCCGCTGAGACCGCGCGGTTTCGCGTTCGCGCCGCGCCCCCGGACCGCCCCCGCTACGGCTGCCGAGCGGCGCGGGCCCGGCGGCGCCCGGCCGCGAGCGACTGGAACACCCCGCCCCCGGCCATCAGGAACCCGACGCCCATCAGCATGCTCAAGCCGAACATGTACGTCGGAAAAGGCGTCGTGCCGAGCAGCAGCGGGGCCACGGTGACCAAAGTGGCCACGGCCCCGACGAAGAAGACGATCGCACCGGCACGGATCAGCCAGTCACCGGGCTCGGCGGAATTCGCTTGGGTTTTGTCACGCACCCGACCAGGGTAGTTCCCAGCGCAGAGGAACCGTCCGGCGACGTCTTGTCACCGGCCCCGGGACCATTAGCCTTGGTACCGGCGGGTCCGACGACCCGCTGTAGTGCTGTCCGGGCCCGTTTCCGGGCAGTTGCCCGCGCAGTTGTCACTGAAGTTTTCCGAGCAGTTCCCGACGAGTACGAGGACGAGGACAGACGGTGCCCACCGGCAAGGTCAAATGGTTCAACAGTGAGAAGGGCTTCGGCTTTCTCTCCCGGGACGACGGCGGCGACGTCTTCGTCCATTCCTCGGTCCTGCCCGCCGGAGTCGACGCTCTCAAGCCGGGCCAGCGTGTGGAGTTCGGTGTCGTCGCCGGTCAGCGCGGCGACCAGGCGCTCTCGGTGACGGTCCTGGACCCCACCCCCTCGGTCGCCGCCGCGCAGCGCCGCAAGCCGGACGAACTGGCGTCCATCGTCCAGGATCTGACGACCCTCCTGGAGAACATCACGCCGATGCTGGAGAAGGGCCGCTACCCCGACAAGGCCTCCGGTCACAAGATCGCCGGCCTGCTGCGCGCGGTCGCCGACCAGCTGGACGTGTAGCCCCGCCCCGTCCGGCCGGCTCCCGGCCGGACGTTTCTCCGGCCCACCCCGGACGGTCAGCTCACGGGAAGTCCAGCGCGTCCGGGCCGAGGGGCGGCACCAGTCCCTCGGCCGCCGCTCGCGTGAGCAGCCCGCGCACCGCGGCGTAGCCGTCCTCGCCGAGGTCGGCCGTGAACTCGTTGACGTACAGGCCGATGTGCTGGTCCGCGACGGCCGGGTCCATCTCCTGGGCGTGTTCCAGGACGTAGGGGTGGGAGGCCCGCGGGTCGTCCCAGGCGGCGCGGACCGAGGCGCGCGCGGAGTCGGCGAGTCGGCGCAGCCGCTCCTCGCCCAGCGACCGCCTGGCGATGATCGCGCCGAGCGGGATCGGCAGACCCGTGGTCCGCTCCCAGTACTCGCCCAGGTCGGCGAGCTTGTGCAGCCCGTAGTTCTGGTACGTGAACCGGGCCTCGTGGATGACCAGTCCCGCGTCGACCTTCCCGTCCCGTACGGCGGGCATGATCTCGTGGAACGGCATGACGACGATCTCGCCGACCCCGCCGGGCACCGTGTCCGCCGCCCACAGCCGGAACAGCAGGTACGCCGTCGACGTCTCGCTGGGCACGGCGACCGTGCGGCCGGTGAGTTCCCCGGGGTCCCGGGTCAGCACCAGCGGGCCGCAGCCCCGCCCGAGCGCGCCGCCGCACGGCAGCAGCGCGTACGTGTCGAGTACGTAGGGCAGCACGGCGTACGACACCTTCAGCACGTCGAGTTCGCCGCGCTCGGCCATGCCGTTGGTGACGTCGATGTCCGCGAAGGTCACGTCGAGCGGCGGGGCGCCCGGGACGCGGCCGTGGGCCCAGGCGTCGAAGACGAAGGTGTCGTTCGGGCAGGGCGAGTAGGCGATCCGCAGGGGCGTGGCGGGTGCGGCGGGCTCAGTGGGTGCGGTCATGTCGGTTCCAACTCTCCAGTACGGGCGCGAGCTTCCCGAAGGCCTCGGTGAGGGCCGCGAGGGCGTCCCCGATGCGCCAGGCGGCACGGTCGCGCGGGCCGACGGGATTGGAGACGGCGCGTATCTCCAGTACGGGCACGCCGTGCAGGGCGGCGGCCTCCGCGACGCCGAACCCCTCCATCGCCTCGGCGAGGGCGCGGGGGTGCCGGCCGCGCAGTTCGGCGGCGCGGGCGGCGGTCCCGGTCACGGTGGAGACGGTCAGTACGGTGCCGGTGGCCGCGCCGGTGGCGGCCGCGACGTCCCGTACGAGTGCTGGTGGCGGACGGTGGGTGACGGTCCCGAAGCCGAGAGCGGTGACGGGGACGAAACCGTCCGCGGTGTCCGCGCCCAGATCGGCCGCGGTGATCTCGTCGGCGACGACGATCGAGCCGACGGGGGCGCCGGGCTGGAAGCCGCCCGCGATGCCCGCGCAGACGACGAGGTCGTACGGGGCTCCGGCGAGCGTGGCCGCGGTGAGGGCGCCGGCGGTGGAGGCGGCGGCGAGGGCGGGACCGACGCCGGCGGCGAGCAGGTCGTGGCCCGGCGCGCGGCGCAGGGTCACCCCGGGGAGCGGGACGTCGTGCAGCGGGGCCGGGTGGCCCCGGAGCGGGAACGCCCGGGCCACCGCGTCCCGTTCGGCGGGGACCGCGGTGGCCACCAGGACACGTGCGTGAGACGTGCCCGGGAACTCTTCGGCGGACGTGATCAGGCGTCCTTCTTCAGCTTGAACGACCACAGGCCGGTCACCGACTTGTCGTCGCCCTGCTGGACGGAGATCAGCGTCGAGTTGCCGCTCGCGCCGTACTGCTCGTTGAAGAAGACGCTGCCGGGAATCGTGCGGTAGGTCTTCTTGCTGGAGTCGGTCAGCGGGCGGCCGTTCATCAGGATCGTCCAGCCCTTGTCGGCGACGTCCGGGTCGACACCGAAGCGCACGGTGTCGTCGGGGTCGACCTTGATGGTCTTGATGTCCTTGGACTTCAGGCACTTCGCCAGCTCGGAGGTCTTCACCGTCTTGCCGTCGCCGTAGCAGTCGGTCTCCGAGCTCACCGAGTTCTTGCCCACCGTGACGGTGGTCAGCGGCGTCGGCTTGTCACAGGCGGACAGGGCGAGGAGCCCGGCGGAAACGGCGCCGACGGCGGCGACGGCGCGACGGCGGCGCGCAGAGGAACGCAGGGAGGTCATGGCCGAAGGCTATCGGGCACGTCCACCGGTCTCCCCACGTGGGGTGCGGCGTGCCGCGGGGAGCCGCACGCGCGCTGTCCGGGTTCTGGTCGGTGCCGCCCCGTGACCGGGTGCCGGGCGCCCGCGCCGCCGCGGGGGCGGTGCCGTTCACGCGACCGGGTGCTGGGCGCCCGCGCCGCCGTGGGGGCGGTGCCGTTCAGGCGACCGGTTGCCGGGCGCTCGCGCCGTGCCGGGCCGCGCCGAGCAGCCCCCGCACCGTGGTGAGCCAGCCGACGGCGACGATCGCGGCCGCCACGCTGAGGCCGAGCGTGCCGTTCAGCGGCAGCACGATGCCGATCGCGCCGCCGATCACCCACGCCACCTGCAACAGCGTCTCGGACCGCGCGAACGCCGACGTACGGACCAGCTCCGGGACGTCCCGCTGGATCAGCGCGTCCAGGGACAGCTTGGCGAGGGCCTGCGCGAACCCGGCCACCGCGGCCAGACACGCGACCAGGACCGCTCCGAAGAACACCGCCGCGGTGATCGCCGCCCCCAGCACGAGCGCCACCACCGTCACGATGATGACCTCGGGAGCGCGCGATTTCAGCCAGGCGCCGACCGCGGTGCCGAGCGCGTTGCCCGCGCCCGCGGACACGCCGACGATCCCCAGCGAGACCGCCGCGCTCTCGCCGGTGAGCGGGTGTTCGCGCAGCAGGAACGCCAGGAAGAAGATCAGGAACCCGGACAGGCAGCGCAGGGCGGCGTTGGCGGCGAGCGCGTGCGTGACGGCCGTGCCCACCGTGCGCAGCCCCGGGCGGCGCGCCGTCTTCCGCAGGTGGGGTCCGTGCAGGTGCTCCTCGTCCGACGCCAGCAGCGCCTTGTCCTCGCCTCTCGCCGAGTCGACCTTGGGCGGCAGTGAGAACGACAGGAACATGCCCGCGATGAAGATCACGAAGGCGCCGTACAGCGGCCAGCGCGCGCCGAGTGCCTGCAGGCCCGCCCCGATCGGCGCGGCGACCCCGGTGGCCAGCAGTCCGCCGAGGGTGACCCGCGAGTTGGCCTTCACCAGCGAGAAGCCGGGTGGCAGGAGCCGGGGCACCACGGCGCTGCGCACCACGCCGTACGCCTTCGAGGAGACCAGTACGCCGAGCGCCGCGGGATACAGCTCGATGCTGCCGGTCACCACCGCGCCCGACAGCAGCAGCGCGAGCAGCGCCCGGGCGCCCATCGAGCCGGCCATGGCGGCGCGGCGGCCGTGCGGCACGCGGTCCAGGAGCGGGCCGATCACCGGTGCGAGCAGGGTGAAGGGCGCCATGGTGATGGCGAGGTAGAGGGCGACGCGGCCGCGGGCCTCGTCCGTGGGGACCGAGAAGAACACGGTGGAGGCCAGGGCTACGGTGATCATGACGTCCCCCGCGCCGTTCACCGCGTGCAGTTCGATCAGTTTGCCGAGGCCGGACTCGCCCGCGCCGTGCGCGTGGGTCGCCTTGCGGATTCCGCGGGCCGTTCCCGTCACGGGGAAGTGCAGGGCACGGCCGACCGCGCGGACGGACCCGCTCATCCGGCCCGGTCCGCCACTTCGGATGTTCCCCTTGGTCGCACCGGTTCCGGCGGTTCCCTGGGGCGACCTCGCGGCTGCCACCCCGTCATAGTGCCCCGAGAACGGCGAAGGTAGCGCGGTTACCGCGCGTATGGGCCTGTACGGCGGTCCGCGGGCGCCGCTCTCCGGCGGGGGCGGAGGGCGTACAGGCCCGGAAACAGGGCGGTGTGGGGCCTGCCGCGGGGCCTCGGCGGGGCGGGAGCGGGCCGAAAAATTGGTGCCGGCAGAGGGCGGGACGAGGGTGCGGGCGTGCCGGCGAACGGGGCAGGAAGCGGGTGCGGGGT
The DNA here is from genome assembly GCF_056387915.1 of Streptomyces sp. GLSS-08. Taxonomy (NCBI): domain Bacteria; kingdom Bacillati; phylum Actinomycetota; class Actinomycetes; order Kitasatosporales; family Streptomycetaceae; genus Streptomyces; species Streptomyces sp. GLSS-08. Next base: position 61,511 of record NZ_JBWJAQ010000019.1, read on the forward strand.
ACGCGGGGTGAGCCGGCCCGCGCCAACCCGGCCGCACGCCGGTGTGGGCCCAGGGGCCGGGAGAAGGTAGCGTGCGTAGCGCGCCTGCGGCGGTTGTTCTCGGCCGCGCGCCTCTCGGCCATCCAGCAGAATGGATGGCGTAGGTGCGCCCGAGTGCGACAGGGCGCGGACGTCGACGCGGCCCTTCGGTCCGCTCCGTCCGCACCTCCGCCGGGTACCGGCGCACCCGTGACGGCGTAGGAGAGAAGCGATACCTGTGAGCGCGACAACGCGAAGCCGCACCCCCGACCGTCTGTGCGCCGAGGCCGTGGGTCTCGCCCGTGCCGCCGCCGAGGAGGCCGCCGCACCGGGCGTCGTCGGTGAGCATGTGGGGCTGGTCTCCGAGGGGGACCGCGTTGTCACCCACTTCTTCGAGTGCGAGGACTGGGGATACCGCGGGTGGCGCTGGGCCGTCACCGTGGCGCGGGCCTCCCGGGCCAAGGTCGTGACGCTGAACGAGACGGTGCTGCTGCCCGGCTCGGACGCGCTGCTCGCGCCGGAGTGGGTGCCGTGGAGCGAGCGGCTGCGGCCCGGGGACATGGGCCCGGGGGATCTGCTGCCGACGGAGGCGGACGATCTGCGGCTGGAGCCCGGGTTCTCCGGTGAGGACGAGCCGCTGCCGAACTCGGTGGTCTCGGACGAGATGGCGGAGCTGGTCGAGGCGGAGGACGCGGAGGTCGCGGGCGGGGCGCCCGCGAGCCTGCCGGTGGTTCCCGCGCGCGGTTCGATCACGTCGGTGGCGGAGGAGCTGGGGCTGCGGCGGGCGCGGGTGCTGTCCCGGTACGGGCTGCATGTCGCCGCCGATCGCTGGGAGGAGGCCTACGGGCCGAAGACCGCGATGGCGCAGGCGGCGCCTGCGGCGTGCGTCAGTTGTGGCTTCCTGAACCGGATCGGGGGTTCGCTCGGTCAGGCGTTCGGGGTCTGCGCGAATGAGTTCTCGCCGGCGGACGGGCGGGTCGTGTCGCTGGCGTACGGGTGCGGGGGACATTCGGAGGCCGCGGTCATGCCGAAGCCGCCGCGGCCGGCTCCGCCGGTGATCGACGAGACGCGGATGGATCCGTTCCCGCTGCGGCCGTCGCCGGACTCCGGGTCGGTGCCGGTGGCCGCGGACGACACGTCGGCGGAGCTGGGGCACTCCTAGGATCGCTGACCGGCGTGGGGCGTCCTCGGCTCCGGTGGGGCGCCCACGGGCTGGTGGGTGGGTCGGGGCCGCGCCGGTACATCCGCCCGTTGCATGTCGGGCGTGTACGTGAGTTGCGGGGGTGGGCCGGGGCCGTCTGCCCGACCTGCAACGGGCATCTGATGTACCGGCACGGCCCCTTCGGTGCGAGGGCGGGTGCGGGTGCGTGGGGGTCGCCGTTGCGGCCTCGGCCGCGGCGCCGGGTGTCGGTGGTGACCTCGGGGGTAGGGCGTCAGGACGAGCAGGACGCCGGACGGGGTGACCGCGTCCGCGCGGTACCTTCGTGCGGCGGCCGGTCCCGCGCTCGCGGCCGTGCCACACGAGAGGGAGAGTGAACCGTGAGCAAGTTCGTGCGGCCGGCGGCCGAGGGTGCGGACCCGTTCGGGACCGCGCGCCTGCGGCGCGGAGTGCTGGACGCCTGGGCCACCAGCGCGGCCCGCTTCCGCGAGGACGCCAACGCCGAGGAGGACCTGGCCCTCGGCGGCTACCGGGACAGACTCGTCGTCGAACTCGCGCAGAACGCCGCCGACGCCGCGGCCAGGGCGGGAACGCCGGGCCGCCTGCGGCTCACCCTCCGCGACGGCGTGCTCGCCGCCGCCAACACCGGCGCCCCCCTCGACGCGACCGGCGTCGAGTCGCTCTCCACGCTGCGCGCCTCCGCCAAGCGGGACGCGCACGACACGGCCGTCGGCCGTTTCGGCGTCGGCTTCGCCGCCGTGCTCGCGGTGACCGACGAGCCGGCCGTCCTCGGCCGGCACGGCGGGGTCCGCTGGTCCCTGGCCGAGGCCCGCGAGCTGGCGGGGGAGACGGCGCGGCACAGCCCGGGGCTCGGCGACGAGATCCGCCGCCGGGACGGCCATGTGCCGCTGCTGCGGCTCCCGTTCGCCGCCGAGGGTTCCGCCCCTGACCCGTACGACACCGTCGTCGTCCTGCCGCTGCGCGACGCCGCCGCCGAGGATCTCGCCGAGCGGCTGCTGCGGGGCATCGACGACGCGCTGCTGCTCGCCCTGCCCGGCCTCGCGGAGGTCGTCGTCGAGACCGGCGACGGGGACGTCCGCACCCTGCGGCGCCGCGCCGACGAGGACGGCGTCACCGTCGAGGACTCCCGCGACGGCACCACCCGCTGGCGTACCGTCGCCCGCCACGGCGGCCTGGATCCCGCGCTGCTGGCCGACCGCCCCGTCGAGGAGCGGCTGCGTCCGCACTGGTCGGTGACCTGGGCGGTGCCGGTCGACTCCGACGGCGGCCCGGCCCGCCCCCGCACCAGCCCCGTCGTGCACGCGCCGACGCCCAGCGACGAGCCCCTCGGCGTCCCCGCGCTGCTCATCGCCTCCCTCCCGCTCGACACCACCCGGCGGCACGCCGCCCCCGGCCCGCTGACCGGCTTCCTGGTGGAGCGGGCGGCGGACGCGTACGCCGAACTCCTCGCCGCCTGGCGCCCGGTGGGCCCCGGGATCATCGACCTCGTGCCGGGCCCGCTCGGCAAGGGCGAGCTGGACGGGGCCCTGCGGCAGGCGATCCTCGACCGGCTGCCCCGTACCGCCTTCCTGCCGCCCGCGGTCGAGGCGGACGTTGCTCAGTCCCCGGCCGACTGGGCCGATCCGGGTGCCGAGGAGACCGCGGCCCCGACCGTCGCACTGCGGCCCCGGGACGCCGAGGTCGTCGAGGGCGCGGGCGCCGACACCGTGCGGGTGCTCGCCGAGGTGCTGCCCAGCCTGCTGCCGGCCGGCCTCGAACGGCGGGTGGAGCTGCGCACGCTGGGTGTGGCCCGGGTGCCGCTCACGGAGGCCGTGGACCGGCTGGCGGGTCTGGAGAAGGAACCCGGCTGGTGGCGGCGGCTCTACGACAGTCTGGCGGGCGTCGATCCGGACCGGCTCTCGGGACTTCCCGTGCCGCTCGCGGACGGCCGGACGACCATCGGGCCCCGCCAGGTGCTGCTGCCGTCCGGCGGCGGGGCGCAGGTGGCTCCCGAGGCGCTGGCGCGGCTCGGGCTCAAGGTCGCCCACCCGGACGCCGCCCACCCGCTGCTGGAGAAGCTCGGCGCGCTGCCCGCCACGCCCCGTGCCGTCCTCACCACTCCCCAGGTGCGTGCCGCGGTGGCCGCGTCGCTGGACGACGAGGGGGGCTGGGATCTGGCGGGCCCGGACGCGGAGGAGCTGGCCGAGACCGTGCTCGCGCTCGTCCGCGACGCCGCTCTCGACCCCGGCGACGAGCCGTGGCTGGGTGCCCTCGCCCTGCCCGACGAGGACGGCGAACTGGCGCCCGCCGGTGAACTGGTCCTCCCGGGCAGCCCGTTCGCCCAGGTCATGCGGGAGGGCGAACTCGCCTTCGTGGACGCCGAACTCGCCGGGCGCTGGGGCGAGCAGCCGCTCGCGGCGTGCGGTGTGCTCGCCGGTTTCGCCCTGGTCCGCGCCACCGACGTGGTACTGGACCCGGACGAACTGGAGCCGCGCGACGGCGACTTCGCCGAGCCGGACGACGCCGGACTGCTCGACGCCGTCGACGTGTGGTGCGAGGACGTCCTGGACCAGCTGCCCGACACGCCCGTGCCGCCGGTCGCCACCGAGCTCGTCGCCGTACGGGATCTGGACCTGGTGGACGACGAGCGCTGGCCGCAGGCGCTGGCCCTGCTCTCGCGGCCGCCGCTGCGGGACGCGCTCACCCAGCCGGTGCGGATCCTGCTGCCGGACGGCACCCACGAGATCGTGCGGCCGTACACCGCCTGGTGGCTGCGCGGTCACCCGGTGCTCGACGGGCGCCGTCCGGCGGGTCTGCGGTCCGCGGGCGGCGACCCGCTGCTGCACGGCCTGTACGAGGAGGCCGACGCGAGCGGCTTCGACGACGAGCAGGTCCTGCGGGCGCTGGGGGTACGGACGTCGGTGGCGGCCCTGCTCGACGAGCCGGGCGGTGCGGCCGAGCTGCTGGACCGGCTCGCCGACCCGGAGCGCGAGGTGTCCGCCGCCCAGCTGCACGCCCTCTACGGCGCTCTGGCCGAGCTGGACCCGGAGAAGGTGACGCTGCCGGAGGAACTGCGGGCCGTCGTCGACGGGCGGGTGAGAGTCGTGGACGCGGCGGACGCGGTGGTCGTCGACTCGCCCGATCTGCTGCCCTTCACGGCCGGCATGCCGCTGCTGCCCGTCCGGCCGGCCCTGGCCGCCGAACTCGCCGAGCTGTTCCAGGTGCGGCGGCTGAGCGAGTCGGTGACCGGTGAGGTGACGTCCGAGGGGACCGAGCACGACGTGCCGGAGTCCGTGCGGGTGCTGCTGGGTCCGTCCGCTCCGGCGTCGTACGTCGAGCACGGGGAGCTGGTGGTCGACGGCACGGAACTGGACTGGCGGCGCACCCGGGACGGGGTGCTGCACGCGTCCACCCTGGAGGGCGTCGCGGCCGGACTCGCCTGGGCGGCCCACCAGTGGCCGCGGCGCTTCGAGGTGGCGGCGCTGCTGGAGGATCCGTCCCGCACGGACGAGCTGGCGCGGGACCGCTGGTTCGACTGAGGTGGTCGGGGGACGGGGCCGCACGGACATCCTCCGGTGCGGCCCCGTCCCTGTGCGGCTTCTGTGATCTTGGTCATGCGCGCGTAAAAACTTCACGTCTCGTACAACTATCCGTTGCCTCCGTGGATCTGATCATCGGAGTCAACAGACTCACACCGCCGTGGGCCCCCGCGTGAAGATGACAACCGCAGGGCCCCTTTCTCCACATGGGGAACGCATGCGCTTTCGTGCCACCGTGGCCGCCGTCTCCGGCGCCCTGGCCCTGTCCGCCCTCGCCGTGCCCGCCGCACAGGCGAGCGGACCCTCGTACGACCACGACGACCTCGTGAAGGCCGCGCAGCTCGCGCGGCAGGCCGCCTCGGGGAAGACCGCGTTCACCGGGGCCACCCCTGTGGACGGCGAGCCGTACGTCCTGGACCTGTCCTTCTCGAACGTGAAGGTCAACGGCGGCAAGCCGATCGTCGCCGGCACCAGCAAGGAGGTGACCGCTCCGGTCACCTACACCGTCACGCACGGCGCCGACGTCGACATCACCGCCGACGACTTCCTGATGGACGTCGAGATCTACCGCGGCTCGTACGACGACCCGGCCAACGTCCTGGTCGACAGCGACTGGCCGTCCTGCACCGAGACGTCCACCACCACCGCCACCTGCACGACCACCATCGACATCTTCCCGGACGTCGAGCTGGCCAACGCCGACGCCGCCTCGTGGAAGGCCCTCGGCTACGCGATCGCCCTCAACGGCGTGGACATGGACGACGAGAACGCCGACTGGAGCAAGGTCGGCCTCGCCGAGCAGGACGCCCTCGCCACGACGAAGCTCCAGCGCTACTCCAAGCTCACCGTCAACGCCTCCCCGGAGCCCGTCAAGAAGGGCCGGACCATCACGGTCACCGGCGCCCTGACCCGCGCCAACTGGGAGACGCACAAGTACGCCGGCTACACCGGCCAGTCCGTCCAGCTCCAGTTCCGCAAGAAGGGCTCGGACACCTACACCACGGTCAAGTCGGTGACCTCGTCCTCCACGGGCGGCCTGAAGACGACCGTCACCGCCGCCACCGACGGCTACTTCCGCTACAACTTCGCGGGCACCTCGACCACCCCGGCCGTCAAGGCCACGGGTGACTTCGTCGACGTGCAGTAAATCCTGACTCCCGCGAGGGAGTTCACGCCGGGAAGCGGCGGTCGACCCATTTCCACAGGAACTCCAGGACGACCGCCGCGACCGCCGCGACGCCCACGGCGATCCACGGCACCACCGAGCCCACCAGCTTCAGCGCGAAGAAGTGCTGGAGCCCGGGCACGACGAGCACCAGCACGAACGCCCCCGCCATCGCCGCCACCAGGCAGACCCGCCACCAGGTGTAGGGCCGGGCGATGATCGCCAGCACCCACATGGAGATCAGGAAGAGCGTCAGGGTCGCCGCGCTCGTCTCCGCGGCGAGCGCGTCCTCCCCGCGGTAGTGGTGGCGGGCGATCAGATACGTCACGAAGGTGGCGACCGCGGCCAGCACCCCGCCCGGGATCGAGTACCGCATCACGCGCCGGACGAAGTGGGGTCTGGTCCGCTCCCCGTTCGGGGCGAGCGCGAGGAAGAACGCCGGCACGCCGATCGTCAGGGTCGAGAGCAGCGTCAGGTGGCGCGGCAGGAACGGGTACTCCACCTGCCAGCACACCACCAGCACCGCCAGCAGCACCGAGTAGACCGTCTTCACCAGGAAGAGCGTCGCGACCCGGGTGATGTTGCCGATGACCCGGCGCCCCTCCGCCACCACCGAGGGAAGCATCGCGAAGCTGTTGTCGAGCAGCACGATCTGCGCCACGGCCCGGGTCGCCTCCGAACCGGAGCCCATGCTCACCCCGATGTCGGCGTCCTTGAGGGCCAGCACGTCGTTCACGCCGTCCCCGGTCATCGCCACCGTGTGGCCGCGTGACTGGAGCGCGCCGACCATCTCGCGCTTCTGCTGCGGGGTGACCCGCCCGAACACCGTGCCCTCGTCCAGCGCCTCCGCCATCCGTTCGCGCTCCGCCGGGAGCCGGCGTGCGTCCACCGTCCCGCCGCTGAGCCCCAGCTTCGCGGCCACCGCGCCGACGGAGACCGCGTTGTCGCCGGAGATCACCTTGGCCCGTACGTCCTGCTCGGCGAAGTACCGCAGCGTGTCCGCCGCGTCGGGGCGCAGCCGCTGCTCCAGCACGATCAGGGCGGTGGGCCGCACGCCCTCCGTGACCCGGGCGTCCTCGAGGTCGCGGGAGGTCCGGACGAGCAGCAGCACCCGCAGCCCCTGCTCGTTGAGCCGCTGCGTCTCGTCGAGCGCCGGATCCTTGGGGGCCAGCAGCACGTCCGGGGCGCCGAGCAGCCAGGTGCTGCTCCCGCCGTCGCCCTCGCTGAAGGTCGCGCCGCTGTACTTGCGGGCCGAGGAGAAGGGCAGCGACTCGGTGCAGCGCCACTCCTCGCTGTCCGGGTAGGCGGCGACGACGGCCCGCAGGGAGGCGTTCGGGCGCGGGTCGGACTCGCCGAGCGCGCCGAGCACCTTGCGTACGTACACCTCGTCGCTGTCGCCCAGCGGACGCAGCTCGGTGACGTCCATGCCGCCCTCGGTGAGCGTGCCCGTCTTGTCGAGGCAGACGGTGTCGACGCGGGCGAGGCCCTCGATCGCCGGCAGTTCCTGGACCAGGCACTGCTTGCGGCCGAGCCGGATGACGCCGATCGCGAAGGCGACGGAGGTCAGCAGGACGAGCCCTTCCGGCACCATCGGCACGATGCCGCCGACCGTGCGCGCGACGGAGCCCTTGAAGTCGTTCTGCTTGACCACCAGCTGGCTGACGACGAGCCCGAGCGCCGTCGGGATCATCATCCACGTCACGTACTTGAGGATCGTGGAGATGCCGCTGCGCAGCTCGGAGTGGACCAGCGTGAAGCGGGACGCCTCCTCGGCCAGCTGCACCGCGTACGCCTCCCGGCCCACCTTCGTCGCCGTGAACGCGCCGCCGCCCGCGACCACGAAGCTGCCCGACATCACCTGGTCGCCCGCGTGCTTGGCGACCGGGTCGGCCTCACCGGTGAGCAGGGACTCGTCGATCTCCAGGCCCTCGGCCTCCACACAGGTGCCGTCCACGACGATCTTGTCGCCGGGCCCGATCTCGATGACGTCGCCCAGCACGATCCGCGAGACGCTGACCTCGGCGGCCACCCCGTCCCGGCGGACCGTCGGTCTCGCCTCGCCGATCACCGCGAGGGAGTCGAGGGTCTTCTTGGCCCGCCACTCCTGGACGATGCCGATGCCGGTGTTCGCGAGGATCACGTAGCCGAAGAGGCTGTCCTGGAACGGCGCCACGAACAGCATGACCAGCCAGAGCACCCCGATGATCGCGTTGAACCGGGTGAGGACGTTGGCCCGGACGATCTCCCGCAGTGAGCGGCTGCTGCGCACGGGGACGTCGTTCACCTCGCCGCGCGCGACCCGCTCGGCCACCTCGGCCCCGCTCAGCCCCCGCGCCCGTCCGGGCGGGGGAACGGGATGCACCGGGTCGAGTTCGGCGCCCGCTTCCATGTGCGTCATGGACTCGACGGTATCTGCGGACATACGGCTTCACCCGCCGAGTGCGCCGAAGATCCGACCAGGGGAGGACGGTGCCGCCGCCGAGTGCTGCCGTGGGCGTACGGGGGCCGGCTATTCCGCGGGAGCGGCGTCCCTGGCGGCGGCCTCGCGCTTGATGGCCGCGTCGCGCCTGCGGACGTACCAGATGCCGATCAGGCCGAGTCCGGCTCCGGCCAGGCACGTCCACACCCACCAGGTGTGTCCGTGCTCGTCGAACCAGCCGTAGAAGGGGAGCTGCACCAGGAAGAGGACGAACCAGAGGATCGTGCCGCCCGTGATGGTGGCGACGACGGGCCCCTCCAGGGGCTCCGGCGCCTCGTGCTTGGGGGTCCACTTGGCCATGGGCACAGCTTACGAGCACGCCCGGCGGGCTCGGCCGGGCCCGGCCCCGGCCGGCGCGGAACCGTCGCTTCCCCGGTACACCAGGGGTCTACGCGCGGAGATAGCGATTTCCACCTCATATGTTCATACTGAAACGGCTTGATGCTGGCTCTTTCTGTTCGTACGAAACTCCAACAGAAACGTCGACGAAACCTTCTGGTGATCAGCTGACGGCCAGACTCGGTCACGTTCCGCCGCGCGAACCCTTCCGCCATCCGGCTCCGCCCGGCGCCCGTCCTGGCCCTCCGAGGCCCCGCACGTATGAGGTCCCGCATGTCCCCGTCGGCCACGACCACGGCCCCCACACCGGAGAAGCAGCCGTCCCCGCGGCCCGCGCACGGTGCACTCGACCGCTACTTCAAGATCTCCGAACGGGGCTCGACCCTGGGGCGTGAGGTCCGCGGCGGTCTCGCCACCTTCTTCGCGATGGCCTACATCATCGTGCTCAACCCGATCATCCTGGGCAGCGCGAAGGACATGTACGGGCACCACCTCGACAACGGCCAGCTGGTCACCGCGACCGCCCTGACCGCGGCCTTCACCACGCTGCTCATGGGCGTCATCGGCAACGTGCCGATCGCGCTCGCCGCCGGACTCGGGGTGAACACGGTCGTCGCCCTCCAGCTCGCGCCCCGCATGTCGTGGCCGGACGCCATGGGCATGGTCGTCCTCGCGGGCCTCGTCGTGATGCTGCTGGTCGCCACCGGTCTGCGTGAGCGGGTCATGAGCGCGGTGCCGCTCGGCCTGCGCAAGGGCATCGCGATCGGCATCGGCCTGTTCATCATGCTGATCGGCCTGGTCGACTCCGGGTTCGTCTCGCGCATCCCGGACGCCGCGCAGACCACCGTGCCCCTCCAGCTCGGCGCCGACGGCCACCTCAACGGCTGGCCCGTCCTGGTCTTCGTCCTCGGCACACTGCTCACCCTCGCGCTGATCGTGCGCAAGGTGCCGGGCGCGATCCTCATCTCGATCGTCGCGATGACCGTCCTCGCGGTGATCGTCAACGCCGTCGCCGAGATCCCGTCCTGGGGTCTGACCACCCCGAAGTGGCCCGGCAACCCCGTCGCCACCCCGGACTTCGGCCTGGTCGGCAAGGTCAGCCTCTTCGGGGGCTTCGAGAAGGTCGGCGTGCTGACCGGCGTCCTGTTCGTCTTCACGGTCCTGCTGTCGTGCTTCTTCGACGCGATGGGCACGATCATGGGCGTCAGCGACGAGGCCAAGCTGACCGACGCCCAGGGCAACATGCCCGGCATCAACAAGGTCCTCTTCGTCGACGGCATCGCGGTGGCCGCGGGCGGCGCCAGCTCCTCCTCGGCCACCACCTGCTTCGTGGAGTCCACCGCCGGCGTCGGCGAGGGCGCGCGCACCGGGTTCGCGAACGTCGTCACCGGCCTGCTCTTCGCCGTGGCGCTGTTCCTGACCCCGATCGCCACGATGGTCCCGTCGCAGGCGGCGACCCCGGCGCTGCTCGCGGTCGGCTTCCTGATCCTGTCCCACTCGATCAAGGACATCGACTGGGCGGACTACACGATCGCGATCCCGGCGTTCGTGACGATGCTGATGATGCCGTTCACGTACTCGATCACGAACGGCATCGGCATGGGCTTCATCACCTTCGTGGTGCTGCGCCTCGCGGTCGGCCGGGCCCGGGAGATCCCGGTCGCGATGTACGTCGTGGCGGCGGTGTTCGGCTTCTACTACCTGATGCCGGCGCTCGGGCTGACCTGACCCGACCGGCACCGCTCCCGCGCGGCGGCGGGGTCCCCGTGACCCCGTCCCCGCGCGGCGGCGGGGTCACGTGACCCCGTAGAACTTCTCCGTCTCTTCGACGGCGGTCTGGAACCGCTCGTCGAAGTCGTCGCGAACGAGCGTCCGGACGACATAGTCCTGGACGCTCATTCCTCTTCTGGCGGCGTGAAGCCGGAGCCGGTCGAGCAGCTCCCCGTCCATCCGCAGGCTGAGCACGCTGGTCCCCATGCGGACGAGAGTCGCGGCACTCCCCGGGTGCGGGGGCCGGTTTTCGCGCTCGGCTCACTCGTACGAGTGACTCACGGGCTCAGTGGTCCGCTTCACGGGCAGCCCGGTGGTCTTTAGTCAGGGTAATGAGTTACGCTAAAGAACATGCCTGACCTCCCCCATGGCGACGACGCTGCCGCCGTGAACTCCCTGCGTTCCGCCGTGATGCGCCTGTCGCGTCGGCTCAAGCACCAGCGGGTCGACGAGTCGCTGAGCCCCACCGAGATGTCGGTGCTCGGCACCCTCGCCCGCTGCGGCTCGGCCACCCCGGGCGAGCTGGCCCGCAAGGAGCACGTCCAGCCGCCCTCGATGACCCGCATCGTGGCGCTGCTCGAAGCCAAGGGACTGGTCAGGCTGGAGCCGCACCCCGAGGACCGGCGCCAGAAGGTCGTCACGCAGACCGAGCAGGCCGAGGCCATGCTCGAGGAGAGCCGCCGCCGGCGGAACGCGTGGCTGGCAGGACTGGTCGCCGCCCTCGACGAGGACGAGCGCGCCAAGCTCCGCGCCGCCGCCCCCGTCCTGGAGAAGCTCGCGCATCTGTGACCCGCCGCATCCGCCGGCCGCCGACGTCGAACCACCCCGCCCGAGGAGGCGAACGCTGTTGAGTTCGGGACCCGGAGCAGACTCCGCCCCCGCACCAGCCACCCACGACACCCCGCCCGACCCCGGGACCGCCAGGTCCTCGATGTTCAGCTCGCTGAGGATCCGCAACTACCGCCTGTTCTTCACGGGCCAGGTCGTCTCCAACACCGGCACCTGGATGCAGCGCATCGCCCAGGACTGGCTGGTGCTCAGCCTCACCGGCTCCTCCGCCGCGGTCGGCATCACCACCGCGCTCCAGTTCCTGCCCATGCTGCTCTTCGGGCTGTACGGCGGTGTCCTGGTCGACCGGCTGCCCAAGCGCCCGGTCCTGCTGGCCACCCAGACGGCCATGGGCCTCACCGGCCTCGCCCTCGCCTTCCTGACCCTCTCCGGCCATGTCCAGGTCTGGCACGTCTACGTGGCGGCCTTCGCCGTCGGCCTCGCCACCGTCGTCGACAACCCGGCCCGCCAGTCCTTCGTCGCCGAGATGGTCGGCCCCGGCCAGCTGCAGAACGCGGTCAGCCTGAACTCCGCGAACTTCCAGTCCGCCCGCCTCGTCGGTCCCGCCGTCGCGGGTCTGATGATCACCGGCGTGGGCACCGGCTGGGCGTTCCTGTGCAACGGCCTGTCCTTCGTCGCACCGGTCGTGAGCCTCCTGCTCATGCGCGGCCGCGACCTGCACCAGGCCCGGCGCACCCCGCGCGGCAAGGGCCAGCTCCGCGAGGGCCTCAGCTATGTGGCGAGCCGCCCGGAGCTGATCTGGCCGATCGTCCTCGTCGGCTTCATCGGCACCTTCGGCTTCAACTTCCCGGTCTGGCTCTCCGCCTACGCCGACGACGTCTTCCACGCCGGCGCCGGTGCCTACAGCCTCTTCAACACCCTGATGGCGCTCGGCTCCCTGGCCGGCGCGCTGCTCGCCGCCCGCCGCGGCACGGCCCGGCTGCGCGTGCTGAGCGGCGCGGCCCTGGCCTTCGGCGTGCTGGAGGTGGTGGCGGCCCTCGCCCCGTCCCTGTGGCTGTTCTCCCTGCTCATGGTCCCGATCGGCGTCTTCGGCCTGACCGTCAACGTCACCGCGAACACGGCGGTCCAGATGGCCACCGACCCCGCCATGCGCGGCCGTGTCATGGCGCTGTTCATGATGGTCTTCATGGGCGGTACGCCGCTGGGCGCGCCCCTCGTCGGCTGGGTCACGGACGCCTACGGCCCGCGCGTCGGCTTCGCGCTGGGCGGGCTGGTGTCGGCGTTCGCCGCGGCCACCGTGGGACTGGTCCTGGCCCGCGTCGGCGGGCTGCGCCTGTCCGTCGGCTGGCACCGCGGCCACCCCCAGGTCCGCTTCGTACCGAAGGAGCGGCTCACCGCGGCCGCGTGAGCCCTCCGCCGCGGACGCCTGCCGCCACCCGGGCCCGGGCCGGCCGGGCGAGGCGGCGTCCACGGCGGGGGCCGCTCGCCAGGTGATCCGTTCCCTGCCAGGGTGACGGCATGAGACTCTTCGCGGCGGTGCTGCCACCCGAGGACGCGGTGCGGGAACTCGCCGCCGCCGTGGACGGATTGCGGCGGCTGTCCGGCGCGGACACGCTGCGCTGGACCGGCCGCCCCGGCTGGCACTTCACCCTCGCCTTCTACGGCGAGGTGGCGGACGACCTCGTCCCGGAGCTCTCCGGGCGACTGGCGCGCGCCGCCCGCCGCACCGAGCCGTTCGCGCTCGCCCTGCGCGGCGGCGGCCACTTCGGCGGCCGGGCGCTGTGGGCGGGCGCCGCGGGGGACGTCGGCGCGCTGCGGCTGCTGGCCGAGCGTGCCGCAGCCGCGGCCAGGAAGGCGGGCGTGCCGACGGAGGAGCACCGCCGGTACCGGCCGCATCTGACGGTGGCCCGCAGCCGCGGCACGGCCGACCTCGGCCCCTGCGTCACCGCCCTGGACGCCTTCGCCGGACGGGAGTGGACCGTGGGCGAGCTGAGCCTCGTCCGCAGCAACCTGCCGGTGTCGGGGGTGCCGGGGGAGCCGCCGCGGTACGAGACGGTCGCCCGGTGGCCGCTGGGAAAGGGCGGCTGAAGCCCCGGCGGGGGCGGGCGGCCGAGGCCCGCCGGCGGCGGCCGGATAACCTCGACCCCGTGGACCCGAAGACCCGGAACCGGATCATGGCCGGTGTGCTCGTGCTGATGTTCGTCGTCGTGGCGCTGGCGGCGGCGGTCAAGTAGACCGCCGCCGCCGGACGTGCCGTGCCCCGGGGCGCCGCACGTCAGGATCCCGAGGGGCCCCGGTGCACGGGGCGGCCCCGGTCTACCAGGCGAACGCCTCGGGCGACGGCCCGGGACCCGGGAAGATCTCGTCCAGGGACGTCAGCACCTCCTCCGACAGCTCCAGCTCGACGGCGCGCAGCGCCGATTCGAGCTGTTCGGCCGTACGCGGGCCGACGATCGGGCCGGTGACGCCGGGACGGGTCAGCAGCCAGGCCAGCGCCGCCTCGCCCGGCTCCAGGCCGTGCTTGTCGAGCAGGTCCTCGTACGACTGGATCTGCGCGCGGATGGTGGTGTTGGCGAGGGAGTCCGCGGCGCGGCCGCTCGCCCGGCGTCCGCCCTGCGCCTCCTTCTTGATCACCCCGCCGAGCAGTCCGCCGTGCAGCGGCGACCAGGGGATGACCCCGAGCCCGTACTCCTGCGCCGCCGGGATGACCTCCATCTCGGCGCGGCGCTCGGCGAGGTTGTAGAGGCACTGCTCGCTGACCAGGCCGTAGCTGCCGCGGCGGGCGGCGGCCTCGTTGGCCTGGGCGATCTTGTAGCCGGGGAAGTTGGAGGACCCGGCGTACAGGATCTTGCCCTGCTGCACCAGCACGTCGATCGCCTGCCAGATCTCCTCGAAGGGAGTCCTGCGGTCGACGTGGTGGAACTGGTAGACGTCGATGTAGTCGGTCCCCAGCCGCTTCAGGCTGGCGTCGACGGCGCGCCGGATGTTCACCGCGGAGAGCTTGTCGTGGTTGGGCCAGGCGTCTCCGTCGGCGGCCATGTTCCCGTACACCTTGGTGGCGAGCACGACCTTGTCGCGCCGCTCGCCGCCCATGGCGAACCAGCTGCCGATGATCGATTCCGTACGGCCCTTGTTCTCGCCCCACCCGTACACGTTCGCTGTGTCGAAGTAGTTGATCCCCGCGTCCAGGGCCGCGTCCATGATGGCGTGGCTGTCGGCCTCGTCGGTCTGCGGGCCGAAGTTCATGGTGCCGAGGACGAGCCGGCTGACCTTGAGTCCCGTGCGTCCGAGCTGCGTGTACTTCATGGGCCCCAAGCCAACGCGCTGGAGTGCGCTCCAGGCAAGGGTGGCAGGGCGGCGGCGCGCTCAGTCGCGGGGGAAATTCCCGGTCTCGAGGGTGAAGCCGGTGCCGCTGACGGTCAGTTCCACGTCTCCGCCGAAGGCGACGGTGGTCTCCGTGACGTAGTCGCCGTTCTTGGGCTGGGTGTGGACGTGGCACTTGCCCGCGTACGGATCCACGATGAGGTAGACCGGGACTTCGGCGCAGGCGTAGGCGCTCTTCTTGGGTCCGTAGTCGTTAGGGGCCGTCGCCTTGCTGAGCACTTCGGCGACGAATTCGATGTCCTGGGTGAGCCAGTGCCCCGCGGCGTCCTGCCGCGCCCCGTCGCGCAGTTTCGCCACGTCGGGGCAGAAGCCGTTCCGGTGGCCCGGGAAGTCGATCCGGACGTCGGACAGGACCAGGGCATCCATGCCGAACGTGTCGTCCAGGGCGTGGACGATCCTGCGGATGACCATCCAGTGAGTGCTCCGCTGCGGCACCATGAAGACGGCCCCCTCGACGACCTCTGCCTTGAATCCCTCGGGGGCGGCGCGCTCGATGGACTCGAACAGCGCGTCCAGAGTCGGCTCGCCGTTGTCGTCGGCCATCTCGATCCTGTCTTCAAGGACGGTCATCGTGGCGCTCCTCCCCGGTCGCGACTCGGTCGAGTGCGGCCGCGCGGTACAAAGATACGCACGGTCACGAGGTCACCAAGGGACCCGCGCCCTGCCCGGTCCGGTCGTCCGGTCAGACGGTGACGGCGTAGGGCGCGCCGAGGCCCCACGCCTGGTGCATCGCCGTCGCGAATCCCTCCGCGATCTTGTGTTCGCCGCTCGCGTTCGGGTGGGTGCCGTCGTACGTGTCCAGGTGGATGTCGTACGAGGCGGGCGGCGACGCCAGCAGGAGGGGGGAGCGCGGCTGGTCCAGGTCGGCGACGGCCTTGGCGAGCAGGACGTTGAAGGCGGCGACCTCGTCGGCGAACGGCGCGTCGGACTCCGCGCGCACGTTGGGTATCACCGGCAGGAGGACCATCCGGACGCGCGGGTTCGCCTCGCGGGCCTCGGTGACGAAGCGGCGCACGTTCCGCGCCGTCTGCTCCGCGTTCGTGTAGAAGCCCAGGTCGATCAGCCCGAGGGAGACCAGCAGGACGTCGGCGCGCTCCGCGCGGACCGTCTCGCGGATCAGCGGGGCCATGTGGAGCCAGCCCTCGCCCCAGCCGGCCAGGTGGGCGCGGGGGAAGTCAGGGTCGGCGTACGCGTACGAGCCGGGCGAGCCGGTCGCCGGGTCGTACAGCGTCTCGCGCGGGCCGACGATGGAAAACGGCCCGCCGTGCGCCGCGCGCAGGTGCTGCCACAACCGGTAGCGCCACGTGTGTTCGCCCGGGCTTCCGATCGTCATCGAATCGCCTACGGGCATGAACCTGAGCATCCGCTCATCATCGTCGATCACCGGGGCGGGCGGGATGTGAGGCTGACCACGCGGAGTGAACTACGGGCGCGGATGGCAGGCTTGGCGCATGCGCCGACCGTTCTCTCTCCTCGCCGGGGCCCTGCTCGCCGCCTCCGGGACCCTGCTCGCCGCGGGCCCGGCCGCGCCGGCCGCCGCCGACGACGGCGGGTTCACCATCGAGGACCCGCGGATCACCGAGTCCAGCGGGCTGGCCGCCTCGCGGCTGCACCCCGGCGTGTACTGGACCCACAACGACAGCGACGACGGACCCTACCTGTACGCGGTCGACAGCCGGACCGGGAAGACGGTCGCCACCGTCACCCTGAGCGGCATCGGCGCGCCCCGGGACGTCGAGGCCATCTCCGTCGGACCGGGCAACCGGATCTGGGTCGGCGACATCGGCGACAACTTCGGCGGCAGGTGGGACCACGTGTGGCTCTACGAGCTGCCCGAGCCGAAGAAGCTGGAGGACCGGACGATCCGTGCCACGCAGTACGTCGTGAAGTACGCGGACGGCCCCCGGGACGCCGAGGCGATGATGGTGCACCCGAAGACCGGGCGGGTCTACATCGTCTCCAAGAACGAGGACGGCGGCGGCCTGTACGAGGCACCCGCCCGGCTCTCCGCCTCCGGCACCAACGTCTTCCGGCGCGTCGCCGACATCGGCCTGTGGACCACCGACGGGGCGTTCTCCCCGGACGGGAGGCAGCTCGCCGTGCGCGGCTACCTCGGCGGCATCGCATACCGGTGGAACGGCGGGAAGCCCGAGCGGGAGGCGGGGCTCGACGTGCCGTTGCAGGGCCAGGGCGAGTCCGTCACCTACACCGCCGACGGGTCCCGGCTGATGTACGGGACGGAGGGGGAGCGGAGCGCGGTGCGGGCGGGGAGCGTACCGGGGTCCGGGGACGGCAAGTCCCCCTCCGGGGGCGGCGGTTCGGCGGACGGCAAGAGCGACGGGGACGGCGGGGCCACCGGTGGTTCCAGGGTCGGCACCGGCGCCGTCGTCGTGGTGGCGCTCGCGGCGGCGGCGGTGTTCGGCGGCCGCAGGCTGCGCCGCCGGGGGTGAGCGCCCCGGCGTCACCGGGCCAGGGGGCACGGGAGGGTGGGGTCCGTGCGGTTCGGGGAGCAGGTGACCAGCGCGAGGGAGAGGTATGAGGGGCGTTCCAGATAGAAGCCCCACGACAGGTCACCGCCGGACCTGAGCCCCTCCGCCGCCGACGCTACGAGGCCGGTCAGGTGACCGGCGTCGCGCTCGGCCCCGGACGCGAACCGGGGCGCGTACTCGGCCAGTCGGGCACCGAGCCAGGTCACCGCCCGCCCCGGGTCCGGCCAGGTGCCGCGAACCAGCGAGCGCGGCTTGACGAGCCAGTACGCGGTTTCCAGCGGGGGCAGGTCGCAGACCGGGAACTCCGCGGCCACGGCGCGGTACCGCTGGATGAGTTCGGGTCGGGCGTCGGGCGGTGGGGGCTCGGGGTGGGGCGCCCTGCGGAGCGCTTCCTGGTCGAAGCGGTCTTTGGGACCTGCCCACAGGTAGCCGTGGTGGTGCACGGGGGTCCTGTCCGGTGTGCCGTCTCGGCGGTCGCGAGACCCCGGCCGTCCCTCGTGGATCGCGTACGTACCAGGGCCGGCCGGGGCGGGAAAAGGGGTGGTTCAGCTGGTCAGGCCGAACCGCGCGGGGTCGATCCCGGCCGCACCCAGTTCCTCGGCGGTGAACCGCAGCGGTTCCTTGTCGGGGCGCTTGCTGTCGCCGAGGGCCCAGGCGTCCTCACCGATCCGGGCCAGGGTCACGCACCCCTCGGTACAGGGGCCCCCGCACGCCTGCTTGAACGAGGCCGAGGTGAGATCGAGCGCGTAGAGGTCGCTTCCGTGCAGCATGGTGGTGCCTTCCCGTATCGCCTGTGTGGCTGGCCGCTTGCTCTGCGTGATCACCGTAGGCGGCGGCAGCTCGGGGAGGCGCGAAATATTCTCCGTTATTCTCGCGCGACTACTCAGCATGCGTGGACATGCACTCAGCGGAGTCGAGAAGCTGGGCGCACGGAGATCGTCGCGACCGAAGGGGATTGCATGGCGCGCAGGCTACGTTTCAATGGGACTGGCAGTGACATCAGCGGATGTCCGTCCTTGCACGAGGACTTGGACACCGGGGAAGTCGTGGTGCACGGGCCTCTGTTGTCCGACCCCCACGATGTCGCGCAGCTTCGGCACCTCTCTGCGGGTGAGGTCGCGGTCGTGGTTCCGCGGGACCTGCTCGTCGACTGGTCGCCGAAGGGGCGGGCGCGGCAGGCGCGGACGATCGACCTCGATGAGTTCAACGGCCTGTTCGCCAGGTTCGAGCACACCGCATGGCGGCTGGAGACGCGTCGGCGCTACGCGAGTGACGAGTCAACGGACCGCTGGGGCCGGTTCATCGAGACCGGAACGGTCGGGGACGACTCGGTGTTGGGCGCGGAGCACAACCGATTCGGCGACATGATCCGCGCGCAGACCGCGCAGGGAAAGCGGATCGAGCGAGTGCGCATCGTGGACCGGCCCCCCACGACCGGTCAGCTCTATCTCCTCGACGGTGCCAGGTGGAACATCGGCAACGGTGAGGACATCCGCAACCTGTGGCGGGGCGACGCGGACCGACTCCGGCTTCCCGCCGAGGACTTCTGGTTGTTCGACAGCCGTCTCATGGCCCTCCTGCGGTTCGATGACGACGACCAGCTCACCCACGTGGACCTGATCACGGAACCCGTGGAGGTGGTGCGCTGCTCCATGGTGCGAGATGCTGCTTGGCACCACGCCGTGTCGCGACAGCAGTTCATGGCGGAGATGTGCAACGACGGGTAAGGGCGAGAACGGTACAGGTGAGCACCGACTATCAAAGGGCGCGCGAGGAACTGGGCCGCAGGCTCCGGGAGTTGCGTATGGAGTGCCCAGGTGGTCGGCTCACCGGTGATCAGCTCGCGCAGCGGCTTGGCTGGCAGCAGTCGAAGGTCAGCAAGCTGGAGAACGGCCGGCAGACGCCCACGGACGACGACCTGCGGGCCTGGGTCGAGGCGACCTGCCAGGCCGCCGCCTTCGGTGAACTGCGTGCGCGACTCAAGGGGTTCGAGAGCCACATCCGCTCCTGGCGACGTCAGCTCGCGGCCGGGCGCGGCCCCGTGCAGGAGACCTGGAACACCCTCACCTCCAACGCTCAGAGCATGCACGCACTGAGTAACGCCGCCGTCAGCGGGATGCTTCAGACGGCCGAGTATGCCCGCTATGTCTTCGAGCACCACGCCGTACTCCAGAATGCGCCACGGGACACGGAGAGCGCGGTACGGGGGCGTATGAAACGACAGGAGTGGTTGTACCGGCCGGGCAAGCGGTTGAACCTGCTCATGCACGAGAGTGTGCTGTGGGCCCGGATCTGTCCGCCGGAGGTGCTGGCCGCCCAACTCGACCGACTGCTCGGCGTGGTGGGCATGGACACCGTGCGCATGGGGATCCTGCCGCTCGATGCCCAGCTGCGGACGGCGCTGGGCAATTCGTTCTGCATGCTGGACGAGCGCCTGGTCGTCGTCGAGGACTGGCACGCCGAACTCTGGCTGGACGACGCGGAAACGATTGCCCTGTACCGGCGGGTCTGGGACACCTTCGCGGAGTCCGCCGTCTTCGGCGCCGACGCCCAGCAGGTGATCGCTCGCGTCCGTCGGGGGATCAGGGTCTGAGGACGAGGGGCCCCGCCGACCGCCCCCACAACCGCGGATTTCGTCCGCTCACTTGACGTGTCCACAGTCGATACGTTCGATAGAGGCACGCGGTCTAGTGGGAGCGCTCCCACTCGGTTCCGGAGCCGCGTCCCTCCCCGGAAGGGACCAGCGACATGCGCCTCACGCATCCGAAGCGCCTCACGCGCCTCGCCCGCAGAGCCCTCACGGCGGTCGCCGCCGTGTGCGCGCTCGTGCTGCCGCTCGCGGTCGCCCAGACCGCGCACGCGGCGGCCACCGCGCCCGGTGCCGGCTACTGGCACACCAGCGGCCGGCAGATCCTGGACGCCGACGGCCGGGCCGTACGCATCGCCGGTATCAACTGGTTCGGCTTCGAGACCGGCAACCACGTGGTCCACGGCCTCTGGTCGCGCGACTACAAGAGCATGATCGACCAGATGAAGACGCTGGGCTACAACACCATCCGGCTGCCCTACAGCGACGACGTCTTCAGGAGCGGGACCGTCCCCACGGGCGTCGACTTCTCCGGCGGCAAGAACGCGGACCTCCGGGGTCTCAACTCCCTCCAGGTCATGGACAAGCTCGTGGCGTACGCGGGCCAGGACGGACTGAAGGTCATCCTGGACCGGCACCGTCCGGACTCTGGCGGCCAGTCCGCGCTCTGGTACACCTCCGCCGTCCCGGAGTCGACCTGGATCGCCAACCTCAAGGCGCTGGCGACGCGTTACGCGGGCCAGGACACCGTCATCGGCATCGACCTGCACAACGAGCCGCACGACCCGGCCTGCTGGGGCTGCGGCGACCAGGCGACGGACTGGCGGCTCGCCGCGCAGCGCGCCGGCAACGCGGTCCTGGCCGTGAACCCCGGTCTGCTGATCTTCGTGGAGGGCGTGCAGACGTTCGCCGGGGTCTCCGGATGGTGGGGCGGCAACCTCATGGGCGTCGCGCAGTACCCGGTGCAGCTGGACGTGGCGAACCGGGTCGTCTACTCCGCCCACGACTACGCCACCAGCGTCGCTCAGCAGAGCTGGTTCAGCGACCCGTCGTTCCCCGCCAACATGCCGGGCGTCTGGGACAAGTACTGGGGCTACATCTTCAAGCAGAACATCGCCCCGGTGTGGGTCGGCGAGTTCGGTACGACGCTCCAGTCCGCCGTGGACCAGAAGTGGCTGGCCGCGCTGGTCTCGTACCTGCGGCCCACGGCCGACGCGGGGGCCGACAGCTTCTCGTGGACGTTCTGGTCCTGGAACCCCAACTCCGGTGACACCGGCGGAATCCTGAAGGACGACTGGACGACCGTGGACACCGTCAAGGACGGCTACCTGGCGAGCATCAAGGCACCTGGATTCCCGGGCGGCGGTGGCGGCGGTGGCGGTGGCGGTGGCGGCGGGAGTACGCCCACGTGCAGCGCGGCCTACACCGTCAGCAGCGACTGGGGCAGCGGCTTCAACGCCGAGGTGAAGGTGACCAACACGGGTACCACCGCGATCAACTCGTGGCGGGTGACGTGGACCTGGAGCGCCGCCCAGAAGGTCACCAGCATGTGGAACGCCTCGTACACCCAGAGCGGCGCGAGCGTCACCGCGTCCAGTGCGGCACACAACGGCGCGCTGGCGGCGGGCGGTTCGGCGAGCTTCGGGTTCGGGGGTGCCCCAGGTGGCGGGATCGTGCCGACGGTGAGCTGTTCGGCGGCCTGACCGGAACGGCCCTCCGGGGGCGCCCGGCGTCACGGTCTGAGGACGTACGGCCGCACGACGTCCTCGTCCGTCTCCCAGGCGGGTGGCCGGGTGCGGTCCGGGGTCTGCTGCCAGCACGTCTCCTCACGCGGGAAGGGGAGTCGTCGGCCGCAGGCCCAGGACCGCCTGGACCAGCGCCGCCAGCGGGCCTCGTACGGGCTCGGCAGCCGCCACACGTACGGGTCGGGCGTCCGCACCTCCCGTGCGAGGTGCCGGTCGTCCGGCCCGGTGGTGCCGGTGCGGGTCCGGACCGACAGGCGGGCCACCGCCTCACGGAGTCGACGGAACACGTGAGCCCTCCGGCCTCGGTGCCGCCGGGAGTGCGAACCGGGCCCACACGCACTTGGCGTGCGGCTCCCGTCGGCACCCCCACGAGTCGGCCAGCGCCGCCACCAGCGCCAGTCCGCGCCCGCCCTCCTCGTCCGGGTCCGGGTGGTGCGGGGCGGGGAGCCTGTCCCGGTCCGGGTCGGACACCTCCAGGACCAGCGCCGGACCGTGCAGGACGAGCGTGACCCGCACCTCGGCGTAGGAGACGCGGCAGTGGGTCACCGCGTTGGTGACGAGTTCGTTCGCCAGGAGTGCGACGTCGTGGGCGAGTTCGCCCTCGATCCCCCAGTCCGCGAGGGCCTTCAGTAAGTGCCGGCGGGCCGTCGGCACGTGCCTGCGGTGCTTGGGGATGCGGAAGGTTTCGGTGGAGGGCATGACCGGAAGGTACGGCCGTATTCAGCGCGAGTGCAACGGATCCGGGTGAATACATTCAGTCGTGCACTCGATCGAGTGATCTCCTCACGAAATCGTCGGCCCGTATGGCATCTTGGCCGGAGACGAGGGGAGATCCATGCCCGCAGGTGGACGGCCGACGGTACGCAGCAGGCGTTTGGGAACTGCGCTCAGGCGGTACCGGCTCGCCGCGAAGTACGACCAGCCGAAGGCCGCCGAGGTGATCGCGGCAAGCCAGGCCAGGATCAGCCGCCTTGAGAGCGGGACTGTTACCGCCCGTGTCATTGAGGTGCGGTTGCTGCTGGACGCGTATGGCGTCGAGGACGCGGAAGTGCGCTCCAAACTGGAGGAGTTGGCCAAGCACTCCAAGAACCGGGGCTGGTGGCTGGAGCATGCGGAACATCTGCGGCCGGACTACCTGGACCACATCGCGTTGGAAGACGACGCGACCTACATTCGGCAGTGGCAACCCGCGCTCATTCCCGGCTTGTTGCAGACCCCGGCCTACGCGGAAGCGATTATCGAGGCTGGGCCTGGCTACATCGCTCCGGAGGTGTTGGAGCAGTTGGTGAAGGTCAGGGAAGGGCGCCAGGCGAAGATCGGGGAGGGCGGGGCCTCGTACACCGCCATCTTCTGGGAGGTCGCCGTCGCGCACCCCCTGGTGAGCGTCGACACCCACCGGGAACAACTGTCCGCGATCCTGGCGGCGATGAAGAGGCAGAACGTCACTGTGCAGGTTCTGCCGCTCGGTGCGGGAGTGCTGGTGGGCTCGATCCCGGCGTTCTCGTCGTTCAGTTTCGACTCGGAGCCCACCGTCGAGGCCGTGGCCATGGAGAACCTGCGAGGCACGTCGGTACTCGAAGCGCCGGATGATCTCGCGGCTTACGGCAACGCGTTCGACCTACTACGATCGGCGGCACTGGCACCGGAGGAGAGCGCGCGACTCATCCGGGACGTACTGCGGAGCATGAAGGAAGAATGATGGTGACCGAGGTTGTGGGCTCCTTTCGGAAGTCGTCGTACTCCGCCCAGCAGGGGGACTGCGTAGAGGTCGCCCCCACCGCCGACCGCGGCCGGGCCGTCCGTGACAGCAAGCGGCAGGACGGCCCCCTCCTCACCGTCTCCCGTGAGGGATGGCAGGCGTTCCTCCGGCAGTTCTGACGCACGACGCGACGAAGGGCGCCCCGCGGTTCTCCCGCCGGGCGCCCTTCGTCGTCGTACTGCGTGGGGCTACAGCTTCTCGATCACGTAGTCGATGCACTTCGTCAGCGCCTCGACGTCCGCCGGGTCGATCGCCGGGAACATGGCGACGCGGAGCTGGTTGCGGCCGAGCTTGCGGTAGGGCTCGGTGTCCACGATGCCGTTGGCGCGCAGCACCTTGGCGACGGCGGCGGCGTCGATCTCGTCCGAGAAGTCGATCGTGCCGATGACCTGGGAGCGCTTGGCCGGGTCGGTGACGAACGGGGTCGCGTGCTTCGACTCCTCCGCCCAGCCGTACAGGCGGGACGAGGAGTCCTTCGTACGGGCCGTGGACCAGTCCAGGCCGCCCTGGCCGTTGATCCACTCCAGCTGCTCGTTGAGCAGGAAGAGGGTGGCCAGCGCCGGGGTGTTGTACGTCTGGTTCTTGCGGGAGTTGTCGATCGCCGTCGGCAGCGAGAAGAACTCCGGCACGTGACGCCCGCTCGCGTGGACGCGCTCGGCGCGCTCGATCGCGGCGGGGGAGAAGACGCCGATCCACAGGCCGCCGTCGGAGGCGAAGGACTTCTGCGGGGCGAAGTAGTAGACGTCGGTCTCGGCGATGTCGACGGGCAGGCCGCCGGCGCCGCTCGTCGCGTCCACGAGCACCAGGGAGCCCGCGTCGGCGCCCGCGACCCGCTTGATCGGGGCGGCGACACCGGTGGAGGTCTCGTTGTGGGTGAACGCGTAGACGTCCACGCCCGCCTCGGCGGCCGGCTCGGGGTGCGTGCCCGGGTCGCTGGCGATCACGGTGGGCTCGGCCAGCCAGGGGGCGAGCTTCGACGCCTTCGCGAACTTCGACGAGAACTCGCCGAAGTTCAGGTGCTGCGACTTGTTCTCGATGAGGCCGTGGGTCGCGACGTCCCAGAACGCGGTGGAGCCGCCGTTGCCGAGGACGACCTCGTAGCCCTCGGGCAGCGAGAACAGCTCGCTCACGCCCTCGCGGACCTTGCCGACCAGGTTCTTGACCGGAGCCTGGCGGTGGGAGGTGCCCAGCAGGGAGGTGCCGGTGGCGGCCAGGGCGTCCAGCGCCTCTGTCCGCACCTTGGAGGGACCCGCGCCGAAACGTCCGTCAGCGGGCTTGATGTCGGAGGGAATCTGGATCTCAGCCACGGCCGGAGCCTAGCCGTTTCCGCAAACGTGGGTGAAACGTCGTCCGTCGGGTGAGACGAGGGGGGCGGCCCCACGGGGGTCGCGCCCCCTCCGCCCCTGCCCGTCCCGTCCCGTCCCGTCCCCGGGGGCTGTGCCCCCGCGTCGCGTCGCGCCTCGTCCTCAGACGCCGGACCGGCCGGAACCGGTCCTCAGGCGTACCGGCAGTTCGAAGAGGTCGTTCTGGGTGACCACGGGCTTGTTGCGGAGGGAGTCCGCTGGGACCGCGAGGTCGAGGTCGGGGAAGCGCTCGTAGAGGGCGGGCAGGGCGACGCCCGCCTCCAGGCGGGAGAGCGCGGCGCCGGGGCACACGTGGGGCCCGTGGCCGAACGAGATGTGCCGGTTCGCGGACGTGCGGGTGATGTCGAAGTCGCCCGCCGTGGGCCCGTGCGCCTGCTCGTCCCGCCCGATCGCCCCGTACGACACGATGAGCGCGTCCCCCGCCGGGATGACCCGGTCCCCGACGCGGACGTCCTCGGTCGCGAAGCGGATCAGGACGTGCGAGGTCGGCGTCGCGTACCGCAGGGTCTCCTCGACGACCGCGGACCAGTCGGCCTCACCCGACAGGACGAGCGCGCGCTGCTCCGGATGGGTGGACAGGTTCACCACCGCGTTGACGATCAGGGAGATCGTCGTCTCGTGGCCCGCGGCGACCATCAGCTGGAGGGTGGAGACGATCTCCTCGTCGGTGAGGTGGTCCCCGTCCTCCGAGGCGAGGATCAGCGCGCTGGTGAGGTCGTCGCCCGGCGCCTCCCGCTTCGCCGCGACGGTCTGCGCCATGATCCCGGCCAGCTCGGTGAGCGTGGCGATGACCTCCGCCGGCGGGGTCTGGGTGGAGAAGAACTTCTCGAACAGCACCTTCAGCCGGGGCAGCTTCGCCTCGTCGATGCCCATGAGGTCGGCGACGACGTACATCGGCAGCGGGTAGGCGAACGCGGCCTTCAGATCGACGACGTCGCCGGTGGAGCGGGACAGCCCTTCGAGGAGCCCCTCGGTCAGCTCGGCGATCCGACCGCGCATCCGCTCCACGCGGCGGGGCGTGAGGGCCTGCGCGACGAGCGTGCGCATCCGCCGGTGGTCGGCGCCGTCCACGGTGAGCATGGAGCGGCCCGGGTTGGCGAGCCCGATCAGCGGCCAGTCGGGGGCTATCTCGCCGCGCTGCCAGGCGCCCCAGTCGTTGATGTCCTTCACCAGCCGGGGGTCGGTGAGCAGCGCGCGGGCCTCGGCATGGTGGGTGACGGCCCACACCGGGACGCCGCCGGGCAGTTCCACGGCGGCCAGCGGTCCCGCCTCGCGCAGCCGGGCGCTCTCGCCGTCGAGGTCGGTGACGAAGGGGTCCAGGGCGATACGCGTGGTCTCGGCGTCGGCCGGACTCGTCTGGGTGGTCATGCGGGCGTGCCTCCAAGGGCCGGGGTCGGGGTGAACCGCACAGGGAGCTCGCTGAGCCCGCGCAGCCAGGGCGACGGGCGGCGGGAGAGGGCGTCCGCGGGGACGGCGAGATCGATGTCCGGCAGCCGGTCCAGGACGACCTCGATCCCGGTCCGCGCGATGACCTCGGCGACCTCCTGGGCCGGGAACGGGCAGCGGTGCTCGCCGTGGCCGAAGGAGAAGTGGGCGTTGTTGCCGCCGGTCAGGGCGGAGCCGTCGGTGCGGATCTGCGGATCGGAGTTGGCACCCTGGAGGCCGAGCAGCAACAGGTCCCCGGCGCGGACGCGGCGGCCCCCGAGCTGGGTGTCGCGGGAGGCCCAGCGGCCCGCCACGTTCTGGCTGGGGGTGTCCTCCCACAGGACCTCGTTCATGGCCTCGGCGACGCTGTTGCGGCCGCCGAACAGCGAGGCCGCGAAGCGCGCGTCCGTGAGCATCAGGCGCAGCGAGTTCCCGATCCAGTCCGCGGTCGGCTGGTGGCCCGCGGCCATCATGACCATCAGGTCCTGCACGATCTCCTCGTCCGTGAACCCGGAGGGGTCCGCGAGCATGCGGGAGACCACGTCGTGCGCGGGCTCGGCCTTCCGGTCGGCGAGCAGCCGGGCCATGGAGGACGCGAGGTGCCGCTGGCCCTCCAGCGCGCCCTCGCGTCCGTTGATCATGTCGTTCAGCGCGGTGACCAGGCCCGGCCCCTCCTCGTCGGAGAAGCCGTACAGCCGGGCCAGTACGCGGACCGGCAGCAGCGCCGCGTAGTCCCCGACGATGTCCGCCTCGCCCTTGGCGCAGACCGCGTCGATCAGCTCGTCGGCGAACTTCTCGGCGTGGGCGCGCAGTTCGAAGGGGTCGACGCCCTCGAGCGCGTTGCTGATCATCGCGGCGCGTTCGCGGTGCCGCTCGCCGACCGTGTAGAGGATCGAGGGCTGCTTGCGGCCGATCATCGGCAGCAGCGGCCAGTCGTCGGGGATGCGGTCCCACTGGTTCCACAGCTCGGAGTCCCGGCTGAACAGCACGGGGTCGCCGGTCACCTGGTGCAGCTCGCGGTAGCCGAGGACCAGCCACGCCGGGATGTCGCCGTCGAGGACCACCGGGGTCACGGCGCCGTGTTCGCGCCGCAGCTCCCGGTACATCGCTGCGGGTTCGGTCTGGAACCTGGGCCCGCTCAGGGGCACGGGGGCGGAGGTCACAGGGCCAACTCCGGGGATTGAATGGCGTCGTCACCGGCGGTCCGGGCGGCGGGGACGGTGCCGCCGCCCTCGGCCGGCCGGGCCGCGTACAGGGTCTGGAGGTGCTTGACGAGGGTGATCAGCACCTGTTTGCTGGACGCGCGGGACCGGGCGTCGCAGTCGAGCAGCGGGACGTGCGGGTCGAGGTCGAGGGCCTCGCGGATCTGGGCGGGGGTGTGCGTGGGGCCGCCGAAGTCGTTGCAGGCCACGATGAACGGCGTGCCGTGGTGCTCCAGGCGGTCGATGGCGTACCAGGAGTCGTCGATGCGGCGGGTGTCGACGAGGACGACCGCGCCGAGCGTGCCCGCGAACAGCCGGTCCCACAGGAACCAGAAGCGCTCCTGTCCCGGCGCGCCGAAGAGGTACAGGACGTTGCGCGCGTCGAGCGTGATGCGGCCGAAGTCGAAGGCGACGGTGGTCGCGGACTTGCCGCGCACCTCACTGATGTCGTCGACGGCCTCGCCGGCCTGGGTCATCGTCTCCTCGGTGTTGAGGGGACGTATCTCGCTGACCGAGCGGACCAGGGTCGTCTTGCCGACGCCGAAGCCGCCCACGACCACGATCTTCAGGCCGTTGTCGGCGGTGGCCCCCAGCGGGGTCCGCGCGTCAGAGGTTACGGAGTCCAACGAGCACCTGCTCCAGGATGTCGGGATCGGGAAGAGCGTCCTTCTGCGGGTGGCGGGCGCTGATGCGGCCCGCGGCCAGGAGGTCGGAAAGCAGGATCCGGGTGATGCTCACCGGCAGCCGCAGCTCGGCGGCGACCTCCACGACCGCGGTGGGCCGTTCGGCCAGCCGCAGGATCGCGGCGTGCTCGGACTGCATGCCCGTGACCGGATCGCACTCGGCGACCACCAGCGTCACCAGGTCGAACGGGGTGTCGGGCCCGGACCGGGTGCGCCCTCCGGTGAGGGTGTAGAGCCGGTCGGGGGCATCGTCCCTGCCGGGGCGGCTCATGACGTACGCGGCTGCGCGCTCAGGTGTTCGCCGAGTTGCTCCACGAGTTCGCTCATGTTGTGCCCGACCAGACCGGCGTCGGCGTCCTCGCCGGTGACCACGGCGAGGTGCGCGCCCTCGCCGGCCTCCACGATGAACAGGACGCCGCCGTAGAACTCGGCCATCGCCGAGCGCACGCCGCCGCTGCCGTCGCCGAACTCGACGGACGCCCCGTGGGACAGCGACTGGATGCCCGCGGCGATGGCGGCGAGCTGGTCGGCCTGGTCGACGGAGAGTTCCGGCGTACGGCACAGCTTCAGGCCGTCGCGGGAGAGCACGAGTGCGTGCCGGGCTCCCGGGGTGCGCTCCAGCAGGCCCTCGATGAGCCAGGTGAGCTTCTCGTCGGCGGTGGTGGTGCCGGTCATGGGGTGGTGTCGCCTTCCGGGTGCGAGGGGCCGGCGGGGGCGTCGGCCGGTTCTGGGGAGGTGGCGGTGGGGCGGTCGGTGTCCCGGTGCGCCGCCGGGGCGACGTGCGCGGTCTCCGGGGGGAGGGCGGTGTGCGTGGCGCGGGCGGGGCCGGCGTCCTCGGCGGCGGGCGTGCCGCCGTCCCGAGCTGCGTCCTGGGAGGCGTGCGTGCCGCGGGTGGGGCCGGTGTCCTCGGCGGCGGGCGTGCCGCCGTCCCGAGCTGCGTCCTGGGCCGCCGCCGCACCGCGTACGGCCTGGCGGAAGCTGCCGAAGCGGGCGACGCGGGCCCTGGTGTCGTCGGCGGACGGGGCCTCGCGCTCCGTCCTGGCGTGGGCGCCGGTGCCGTGGGCGCGGCGCTCGGCCGCCGCGAGGGTGCGGCCCCGGCGCCGCTTGGGCAGACCACCGGTGGCGCTCGGGCCGGGGGCGTGTCCGGCGCGGGCGGGCGACTCGTGGGTCGGGAGCGGGTCCGGGTCCAGGTCGGCGGCGGCACGGGCTGCGGCGTACGACACCGGGGGCCGCGGCGGCGACGGTTCGGTGGAGCCGTGACCGGCGGGGGCCGCCGGGGAGGCCGGGGCCGGCTCGGCGGGGGCGTTCCTCATCAGGGTGGGCCGGGTGATCGCGGCGGGCGCGGGCACGGCCGGCTGCGGGGCGGCGGGCGGCGCCAGGAGGTCCTGGGGGATGAGCACCAGGACGCCGGTGCCGCCGCGCGCGGACGGCCGGAAGGACACCTTGAGGCCGTGCTTGCGCGCCAGCCGGCCCACCACCGCGAGTCCGAGCCGGGTGCCGGTGAGTCCGCCGAGGCCGGTGACCTCGCCGGACACGGCGCTCTCGGCGCGGCGCAGCTGGACGTCACCCATCACCAGGCCGCTGTCCTCGACGGAGACGATGACGCCCGCCGGCACCTCTTCGACGTAGACGTGCACCTCGGCGGTCGGCGGCGAGAAGTTGGCAGCGTTGTCGAGGAGTTCGGCGAGCGCGTGCATCACGCCCTCGGCCGCGTGTCCGGAGACGGCGACCTCGCTGGCGGAGTGCACCCGCACGCGCTGGTAGCCGCTGATGCGGCCCATCGCGCCGCGCAGGATCGACTCCATGACGATCGGCCGGGCCCAGCGGCGTCCGGAGCGGGCGCCCGCGAGGACCGCGACGGAGTCGGCGAGACGGCCGGCCTGCGCGGTGCGGTGATCGAGGTGCAGGAGGTCGGTGAGGACCTCCTCGTCGGAGTGCCGTTCCTCCATCGCGCGCAGGTCGGCGAGCATGCCGGTGGCGAGGGCCTGCATCCGGCCGGCCGCGTTGGCGGTGGCCGAGAGGGCGGCGTCCCGGGCGTTCTCGGCCTGCCGGGTGCGCTCGGCGAGGCGGGCATTGTCCCCGGCGAGCCGGGCCCGGTCCTCGGTGAGCCGCTGCCGCTCCCGGGCGGACTCCTCGCCGAGCCGCGCCGCCTCCTGCGCGAACTCCTCGGTGAGGCGCACCCGTTCCCGTGCCGCGTCCTCGGCGAGCCGGGCGCGGTCCTGCGCCAGCTCGCCCGCCAGGCGCCCGCGCTCCTGCGCGAACTCCTCGGCCATTCGCGCCCGTTCGTGCAGGAGCCGGCCGGTGTCGGCCGTCATGGCGTCGAGCCGGCGGCGCAGCGTCCTGGACGTCTGCGCGGCGCGGGTGGCCACGGCGACGGCGGCGCACAGCAGTACGGCACCCGCGCCGGCGCCCCAGGCGAGGGGCGTGCGCACGGAGTCCGGGGCCAGCGCGACCGAGCCGGCGACCACGAGGGCGGCCAGGACGGCGGTGAGCAGCGGAAGGGGCGCGACCGTACGGAAGGTGGGCCGTTCGCCTGGAGGGAGGGGCGCGGTCATGAATCGTGTCCTCGGTCGGGGCCTCGGTCGTGTTCTGGGCGAGAGTCATGTTTCTGCGCGGGAAGCGACGCCTGATGCCCAACAGCCGGTCACTATATGAGAGTTCGTGATCGAATTGGGAAGGTTCCGTTCCCGGTCTCAGAATCCGGCCGCATTTTGCCGGAACCATGGCACGCGCGGGCGGGCGTGAGGGCTGTGGCGGACGGGCACGGGACGCGTGGCGGACGGGCATCGGGACGCGTGGCCGACGGGGCATCGGGACGCGCGGTGGTCGGATGAGGAGCGCGCGGCCGGCCGGCGACGGACGGCGTGAACAGCAGGCCCGCGGCGCACGGCGGGCAGCCCCGGAGCGGGTGGCAGGCGGGCACGGAATCCACTGCCGGCGGGCCCGCAGCGGACAGCAGGCGGGCCCGGAACGCGCGGCGGACGGTCACCGTCGGGGCCCGGGGGCATCCTGGGCTCATGACGGAACTCGGGCGGCAGGGCGGCACGGACGGTCTCGGCGGCCGGGGCGCGAAGAGTCCCGGGGAGCGGGGCGGGCGGACCCCCGCGGACCCGGGAGAGCTGCGAGCCGCGCTGGTCGCGGCCGTACGCGGTGAGGTCGCCTTCGACGCGACGGCCCGCGCGCTGCACACGATGGACGCCTCGAACTACCGGCGCGTCCCGCTGGGCGTCGTCTCCCCGCGGGACGCCGACGACGTGGCCGCGGTGCTGTCGGTCTGCCGCGCCCACGGCGTGCCGGTCGTACCGCGCGGCGGGGGCACGTCGATCGCGGGGCAGGCCACCGGCACCGGTGTCGTCCTGGACTTCACCCGTCACATGAACCGGCTCCTGTCCCTGGACCCCGAGGCCCGCACGGCGGTGGTCCAGCCCGGGCTCGTCCTCGACCGGCTCCAGGAGGCGGCGGCCCCGCACGGCCTGCGGTTCGGCCCGGACCCCTCGACCCACAGCCGGTGCACGCTCGGCGGCATGATCGGCAACAACGCGTGCGGCTCGCACTCCGTGGCCTGGGGGACGACGGCCGACAACGTGCGCGGCCTGTCGGTGCTCACGGCGCGCGGCGAGGCGCTGCGGCCCGGCCGGGACTGGGCGGGCGCCCCCGACGGCCTGCGACCGCTGGTGGAGGGCGAATCGGCGCGGCTGCGCACGGGCTTCCCGGACCTCCCGCGCCGCATCTCCGGTTACGCACTGGACGCGCTGCTCCCGGAGCGCGGCGCGGACGTCGCCCGCTCGCTCTGCGGTTCCGAGGGCACGCTGGCCGTGCTGACGGAGGCGGTCGTCGGCCTGGTGGCGGCCCCCCGCGCGCGTGCCCTGGCCGTCCTGGCGTACGCGGACGAGAGCGCGGCGGCCGAGGCGGCCGCGGGCCTGCTGCCGTACGGGCCGCTGACGGTGGAGGGCATGGCCGCGGACCTGGTCCGCTCCGAGGCGGGCCTGCCCAGGGGCGGAGCCTGGCTGTTCGTGGAGACGGGCGGCGCGGACCCGGGTGAGGCACGCGCGCGTGCCGACGCGATCGTGCGGGCCGCCGACGTCCTGGACGCCCTCGTGGTCACCGACCCGGCCGGGCAGCGCGCCCTGTGGCGCGTCCGCGAGGACGCGAGCGGTACGGCGACCCGGATGCCGGAGGCGGCGGGCGGCGGTGAGGCCTGGCCGGGCTGGGAGGACTGCGCGGTGCCGCCCGCCCGGCTCGGCGCGTACCTGCGGGACTTCCGGGGCCTGCTGACGGCCCACGGCCTGCGGGGCACGCCGTACGGCCACTTCGGCGACGGCTGCATCCATGTGCGCATCGACTTCGACCTGATCACGACCGCCGGGGTGGGCCGCTTCCGGCACTTCTCCGAGGAACTGGCGGAACTGGTCGTCTCCCACGGCGGCTCGCTGTCGGGCGAGCACGGGGACGGTCAGGCGCGGGCGGAGCTGCTCCCGAAGATGTACGGGAGCGGGATGGTCGCGCTCTTCGAGCGGGTGAAGACGGTCTGGGACCCGGACGGTTCGCTCAATCCCGGCATGCTGGTGCGGCCCCGTCCGCTGGACGGGAACCTGCGCTTCGCGCCGCTGCCGCGCGAACCGGTGGACGTGGTGTTCGGATACCCGGCGGACGGCGGCGACTTCGCGGCGGCCGTGCGGCGCTGCGTCGGGGTCGCCAAGTGCCGCACGGCGGAGCCCGGTCCCGGAGTGATGTGCCCGTCGTACCGGGTGACGGGCGAGGAGGAGCACTCCACGCGGGGGCGGGCGCGGCTGCTGCACGAGATGCTGGCCGGCGAGGTCGTGACGGACGGCTGGCGCTCGGCGGAGGTCAGGGACGCGCTGGACCTGTGCCTGTCCTGCAAGGGCTGCCGCACGGACTGCCCGGTCGGGGTGGACATGGCCACGTACAAGGCGGAGTTCCTCCACCACCACTACGCGGGGCGCAGGCGCCCGGCGGCGCACTACGCGATGGGGTGGCTGCCGCGCTGGCTGGACCTCGTCGCGCGGACCCGTTCGGCCCGCCTGGTCAATTTGCTCACCTCCGTACGGCCGTTGGCCGCTCTCGCCCGGCGGCTCGGCGGCATCGCGCCCGAGCGGCCGGTCCCGCGGGTGGCCGTCGAACCGTTCGGCCGGTGGTGGTCGCGGCGGGTGCGGCGCTCGCTGCGGGACCTGCGGCACGGTGGTCCTGGCCCCTTCGCCGGCGCCGGGCGCGACACCGTCGTCCTGTGGCCGGACACCTTCACCGAGCACCTGTCCCCGTCCGTGGGCCGGGCTGCCGTACGGGTCCTGGAGGCGGCCGGACTGACGGTCCTGCCGCCGCCCCGGGCACGGCTGAAGCGGGCGCCGGTCGGGGACGGCGTGACCCGCGGGCCGCTGGGCCCCGGCACCCTCGCGGGGCTCCGCCGGGGGCGCGTCTGCTGCGGCCTGACGTACGTCTCCACCGGCCAGCTGGACCGGGCCCGGGCGGTGCTGCGCCGCACCCTGGACCTGATGGAACCGGTCCTTGACAGCGGGCTGCCCGTGGTCGTCCTGGAACCGGGCTGCGCCGCCGCCCTGCGCACCGACCTGCCGGAACTCCTCCACGACGACCCGCGCGCACCGCGGCTGGCGGCGGCGGTGGTCACGTTCGCCCAGGCGCTGGAACGCCACGCGCCGCACTGGGCCCCGCCCCGCGTCGACCGCCCGGTGGTGGGCCAGACCCACTGCCACCAGCACGCCGTCCTCGGTGACGAGGCGGAGCGGCGGCTGCGCGAGGCGGCCGGTCTGACCGGGTCCCTCGCGGGCGGCTGCTGCGGCCTGGCCGGCAACTTCGGGTTCGAGAAGGGCCACTACGAGGTCTCGGCGGCCTGCGCGGAGGAACAGCTGCTGCCCGCGGTGCGCTCGGCACCCGAGGACGCGGTGGTCCTCGCGGACGGCTTCTCCTGCCGCACGCAGCTGGACCAGCTGGCGGGGCGCGCGGGACGGCATCTGGCGGAGGTCCTGGCGGAGGCACTGGACGCGGGGCGGGCGGGCCGCTGAGACGGTCGCCGAGGCGCTCGCCCCGGCCGCCCGGCGGTGACTCGTCGCCGGCGCGTCGTAAGCTGCGAAAGTGGTTCACCATCCTGACCGGGTCCATTACTCTGGACTTGAAAGTACAGTGAGATAGACGCTCTCGAAACGACTCCTCGAACGACTCCACGAGCGACCCCTTGGACGGCCCCCGTGACTCTCCCCAGTGCCGACCGGCCCCCCGTGGTCGCCGCCGCCGCGACGGCGAGCGAGCCGTCCCTCGCGGCGGCGGCCGGTGCCGCGACCGAGGACGGCAGCCGGGGCCGGGGCGCCCTCGGGCCGGTGGGGCTGGTCCTCGCCGGCGGGATCTCCGTGCAGTTCGGCGGCGCCCTCGCGGTGAGCCTGATGCCGCGCGCGGGAGCCCTCGGTGTCGTGACCCTGCGGCTGGTCGTGGCCGCGGTCGTGCTGTGCGCCGTGTGCCGGCCCAGGCTGCGCGGACACTCGCGCGCCGACTGGGGGACCGTCGTCGTCTTCGGCGCCGCCATGGCCGCGATGAACGGGCTCTTCTACCAGTCGGTGGCCCGCATCCCGCTCGGTCCCGCCGTCACCCTCGAGGTGCTCGGCCCGCTCGCCCTCTCCGTCTTCGCCTCCCGTCGCGCCGTGAATCTGCTGTGGGCCGGGCTCGCCCTCGCCGGCGTGTTCCTCCTCGGCGGCGGGGGCTTCAGCAGCCTGGACCCGGCGGGGGCCGCCTTCGCGCTTGGCGCGGGCGTCATGTGGGCCGCGTACATCGTCTTCAGCGCGCGCACCGGGCGCCGCTTCCCGCAGGCCGACGGGCTGGCCCTCGCGATGGTGGCGGCGGCGGTGCTGTTCCTGCCGCTGGGCATCGCCGAGTCCGGCTCCAGGCTCCTGGTGCCGACCACGGTCGCGCTGGGCGCGGCCGTCGCCGTCCTGTCCTCCGTCCTGCCGTACACCCTCGAACTGCTCGCGCTGCGCCGCCTGCCCGCGTCCACCTTCGCGATCATGATGAGCCTCGAACCCGCCATCGCGGCCACCGCCGGGTTCCTCGTCCTGGACCAGGCGCTCTCCGTCTTCGAGGGTCTCGCCATCGCGCTGGTCATCGCCGCGAGCATGGGCGCCGTACGGACCCAGGTCGGCCGGACCAGGCCCAGGAAACCGAAGTCCTGACCGCGGTTCGCCGCCCCTGAGCGCGGGGAGCGCCGACGCCGTTCACCGTCCTCGACCGCAGGAGTCCTGGCCGCCCACCGCTGCCCGCGGTCTCCGGTCGGGCGGCGCATGCCTGCCGGTCGCCGCAAGCAGGCCAGGCGCCCGTCGAGAGGCGCAGGGACAGGGGCCAACCGCCCCGAGGCACCGGACATCCGGCTTGCGGAAGCCCCGGACATCCGGCCTGCCCGGGGCGGGCCCGGCCAGGTGCTGACAGATCTGGTCAGCGGAGCAGCCTCTTACGCGCCCAAAGGCACCCAATCGCCCCGCCGACAACCACCAGGTACACCGTCAGTGGTCCGTCGTTCAGGATGAGGCCGGGCATGGCGATGACGGCCACGATCAGGAGCCATCCGCATCCGGCCATCGCGATGTCCGCCGAATCAGGGCGTCGCCCTCCGTTGTCCACCCGTTCCCCCTTCGCTGGCTGGTACCTGACCGGCACATCCATCTGGACAGTCAGTATGCGTAGCACTGCTGCGCAGGGTGTGACTTCCAGGCCGGGCCTGCGGCGGCGCCTCCGGGGCGCGTGTGTGTGTGGGCCCGCCCGGCGCGGTCGTCCGGGTGCCGGAACACGCCTCGCGGAAATTAATGCAAGCATGCTTGCTTGTTTCTGACGGCGCTGCCATGCTCCCTGCACGCCGTCGTCCCCGAGGGGAGCGCATCGTGTCCGAACCGTCGTCCGTGATCGACGATCTGTGCCGGGAGAGCGAGGAACTCGACCGGCTGGTGGGGGAGCTGGACGCGGGGCAGTGGGCCCTGGCCACGCCCGCCGCCGGGTGGAGCGTCGCCCACCAGATCGCCCATCTCGCCTGGACGGACCACTCGGCCCTGCTCGCCGTCACCGACGCGCAGGCCTTCGCGGCGGAGGTGGACAAGGCGCTGTCGGCGCCGGACACCTTCGTGGACGAGGGCGCCGACGCGGGGGCCGCGCTGCCGCCCGCCCGGCTGCTCGCCGAGTGGCGGCAGGGGCGCGCGGCGCTCGGACAGGCCCTGCGCGCGGCACCCGCCAAAGCCCGCTTCCCCTGGTACGGGCCGCCCATGTCGGTCGCCTCCATGGCCACCGGACGCCTCATGGAGACCTGGGCGCACGGACAGGACGTCGCCGACGCGCTGGGCGTGGTCCGCGCCCCCACCGACCGGCTGCGCCACGTGGTCCGGATCGGGGTGCGGGCGCGCGACTTCGCCTTCGGGGCGCGGGGGCTGGACGTGCCGCCGGACGAGTTCCGGGTGGAGGTGGTGGCGCCGTCCGGGGAGCTGTGGACGTACGGGCCGAAGGACGCCGGCCAGCGGGTCACCGGACCGGCGCTCGACTTCTGCCTGCTGGTCACCCAGCGGGCCCACCGCGCCGACCTCGCCGTACGGGCCGAGGGGGCCGACGCCGACCGCTGGCTCGACATCGCGCAGGCCTTCGCGGGACCGCCGGGCGCCGGGCGCGCGCCCAGGGGCGGCGACCGGTGACCTCACCCGCCCCCCTGCGCATCGGCAACGCCTCCGGCTTCTACGGCGACCGGTTCGACGCCCTGCGCGAGATGCTCACCGGCGGCCCGCTGGACGTCCTGACCGGCGACTACCTTGCCGAGCTGACCATGCTGATCCTGGCCCGGGACCGGCTGCGCGACCCCTCGCGCGGATACGCAGGGACGTTCCTGCGGCAGCTGGAGGAGTGCCTCGGGCTGGCCCGTGAGAAGGGCGTACGGATCGTCGCCAACGCCGGCGGTCTGAACCCCGCGGGACTCGCCGCAGCCGTGCGGGAACTGGCCGCGCGGCTCGGCATCCCGGTCCGGGTCGCCCACGTCGAGGGCGACGACCTCGCCGCGGGCCACCCGGCGAGCCTGGCCGCGCACGCGTACCTCGGCGGCGGCGGGATCGCCGCCTGCCTGCGCGAGGGCGCCGACGTCGTGGTCACCGGGCGGGTGACCGACGCGGCGCTGGTCACCGGACCCGCCGCCGCCCACTTCGGCTGGGGGCCGGACGCCTACGACCGGCTCGCGGGCGCCGTCGTCGCCGGGCACGTCCTGGAGTGCGGCGCGCAGGCGACCGGCGGCAACTACGCGTTCTTCACCGAGCACGACCCCGGCAGGCTGCGCCGCCCCGGCTTCCCGCTGGCCGAACTCCACGCGGACGGCACCGCCGTCATCACCAAGCACGACGGCACCGGCGGGGTCGTGGACGTCGGCACGGTCACCGCGCAGCTGCTGTACGAGACCTCCGGCGCCCGGTACGCGGGCCCCGACGTCACCGCCCGGCTGGACACCGTGCGGCTGACCCAGGACGGTCCGGACCGGGTGCGGATCGACGGGGTGCGCGGAGAGGCCCCGCCGCCCACCCTCAAGGTCGGGCTCAACCGGCTCGGCGGGTTCCGCAACGAGGTCGTGTTCGTGCTGACCGGGCTCGACATCGAGCGGAAGGCGGCGCTCGTCCGGGACCAGATGGAGGCCGCGCTCGACGCCGCCGAGTGCCGCCCCGCCGACGTGCGGTGGGACCTCGCGCGCACCGACCGTCCCGACGCCCCGACCGAGGAGACGGCGAGCGCCCTGCTCCGGCTCGTCGTACGGGACGCGGACCAGGACGTGGTGGGCCGGACCCTCAGCGGGGCGGCCGTGGAGCTGGCGCTGGCCAGCTACCCCGGATTCCATGTGCTGGCGCCACCAGGGAAGGGCGCGCCCTATGGGGTCTTCGAGGATGTGTACGTCGACCACGGAGCCGTGGACCATGTGGCCGTCCTCCACGACGGGCGCCGGATCCCCGTGGCGCCGCCCCAGGACACGCGCGTACTGGCGACACCGCCGGCGCCACCGCTGCCCGACCCGCCCCCGGCCGGCGGCCCGACCCGCCGCGCCCCGCTCGGTCTCGTCGCCGGCGCCCGCAGCGGTGACAAGGGCGGCGACGCCAACGTCGGGGTGTGGGCGCGCACCGGCGAGGTCTGGCCGTGGCTCGCGCACACCCTCACGGCCGACCTGTTCCGCGCACTCCTGCCCGAGGCGGCCCCGCGAGCCGTCGTACGCCATGTGCTGCCGAACCTGCGCGCGCTCAACTTCGTCGTCGAGGGGATCCTCGGCGAGGGCGTCGCCTCGCAGGCCCGCTTCGACCCGCAGGCCAAGGGCCTCGGCGAATGGCTGCGCGCCCGCCACCTGGACATACCGGAGGCCCTGCTGTGACGGTCATCGCGTCCGCCCTGGACGCCGACAGCCCCGACCACCGTGCGAACCGCGCGGCCATGCTCGCCCGGCTCGCCGAGCTGGACACCGAGCACGCGAAGGCCCTCGCGGGCGGCGGCGAGAAGTACGTGGCCCGGCACCGGGGGCGCGGCAAGCTCCTCGCCCGCGAACGCGTCGAGCTGCTGCTCGACCCCGACACGCCCTTCCTGGAGCTGTCGCCGCTGGCCGCCTGGGGCAGCGACCACGCGGTCGGCGCCTCCCTGGTGACCGGCATCGGGGTGGTCGAGGGCGTGGAGTGCCTGATCACCGCGAACGACCCGACCGTGCGCGGCGGTGCCAGCAACCCGTGGAGCCTCAAGAAGGCGCTGCGGGCCAACGACATCGCGCTCGCCAACCGGCTGCCCTGCATCAGCCTCGTGGAGTCCGGCGGCGCCGACCTGCCGTCCCAGAAGGAGATCTTCATCCCCGGCGGGGCCATCTTCCGCGACCTCACCCGGCTCTCGGCGGCCGGGATCCCGACGGTCGCCGTCGTCTTCGGCAACTCCACGGCGGGCGGCGCGTACGTCCCCGGCATGTCCGACCACGTGATCATGGTCAAGGAGCGGGCGAAGGTCTTCCTCGGCGGGCCGCCGCTGGTGAAGATGGCCACCGGCGAGGAGAGCGACGACGAGTCCCTCGGCGGCGCCGAGATGCACGCACGCGTGTCGGGCCTCGCGGACCACTTCGCCGTCGACGAGCGGGACGCCCTGCGGCAGGCCCGGCGCGTGGTCGCCCGTCTCAACCACCGCAAGGCCTACGGCGATCCGGGCCCGGCCGCGCCGCCGAAGTACGCCGAGGACGAACTCCTCGGCGTCGTCCCCGGCGACCTCCGGCAGCCCTTCGACCCGCGCGAGGTCATCGCCCGCGTCGTCGACGGCTCCGACTTCGACGAGTTCAAGCCCCTCTACGGGACCAGCCTGACGACGGGCTGGGCGAGCCTGCACGGCTATCCCGTCGGGGTGCTGGCCAACGCCCAGGGCGTGCTGTTCAGCGCCGAGTCCCAGAAGGCCGCCCAGTTCATCCAGCTCGCCAACCAGCGCGACATCCCGCTGCTGTTCCTGCACAACACGACCGGCTACATGGTCGGCAAGGAATACGAGCAGGGCGGCATCATCAAGCACGGCGCGATGATGATCAACGCGGTGAGCAACTCGCGGGTCCCGCACCTGTCCGTCCTCATGGGCGCCTCGTACGGGGCCGGTCACTACGGCATGTGCGGGCGGGCGTACGACCCGCGGTTCCTGTTCGCCTGGCCCAGCGCCAAGTCCGCCGTCATGGGCCCGCAGCAGCTCGCGGGCGTCCTGTCGATCGTCGCCCGGCAGTCGGCGGCGGCGAAGGGACAGCCGTACGACGACGAGGCCGACGCGGCCCTGCGCGCCATGGTGGAGCAGCAGATCGAGTCGGAGTCCCTGCCGATGTTCCTGTCCGGGCGGCTTTACGACGACGGGGTCATCGACCCGCGCGACACCCGCACCGTCCTCGGCCTGTGCCTGTCCGCGATCCACACGGCGCCCTTCGAGGGCGCGCGCGGCGGCTTCGGCGTCTTCCGGATGTGACGGCCATGACGGATGTGAGGTCCCCCCGAGTGATCACTTCAGTCCTCGTCGCCAACCGCGGCGAGATCGCCTGCCGAGTCTTCCGCACCTGCCGCGAGCTGGGCATCCGGACCGTCGCCGTGCACTCCGACGCCGACGAGAACGCCCTTCACGCGCGCGTGGCGGACGCGGCGGTGCGGCTGCCGGGCGCGACACCCACGGACACGTATCTGCGCGGCGAACTCATCGTGCGGGCCGCCCTGGACGCCGGGGCGGACGCCGTGCACCCCGGGTACGGCTTCCTGTCCGAGAACGCGGACTTCGCGCGGGCCGTGACCGACGCGGGCCTCGCGTGGATCGGACCGCCGCCCGGGGCGATCGAGGCGATGGCGTCCAAGACGCACGCCAGGAAGCTGATGGGGCTCACCCCCCTGGAGAAGGTCACCGGGGACGACCTCCCGGTGCTCGTCAAGGCGGCGGCGGGCGGCGGCGGACGCGGCATGCGCGTCGTACGCGAACTCGACCAATTGGAAGCCGAGTTGACGGCCGCGCGGGCCGAGGCGCTGAGCGCCTTCGGGGACGGCGAGGTCTTCGTCGAGCCGTACCTGGAGGGCGGGCGGCACGTCGAGGTGCAGATCCTGGCCGACACGCACGGCACGGTGTGGACGCTGGGCACCCGGGACTGCTCCCTCCAGCGGCGCCACCAGAAGGTCATCGAGGAGGCACCGGCGCCCGGCCTCACCCCCGAACTCGCGGCGGAACTAGGTGAACTGGCCGTGCGCGCCGCCCGCGCGGTCGACTACACCGGCGCCGGCACCGTCGAGTTCCTGGTCGCGGACGGCAGGGCCCACTTCCTGGAGATGAACACCCGCCTCCAGGTCGAACACCCCGTGACCGAAGCGGTCTTCGGCATCGACCTCGTGGCGCTGCAGATCCGCGTCGCCGAGGGCGCGGCCCTCGACGACGGTCCGCCCGCCGCCCGCGGCCACGCCGTCGAGGCCCGTCTCTACGCCGAGGACCCGGCCCGCGACTGGGCCCCGCAGACCGGCACCCTGCACCGCCTCGCCGTCCCGGACGGCATCCGCCTGGACACCGGTTACACCGACGGCGACCTCATCGGCATCCACTACGACCCGATGCTCGCCAAGGCCGTCGCCCACGCGCCCACCCGCGCCGAGGCGGTCCGCAAGCTCGCCCGCGCCCTGGAATCGGCCGACGTCCACGGCCCCGTCACCAACCGCGACCTGCTCGTACGGTCCCTGCGGCACCCCGAGTTCACCGGCGCGCGCATGGACACCGGGTTCTACGAACGGCACCTGGCCGCGCTCACCGAGGCGGCCCCGGACCCGTACGCGCCGCTCGCCGCCGCGCTCGCCGACGCCCACGGGCGCTCCCGCCTCGGCGGCTGGCGCAACCTCCCCTCCGCGCCGCAGACCAAGCGGTACCTGATGAACGGCACCGAACACGAGGTCCGCTACCGCCACACCCGCGACGGCCTGACCGCCGAGGGTGTGCGCGTCGTCCACGCCGACGCGGCTCTCGTCGTCCTGGAGACCGACGGCGTACGGCGGAGGTTCCCCGTAAGCCGGTACGGCGACCGGGTCCACGTCGGCGCCACCGCCCTGACCGCCCTGCCCCGCTTCCCCGACCCGGTGGCCGACCGCACCCCCGGTTCCCTGCTGGCGCCGATGCCCGGAACCGTCGTCCGCGTGGCGGAGGGCCTGGCCGAGGGGTCCGCCGTGGAGGCCGGACAGCCCCTGCTGTGGCTGGAGGCGATGAAGATGGAACACCGGATCACCGC
Organism: Streptomyces sp. GLSS-08; assembly: GCF_056387915.1. NCBI lineage: Bacteria > Bacillati > Actinomycetota > Actinomycetes > Kitasatosporales > Streptomycetaceae > Streptomyces > Streptomyces sp. GLSS-08. Next base: position 103,172 of record NZ_JBWJAQ010000019.1, read on the forward strand.
CCCGGCCACGGGCACGCTCACCGACCTGTGCGTCACCCCCGGGCAGCAGGTGGCGGTGGGGTCCTTGCTGGCAGTGGTGCGCGAGGCCTGAAGCGCGGGAGGACATCGCCCGGACGGCACCGCCGCGTGGGCGCGACGAGCCACGACGAAACCCGCAGACGAAGGAGCCGCATGAGCCCCGTCATCGAGTCCGACGAGCACAAGGCCCTCAGGGCCGCCGTATCCGCCCTCGGCAGGCGCCACGGCCGCGAACACGTCCGGGAGGAACTCTGGTCCGAGGCGGCAGGGCTCGGCTACCTCGGCGTCAACCTCCCCGAGGAGTACGGCGGCGGTGGCGGCGGGATCTCCGAACTGTCCATCGTGCTGGAGGAGTTGGGTGCGGCCGGCTGTCCGCTGCTGATGCTGGTGGTCTCGCCGGCCATCTGCGGCACCGTGATCGCCCGCTTCGGCACCGACACCCAGAAGCGCGAGTGGCTCCCCGGCCTGGCGGACGGCACCCGCACGATGGCCTTCGGCATCACCGAGCCCGACGCCGGCTCCAACTCCCACCGCATCACCACCACCGCCCGCCGCGACGGCGACGACTGGCTGCTCAGCGGGCGCAAGGTGTTCATCTCCGGGGTCGACATCGCCGACGCCACCCTCATCGTGGGCCGCACCGAGGACGCCCGCACCGGCCGCCTCAAGCCCTGCCTGTTCATCGTCCCCCGCGACACCGAGGGATTCGGGCGGCGGCGGATCGACATGGAACTGCACAGCGCGGAGAAGCAGTTCGAGCTGACCCTGGACGACGTACGGCTGCCCGCCGACGCGCTCGTCGGCGAGGAGGACGCGGGCCTGCTCCAGCTGTTCGCCGGACTCAATCCCGAGCGCGTCATGACCGCCGCCTTCGCGATCGGCATGGGCCGCTACGCCCTGTCCAAGGCCGTCGAGTACGCCCGCGACCGCACCGTCTGGCGTCAGCCCATCGGCGCCCACCAGGCCGTCGCCTACCCCCTCGCACAGGCCCACATCGACATCGAACTCGCCCGCCTGATGATGCAGAAGGCGGCCTTCCTCTACGACTGTGGGGACGACGCCGGCGCGGGAGAGGCCGCCAACATGGCCAAGTACGCGGCCGCCGAGGCCTGCGTGAAGGCGGTCGACCAGGCCGTGCACACCCTCGGCGGCAACGGCCTCACGCGGGAGTTCGGCCTCGCCTCGCTCGTCACGGCCTCCCGCGTGGCCCGTATCGCCCCGGTGAGCCGGGAGATGATCCTGAACTACGTCTCCCACCAGACCCTGGGCCTGCCCAAGTCGTACTAGCAGTCGTACCAGGACTCGGACCAGAAGCCCTACCGGGACTCGTACCAGGAGGAACCGTGCTCCACAGCGCGTACGCAGGGCGGGAGCGGTCATGACGCTCGTCGCCGTCACCCGGGAACGGGGTGTCGCCACGCTCGCCCTGGACTCGCCGGGCAACCGCAACGCCCTGTCCGCCCCGCTCGTCGCCTCCCTCGCCGACGCCCTGACCGCGTGCGGCGAGGACCCGGGCGTACGCGCCGTCGTCCTCACCCACACCGGGAACACCTTCAGCGCCGGGGCGGATCTCAGGGAGCCGCCGGACCCCGCCGCGTTCGTGGCCCTGCTGCGGCAGGTCGTGGAACTGCCCGAGCCGGTCCTCGCACGCGTCACCGGCCACGTACGGGCGGGCGGCCTCGGGCTGGTGGGCGCCTGCGACATCGCGATGGCCGGTCCTGAGGCGTCCTTCGCCTTCACCGAGGTCCGCATCGGGGTCGCGCCCGCCGTGATCTCCATGCCGCTGCTGCCCCGCCTCGACCCGCGCGCCGCCGCCCGCCACTACCTCACCGGCGAGCGCTTCGACGCGGCCGAGGCGGCCCGCTGCGGCCTGCTGACGGAGGCCGCCGAGGACGTCGACGCGAGCCTCGCACCGGTCCTGGACGGCCTGCGCCGGGCCTCACCCGAGGCCCTGGCCGAGACGAAGCGGCTGCTCACGGCTAGGGTGCTGGAGACCTTCGACCGGGACACCGCCGCGCTCACCGCGCTCTCGGCACGGCTGTTCGCCAGCGACGGCGCCCGCGAAGGGATGACGGCCTTTCTGGAACGACGGGATCCCGCATGGGTGCTGTGACCGCGACCGGCGTCGACCGTGCCCCGAAGCAGGACCGCAGCCGGGCCACCCGGCAGCGGCTGCTCGCGGCGGCCGTGGCCTGCCTCGCCGAACACGGCTGGGCGGGCTCCACGGTCTCCGTCGTCGCCGAACGCGCCGGCGTCTCCCGGGGCGCCGCCCAGCACCACTTCCCCACCCGCGAGGACCTGTTCACCGCGGCCGTCGAGTACGTCGCCGAGGAACGCTCCACCGCCCTGCGCGCCCTCTTCCCGGAGGGCGCCGCCGACCGCCCCGCCGTCGTCTCCGCCCTCGTCGGCCTCTACACCGGGCCCCTCTTCCGCGCCGCCCTCCACCTGTGGGTCGCCGCGTCCAACGAGGAACAGCTGCGCCCCCGCGTGACCGAGCTGGAGGCCCGCGTCGGCCGCGAGAGCCACCGCATCGCCGTCGACCTGCTGGGCGCCGACGAGTCCCGCCCCGGCGTCCGCGAGACCGTCCAGGGCCTGCTCGACATGGCGCGCGGCCTGGGCCTGGCGAATCTGCTCACGGACGACGCGGGCCGCCGCGAACGGGTCGTCGCGCAGTGGGCCGCGCTCCTCGACGACGCCCTCGGCTGACGGCGCGGGCCCGGCCCGGTCACGTCAGGGGCTGAGCCGCTCCACCCGCCAGGCGCCGTCCGCCCCGGCCACGTACCGGAGCCGGTCGTGCAGCCGGTTCTCGCGCCCCTGCCAGAACTCGACCGACCGCGGGGCGATCCGGAACCCGCCCCAGTGCGGCGGCACCGGCACCCGCTCGCCCTCCGGATGGCGGGCGCTCAACTCCTCGTACGAGGCGTCGAGCTCCGTGCGCGAGGCGATCACCGCGGACTGCGCGCTCGCCCAGGCGCCGAGCTGGGAACCGTGCGGGCGGGTGCGGAAGTACGCCGCCGTTTCGTCGCGTCCGGTGCGCCGCGCGACCCCCTGGACGATCACCTGGCGGGCCATCGGATGCCACGGGAACAGCAGCGACACGTACGGATTGGCGGCCAGCTCGCGCGCCTTGCGGGAGTCGTAGTTGGTGTAGAAGACGAAGCCCCGCTCGTCGTACTGCTTCAGCAGCACCGTGCGCGCACTGGGGCGGCCGTCCGCGTCCGCGGTGGAGACGACCATGGCGTTCGGCTCGTACACCACGCCCTGCACGGCGGCCTGCGCCGCCTGCTCGAACCAGCGGCCGAACTGGTCCATCGGGTGGGGAGCGAGGTCCGGCTCGTCGAGACCCTCCGCGCGGTAGTGCGCGCGCATCGCGGCGGGGTCGGCGGCGGGCGGTCCGCCGGCCGCCTCGGCGGCCTCGGCCGCGCGCTGGACGAGGGGCTCGGCGGCGGATTCATCCGGGTAGCGGTCGGTCACGCGGCCATCCTGCCGTACGGACCCGGGCTCCCGGGGGTGAGCTGCGGGAGCGGATGCGCGAGCGACTGCTCCACGGGTGCGCTTCGTCACTGTGTGGCACTGAGTGCCGCACACTCTCCCCAAAGGTGGCACTCAGGGATATCGTGCTGCTGCCGTTCCGGTTTGGGTGACCGCCGACCGCACGGGGCACTACCGGGGTGACCGCTTCGGACCGCGAGCCGCCGGGGACTTCGGGCAGTCCCGCACGAGTCTTCGGACACGGCCGTGGAACCGGACCGGACCCGCCCCGCCCACGTCCGGCACATGGTCGCCGAACCCCCGCACACCATCTGTCGCACCCACCACGAGGAGCCGCCTGATGTCCGACTTCGTACCCGGGCTTGAGGGAGTCGTCGCGTTCGAGACGGAGATCGCCGAACCGGACAAGGAGGGTGGCGCGCTCCGGTACCGGGGCGTCGACATCGAGGACCTGGTCGGCCACGTCTCCTTCGGGAACGTCTGGGGCCTCCTCGTCGACGGCGCCTTCAACCCCGGACTGCCGCCCGCCGAGCCCTTCCCGATCCCCGTCCACTCCGGCGACATCCGCGTCGACGTGCAGTCCGCGCTCGCCATGCTCGCCCCCCGCTGGGGTCTCAAGCCGCTGCTCGACATCGACGAGCAGCAGGCCCGCGACGATCTCGCCCGCGCCGCCGTCATGGCCCTGTCGTACGTCGCCCAGTCCGCCCGCGGCCAGGGCTTGCCGATGGTCCCGCAGAGTGAGATCGACAAGGCCCAGTCCGTCGTCGAGCGGTTCATGATCCGCTGGCGCGGCGAGCCGGACCCCAAGCACGTGGCCGCCGTCGACGCCTACTGGACCTCCGCCGCCGAACACGGCATGAACGCCTCGACCTTCACCGCCCGCGTCATCGCGTCCACCGGCGCGGACGTGGCCGCGGCGCTGTCCGGCGCCGTCGGCGCGATGTCCGGCCCGCTGCACGGCGGCGCCCCCTCCCGCGTCCTCGGCATGATCGAGGAGATCGAGCGCACCGGCGACGCCGAGGCCTTCGTCAAGCGGGCCCTCGACAAGGGCGAGCGCCTGATGGGCTTCGGGCACCGCGTCTACCGCGCCGAGGACCCCCGCGCCCGCGTCCTGCGCCGCACCGCCCGCGAGCTCGGCGCCCCCCGCTTCGAGATCGCCGAGGCCCTGGAGAAGGCCGCCCTCGCCGAGCTGCACGCCCGCCGCCCCGACCGGGTGCTGGCCACCAACGTCGAGTTCTGGGCGGCCATCGTCCTCGACTTCGCCGAGGTGCCGGCGCACATGTTCACCTCGATGTTCACGTGCGCCCGCACCGCGGGCTGGTCGGCGCACATCCTGGAGCAGAAGCGCACCGGCCGCCTCGTACGGCCGTCCGCCCGCTACGTGGGCCCCGGCTCCCGCAGTCCGCAGGACATCGCGGGCTACGGGGGCATCACGTCCTGACCCCGGCCCGGTACGCCGTCCGCCCTCACGCGGGCACGAGCAGCCCCGCGTGGTGGCGGGCGGCGACCAGCGGATGCGCGCGGAGCTTGCCCTTCAGCTCGTTGCGCCCGTACTCCGCGAAGAGCGGGTTGGCCGGGTCCGTCGTCACCCCCGGCGCCGCGGGCGCGTGCGGGAACGGCAGCGGCTCGATCCGGGCGTCGAGCCGCGGGTTGTAGAAGAACGGCACGGAGAACCGCTCGGTGGCCCCGGGCGGGCTGACCACCCGGTGGTTGGTCGCCAGCAGGTAGCCGTTCGTCGCCACCTCCAGCAGCTCGCCCAGATTGACGACGAACGCCCCCGGGACCGGCGGCACGTCGTGGAAGAGTCCGTCCGCGCGCTGCACCTGGAGTCCGCCCACCTCGTCCTGGAGCAGCAGCGTCAGGAACCCGTAGTCCTTGTGCGCGCCCACTCCCTGGCCTGCGCCGTCGCCCGCGCTGCCCGGGTACCGCACCAGCTTCAGCTGCGGATGGGCACGCTCCCCGAACGCGGGCCCGTAGAAGTCGCCGGGGGCGCCGATCGCGGTCAGCAGCTCGCGCAGCAGCCGCGCCGCGACGGAGCTGAGCCGGTCGATCCACGCGAGCGCGGCGGTACGCAGTTCCGGCAGCGCGGCCGGCCACTGGTTGGGGCCCTGAAGCCACCAGTACGCCGGTTCGTCCGGCCCTGGGGTCCTGGCGGACCGCTCGGGGCCGATGTCGAGCTGGTCCCGCCAGTCCCGGCTGCCGCCCGTCCGCTCGTCCCCGGTGCGGGTGTAGCCGCGGAAGTGCGGGGAGTTGACGTTGTCCAGGGCCAGCCGGTCTGCCTCCGGGAGCGCGAAGAACCGCCGCATGGCACCGAGCAGGGCGGAGGTCTCGGCCTCCGGCACCCCGTGCCCGACGAGCTGGAAGAAGCCCACGTCGTGGGCGGCGCTGTGCAACTGAGCGTGCAGCAGCGCACGCGCCTGAGGACCCCGGCCGGCGGCCGACAGGTCGATGATGGGGAGCTGCTGGTACGACGGGTTCGTCGCGGCATTCGTCATGGGATGCGTCCGCAGGGGTGTACGGGTGCCCGGGCCGCCGCCGGGGGTGGGGCGGGCGCCACGGGTGCCGGGTGGGCGTGGGGAAGGAGGGCACTCCCGGGAAGAACCGGGAGGCGGGTGGTGCGGGGCCGGGGTCAGACGGACCGTCGACAGCCCATGCTCGTGACGCGGACGTAGTCCACGTGGCGGCGTCGTACGAGCGAAAGCATGCGCCCAGCGTACTGCGGGTCCCCCGAGCGGGATGCGGCGCCGGTCACATCCGTGGTCCGCTTCCGCGAAATCTCCAGGCTGCGGGCGCTCCGCGCCCCCGACGCAGGCGACCCGCGGGCTCTGGTCCCCTCGCCCGGGCGAGGGGGCCGGCCGGACGTACCGGCGAGCCCGCGGGTCGGGTGACTGCGTGGAAATTCGGCCGGCTGCACGCACGAACGCGCGTGCTGGTCCGGCACCGCACTGCATGGGGTGGCGGGCCGCTAGCCCGCAGCCACCTCGCTCGTCCGGGTTCCATACATCTGCCGGATCACCTCCTTTCTCAGCGTGCGCCCAGCCTAGGAACCGATCCCGCACGGCTCAACCGTTTTTTCCGGGACGCCTGCGGTTGGGCATCCCGGGCAGGCGAGGGACCATGGGAAGTGCGCGGCGACGGAGCCGCCGGGGACCAGGGGACGGAGCTTCGCCCCGCGACGATTTCCCCCGAACTTCGGGGAACGTGGTGTGGGCTGGGTCACGTTCCAGTTGAATGATGACGAGTGAGCGAACCGACGCGCCGTACGTGCGGACGCAGCCTGCAGGGGGTTCAGGTGAGTGCTTCCCGGCGTAGTGGGACCACCGACGAGCTGGGGCCGGACGAGCCCGAGCACGACGGTTCGGATCTTCTTGCCGCGCTGCTGGACGGGATGGACGCGGCGCTGTGCGCCTTCGACGCCGACGGCGTCGTCACGCACTGGAACCGCGAGGCCGAGCGGATCCTCGGTTGGACCGCGGCCGAGGCCGTCGGCCGGCGCGGGTTCGCCGGGTGGGCCGTGCGGACCGCGGACGCGGCGGAGGTCGCGGAGCGGCTGATGTCCGCGATGGACGCGCCCGGACGGCAGGTCCACGAGTTCGCGCTGGTCACCAAGGACGGCGGCCGCGTCCTCGTGCGGACGCAGTCGGCGGCCGTCCGCGGACCCGACGGCAAGCCCGCCGGGGTCTACTGCGCCTTCAGCGAGGTGCACACCCAGATAGACCTGGAGCGCTCCATCGCCCTGAGCGAGGCCCTCTTCGAGGACGCCAGCTGGGGCGTGGTGCTCGTGGACGCCGACCTGCGGCCCGCCGTGGTGAACGCCCACGCGGCCCGGGCCCTCGGCACCGGACGCACCGCCGTCCTCGGCCGCCCCCTGGGCGAGCTGCTCGCCCAGGGCGTCGAGGAACTGGAGAGCGCGCTGACGCACGTACTCGCCGAGGGCGCCCCGCCCGCGCCCGCCGAGATGTGGGTGAGCGTGCGCACGGCGGAGGGCGACAAGCGCCGCTGCTGGCGCAGTGGCTTCCTGCGGCTGGCCTCGCCGCTCACGGAGGAGCCCGTCCCGCTGGGCGTCGGCTGGCTCTTCCAGGACGTGACCGAGTCCAAGCAGACGGAGCAGGAGGCCGCGCTGCTGCGGTTCCGCGCCAACCAGCTGCACCGGGCCGCGCGGGCCGCCGCGGAGTGCGAGGACCCCGCCGAGGCGGCCACCGTGCACCTGGACTTCGCGCTCGCCGGCTTCGCCGACCACGCGCTGATCGACCGCGTGGCGGGCGGCCCGGTGGCCGACGGAGACGGCGACACCCCGGTGCGGCTGGTACGGGACGCGGCCACGCCCGCCGGGGCGCCGGGGCCGAGCCTGCCGGACGGGAAGGCGGGGATCCCCGTCCGGTACGCGCCGAGCCATCCCGCGCTCCAGTGCGTGGAGCGGTCCGGATCGGTGCGGGCCGGCGCGGGGAACGCCTCTCCCGAGGCGGCCCGCGAGTGGGCCGTGGCCCGGCAGTGGCCGGCGGACTCCGTGCACGCGCTGTGCGCCGTACTGCGCAGCCGCGGCCGCACGCTGGGCGTCGTGACGTTCCTGCGGGGCGCGGGGCGCAGCCAGTTCGAGCGGGCGGACGCGGTGTACGCGGAGGACGTGGCCGTCCGGATCGCGGCGTCGCTGGACCTGGCGGCCCTGGTGGCGCGGGACCGGTGACCCGAGGCGGAAATCCGGTGGCGGCGGGGGCTCTCCGGAGCCCGGTTCCGGCTCAGTGGCGGTAGAAGATCCGGTCCGCGTACTCGCTCATCACCCGGCCGTTCCAGTCGTGGCCGCCGTCCACGTTGCCCGAGCGCAGGAGCGGGGGCTCGATGCCGCGCTCGGCCAGGGCGCCGGCGGCCGTGGCCATCACGGCCTGGAGCAGCGCGGCGGTGACCACCGTGGAGGCGGGGGCGAAGGGCGCCGGGATGGCGTCCACGCTCAGCTCCGCGTCGCCGACCGCGATCTTCGAGTCCAGCACGATGTCGCAGTGGTCCTTGAGGTAGGTGCCGGAGACGTGCCGCGACCTGGTCTTCGAGGCGTAGGCGACCGAGGTCACGCCGACGACCTTCAGGCCGAGGGCGCGGGCGTTCAGCGCCATCTCGACGGGGAGGGCGTTGCGTCCGGAGAGGGAGACGATCACGAGGAGGTCGCCGGGGCGGGCGGGGCTGGAGTCCAGGACGGCGCTAGCGAGGCCGTCGACGCGCTCCAGCGCGGAGCCGAGCGTGGCGGGCATGACGTCGACGCCGACGACACCGGGCACGGCGAGCAGGTTCATCAGGGCGAGGCCGCCCGCGCGGTAGACGACGTCCTGCGCGGCGAGCGAGGAGTGCCCGGCGCCGAAGGCGAACAGGCGGCCCCCTTCGGCGACGGTGTCCGCGACGAGCGTGCCCGCCGCCTCGATGGCGTCGGCGTCCTCGTCCCGCACCCGCTGGAGCAGGCCGATGGCGGCGTCGAAGAACTGCCCGGCCAGCTTGCTCTCGCTCATCGGCGAAGCCCCTTCGAAGTCGCGTCCGCGGCGGCACGCCGGTGCGGCGGCGGCCCGGAGCCGGGCGAACCGGCGGCCCGGCGGGCCGTGCTCCCGTCGTGTCGCGGATCACGTTGCGGTCTGGACCAGTGCCCTGTCAATACGGCCCCCGGGGGCACCGCGGGCAGGCCGCCCGGGCACCGCGCAGCGCGCGGTTTCCCCGGCACGGCACGGTTGTCGGTGGTATGCGTCAGAATTGGGTCCAGGGCCAGCGCACGCGCCGGAGAGCGGTCCAGCTCTCGGCAGAGCAATCGAGGGGCACGTATGTCCGGACTGATCGACACCACGGAGATGTACCTCCGCACCATCCTCGAGCTGGAGGAGGAAGGTGTGGTCCCCATGCGCGCCCGGATCGCCGAGCGGCTCGACCAGAGCGGCCCGACGGTCAGCCAGACGGTGGCGCGGATGGAGCGCGACGGCCTGGTGGCCGTGGCGTCCGACCGTCACCTGGAGCTCACCGAGGAGGGCCGCCGCCTCGCCACCCGCGTGATGCGCAAGCACCGGCTGGCGGAGTGCCTGCTCGTCGACGTGATCGGTCTGGAGTGGGAGCAGGTGCACGCCGAGGCGTGTCGCTGGGAGCACGTGATGAGCGAGGCGGTCGAGCGCCGCGTCCTGGAGCTGCTGCGGCACCCCACCGAGTCGCCGTACGGGAACCCGATCCCGGGTCTCGAGGAGCTGGGCGAGAAGGACGGCGCCGACCCGTTCCTGGACGCGGGCATGGTGTCGCTGGCCGACCTCGACCCGGGCGCGGACGGCAAGACCGTCGTCGTCCGGCGGATCGGCGAGCCCATCCAGACGGACGCCCAGCTGATGTACACGCTGCGGCGGGCCGGTGTGCAGCCCGGCTCGGTCGTGAGTGTCACGGAGTCGCCCGGCGGCGTGCTGGTCGGCAGCGGCGGCGAGGCCGCGGAGCTGGTGGCGGACGTCGCCTCCCACGTGTTCGTCGCCAAGCGCTGACCGCCGGCGAGCCGCCCCTACGAGTCCGCTCGGGTGTCAACTGCCGCGCCGCCAGGGGCAGTTGCGACGCCTTGTCGATCCCGTCGAATTCGAGATCCAGTGCGCGGAATCGCAGCGCCGCGACCGTTTGCGTGCGACGCTGTCGCGTGAGGCATATGACCGAGGGGTTCTTGGCCGTCGTCCGACAGCGATGTCACGCGGGCCGGGGAGGGAGCGGGAGATGTGCCGCAGACGTGGAGAGGGCCCCGGCGCCGCTCGGCGCCGGGGCCTGTCCTCCCCTGTGCTGACCCGGAGCCCCGAGCTCCCAGGGTCATCCCGCCGGACCCTTTCCCCGAGTGGTCCGTTCCCCGTGGAAGATCTCCCCTCGGTGGCGGCGGTCAATCCCCGTGGGAGGTCACTCGAATGAGGGGTGTTGTCGTGCGGGAGCCCCTTTTCGAATCCCCATTCGATAGCGTGGGGGTGACGGATCATGTGTGACGCGCGCTGTATCACCGGGGACGTGATGGCGAGGTGAGCGGCGCGCACGGCGGGACCCGGCAGGAGCAGCAGGACGACCAGCGGTACGGAAATGGACCGGCGGGAGTGAGCGGTCCGAGCGAGCCAGGGGGGTGCCAGGACCTATGGTGCGGCGCATCGACGTGACCGGAGCGGCCGGCGTACGGCTCGCGGCCTGGGAGTTCGGCGACCCTCCGAAGGGCGATCCGGGCGGGGCGGCGGAACCGGCCGTGACCGTGCCCGCGCAGGCCGGTCCCGGGCGGTTAACCGCCGAGCGGACCGAGCGGGGGCCCGGCGTGCTCCTGCTGCACGGCCTGATGGGCCGTGCCTCGCACTGGGCGTCGACCGCCCGCTGGCTCTCCGAGCGGTATCGCGCCGTGGCGCTCGACCAGCGCGGCCACGGGCAGAGCGACAAGCCCCCGGAGGGGTTCTACACCCGCGAGGCCTACGTCCTGGACGCCGAGGCCGCGCTCGAACAGCTCGGTCTCGCGCCGGCGGTCGTCATCGGCCACGCGATGGGCGCGCTGACCGCCTGGCAGCTCGCCGCCAAGCGTCCTGACCTCGTCTGCGGCCTGGTCATCTGCGACATGCGGGCCTCGGCCCTGGGCGCCGCGTCGCAGCGGGAGTGGGAGGACTGGTTCAAGGCCTGGCCCGTCCCGTTCGCGACGCTGGCCGACGTCCGCAAGTGGTTCGGCGAGGACGACCCCTGGGTGGAGCGCCCCAATCCGGCCCGCGGGGAGTTCTACGCCGAGGTGATGTCCGAGTCGGGTGACGGCTGGCGTCCCGTCTTCGAGCCGGAGCAGATGCTCAAGTCCCGCGAGACCTGGGTGTACGACGCGCACTGGGAGGAGCTGACCCAGGTCCGGTGCCCGGCCCTGGTGGTCCGCGGCCTCGACGGCGAGCTCGGCCGCGCGGAGTCCCAGGAGATGGTCCGCGTCCTGCCCCGCGGCCAGTACGCGGAGGTCGCCGACGCGGGCCACCTCGTCCACTACGACCAGCCCGACGCCTGGCGCGCGGCGATCGAGCCGTTCATGGACAGCGTCCTGACGAAGTGAATGCGGCCGACCGGGCCGCCGCCGGGTGATCCCCGCCACGGGGACGGGCGCCGGGGGGGGGGGCTCCGCGCGGGCGCCCTTCGGCTGCGCGCCGCGGCCCCCGGGGTTGCGGCATCGCCTCGTGAGCGGGGTACGACGCGGCCGTCGGGCGCTACGGCCGGGAGGGCCATGCCCGGCGGACGCAGGACTGAGCGCCCTGCGAGCCGGTGTGGTCAGCGGGGGTGTGGGGGCCTCGGGTGGCCTGCGGGGTCATGGGGCGTGTGCATCGAGGTGACCTGCGAGACAGGTCTGCCCGGCCCCGTCCGGGCCGCCCGGCCCCGTCCCGCTTCGTGTTCCGTCAGCCCTTGCTCACCGCCGTCAGGATCTCCGGCAGTCGTCGGGCCGTGCGGGGGGCGGCCAGGCGCAGGCCGAGCAGCGTGATCAGCGCGCCGTACGCGGTGCCGGCCGGCAGCAGCAGCCACGTCCACGCGTCGCCGTCCGCGGCCACGTTCAGCCAGATCGTGAGCGCGATGACCGGGGCGCACAGCAGCGCCGCCGCCACCATCCCGCCGAAGATCGAGATCCAGGCGAGGCCCGCCTGGCCCGGAGCCACGTTCTTGTAGCCCTCCTGCGGGATCGAGTACGGGAAGCGGGCCGAGGACCAGGCGCCGGTCGCCTGCATCGCGCCGAGCAGCGCGAAGGACAGCCCGAGCACCTCCGGCAGCCGGGCCCAGTCGCCGAGCAGCGCGGTGGTCGCGACGGTCACGAGCGTCGCGTACGGCAGCGTGATCACCAGCAGCGCCAGTGCCCGCCCGCGCAGTTCGACGTACGCGTCCCGGGTCGACGAGATCGTCGTCGCGACCATCCAGAACGCGGAGGTGTCCTGCCCGAACTGGTTGTACATCTGGATGCCGAGCATGCCGGCCGCGAAGCACGCGAAGTAGACCGAGCCGGTGCCCTGGAGGGCGTTGAACACCGGCACGATCAGCCCGACGGCGAGCGAGGTCACCCAGGCCGCCTTGGTCTTCGGGTCGCGCCACACGTAGCGCAGGCTCCGCTCCATGACGGTCCCGGTGCGCCCTGCGGGCAGCAGCCGGCTCAGGCCCGTCGAGCGGCGTTCCCGGGCCGCGGGCTCGGCCGCCTGAAGCGTCGACCCGTCCGGCGAGGTCATCAGCCGGGTCAGACTCCGCGACCAGAGGACCAGCAGGCCCGCCAGAGCGGCCCCGGTGAGCAGGAGCTGGGCGGCGGCGACACCGTACGAGCCCTCGCTAACCGCGTGCACCGCGCCGATCGCCGAGGCGGGCGGCACCCAGCGCAGCACGTCGCCCGCCGGTTCGAGTGCGGACAGCCCGCCCGCCGAACCGAGCCGCTGCGCGCCGAAGTTGACCAGCTGCGCGCCGACGGCGATGACGAGACCGCTGAGCACCGCGAGGTCGCGTCCCCGGCGGCTGGTCAGCAGCCGGATGTTGGCCGCCGCGACGGCCCGCGCGAGGGCCACGCAGACGAGCAGCGCGAGCGCCGCGGCGATCACCGCGGTGACGTACGCCGCCGGACCGTGCGCTACGGCGAGTACGGAACCGCCGAGCAGGCAGAGCGTGAACAGCGGCCCGATGCCGACCAGGGAAGCCGCGAGGAGAGCCCGTACCAGGGGCTGCGGACGCAGCGGCAGCATCACCAGCCGGGTGGGGTCCAGGGTCTCGTCGCCGCTGGGGAAGAACAGCGGCATCACCGCCCAGCCGAGCGCGAGGACCGCCACCAGCAGGACGGTGACGGCGGTGGCGTGGGCGTTGCCGCGCAGGGCGATCAGGCCGATCAGCTGGAGCGCGGTGAAGAGGAGCACGAGCACGGTCGAGGTGATGTACGCGGCCCGCCGCCCGGACGACTGCCGCAGCCCGTTGCGCAGGAGCGACAGCTTGAGACGTACGAAGACGGAGGTGACGGAGGCGGCGGGTGCGGCCGGACCCGGGGCGGTGGCCGTGTTCACCGGGCGCCGCCGCCGAGCCAGTCGAGGTCGGAGCCGGCGGTCCGGCCGTGCGCGCCGACGAGTTCGAGGAAGGCGTGCTGGAGCGAGGGGGCGTCGCCGCGGACCTCGGCCAGTGGGCCGTGCGCGCGGATGCGTCCGGCCGCCAGCACCGCCACCCAGTCGCACAGCGACTCGACGAGCTCCATCACGTGGGAGGAGAAGACGACGGTGGCGCCGGAGGCCGTGTAGCGCTCCAGGACGCCCCTGATGATCTGCGCGGACACCGGGTCCACACCCTCGAACGGCTCGTCGAGGAAGAGGACTTCGGGGTTGTGCAGGAGTGCGCAGGCCAGGCCGATCTTCTTGCGCATGCCCGTCGAGTAGTCGACGACGAGTTTGTGCTGGGCGCCCGCGAGGTCGAGGACGTCCAGGAGCTGGGTGGCCCGCTTGTCCACCTCGGCGCCGGGCAGTCCGCGCAATCGGCCGGTGTACGCGAGGAGTTCGCGCCCGGACAGCCGCTCGAAGAGCCTGAGACCCTCGGGCAGGACCCCGATCCGGGCCTTGACCCGCACCGGGTCGCGCCACACGTCGTGGCCGACGACCTCGACGGTGCCCTGGTCGGGCCTGAGCAGCCCGGTCACCATCGAGAGGGTGGTGGTCTTCCCGGCCCCGTTCGGTCCGACGAGTCCGATGAACCGACCCGCGGGCACCTCCAGATCGATCCCGGCGACGGCGATCTGGTCCCCGAACCGCTTCCAGAGCCCTTGTACGCGTACGGCGGGCACATCCACCCCTGCTGCCTCGGTCATACAAGCACCCTAAGGGGAGCGCCTCCGCTGCCGGCGGGGTGCGGGGAACCGCGTGACCGGACGCGGCGGGCCCGGGGCGCACGGAGCGCGGGACCCGCCCGGCGCTACCGGCGCGCGTCCCGCCCGCAGGCGTAGGCGAGCGGCGGGACGAGCTCCTCCGCGTCCGGCAGCCAGCGGTTCGCCGGGGTCGGCCGGCAGGCCCACTGCACGGCACCCCGGAACCCGTAGCGCGTGGGCGGGGCGGCCACGTACGTGCCCTCGCCGAGCGCGACCAGGTCGAGGGAGGCGGGCGGCCAGCCGAGCGTGCGGACGAGGTCGGGGAGCTTGGCCGCGCCCCCCGGCAGGACGAAGAACTGCATGCGCCGGTCGGGCGTGCAGGTCACCGGGCCGAGCGTCAGCTCCATGCGCTCCATCCGCGCGAGGGCCAGGAACCCGGCGGTCTCGGGCACGTCGATGGCGTCGAACGTCCGTCCCGTGGGCAGCAGGATCGAGGCCGTGGGCTGCGTCGACCACATCCGGCGGGCGACGGACGCACTGCCCGTCGCCCGGGTCGCCCAGTCCTCGCGCGCCGGGTGTGCGCCGGGCAGGGCGCACGCGGGCTCACCGCAGGAGCAGCGCTGCGTGCCGTCGACCGCTTCCAGCCAGGTGCCGGGGAACACGTCCCAGTGGCGCTCCTCGACGTAGCGCACTGCGGCGTCCAGCAGCGCTTCGCCGCGCTGCACGGGGATCTGAGCGGTCTCGGTGCCTGCGATGGTCTCGTCCACGTCAACTCAACTCCCGCACCCACCGCGGGTTACGGGCGACGTGCGCGCGGGGGAGGAGCACCGCGCCCGCTTCCGGGGCGCACGGGTGCACGGGCGGGGGCGCGCACGGGCAGCGGCAGCGGGGGGTGGGTAACCCCCTGTGGGGTCGGGCAATCGCCTTTACCCCGGCAATCCTCACATGCCTCGCATCTTCCGTATCTCGACGGGGCATTGATCTTCCTGGCCGCCTCCGCACGCCGGGGGCGGTCACAGAGGACACGTCAACTCCGTGCGTGGGCAGGCACGCGAGTCGCCAGAAAGCAGGGGGTACGCCATGGCCGCAAGGCCGCTCGTCGCGCGGCAGCCGAACGAACGACTGCAGGCGCTCATCCAGGAAGCGGGCTGCTCGAACGCCGGACTGGCCCGCCGGGTCAACATGTGCGGCGCGGAACACGGACTGGACCTGCGCTACGACAAGACGTCCGTGGCGCGCTGGCTGCGCGGACAGCAGCCGCGGGGACGGGCGCCGGCGGTCATCGCCGAGGCCCTGGGCCGCAAGCTGGGCCGTACGGTCACCATCGACGAGATCGGCATGGCCAACGGCAAGAACCTCGCGTCCGGCGTCGGGCTCCAGTTCTCGCCGACCGTCCTCGGAGCCATCGAGCAGGTCTGCGAGCTGTGGCGCAGTGACGTGGGGCGCCGGGACTTCCTCTCCGGGTCGTCCGTGGCGGCCTCCGCGCTGGTCGAGCCGAGCCGCGACTGGCTGATCTCCGCACCGGACTCGCAGGTCGCCCGCGCGGCGGGGCCGCGTGTCGGCCTGCCGGACGTGGCGGCGGTCCGCGCGATGACCCAGGCGCTCGTGCAGCTGGACCACCAGTACGGCAGCGGTCACGTACGGCCCGTCGTCGTGCACTACCTGAACAGCGTGGTCTCCGGGCTGCTCGCGGGCTCCTACCGGGAGGCGGTGGGGCGCGAACTGTTCGCCGCGGTCTCGCGGCTGACCGAGCTGGCCGGCTACATGGCCGTCGACACCGGGCAGCCCGGGCTCGCCCAGCGGTACTACATCCAGGCGCTGCGGCTCGCCCAGGCGGCCGGTGACCGCGGGTACGGCGGCTACGTGCTGGCCGCGTCCATGAGCCACCTGGCCGCGCAGCTCGGCAACCCGCGCGAGATCGCGCAGCTGGCCCGTGCGGCCCAGGAGGGGGCGCGCGGCCGGGTGACCCCGCGTGCGGAGTCGATGTTCCACGCCGCGGAGGCGCGCGGGCACGCGCTGATGGGCGACGTGCGGGCGGCGCAGCTCGCGTCGGGGCGGGCGGTCACCGCGCTGGAGTCGGCGGACGCGGCCTCCGGGGACGACCCGACGTGGATCGCGCACTTCGACGAGGCCTATCTGGCCGACGAGCTGGCGCACTGCCACCGGGACCTGGGGCAGGCCGAGGCGGCGGCGCGGTGCGCGCAGGAGTCCCTCGCGGGGCACCCCGAGTCGCGGGCGCGGCGGCGGGCGATCGGTTTCGTGCTGCTGGCCACCGCGCAGGTGCAGCAGCGCGAGATCGAGCAGGCCTGCCACACGGGCCTGCGTGCCGTCGAACTCCTCGGCACCCTGCGCTCGAACCGCGGGGCGGAATATCTGGAGGATTTCCAGCAGCGGCTGGAGCCGTACCGCGAGGAGGCCGTGGTAAGGGAGTTCGGGGCGCGGATGGACCTTCAGGCGGCGGCCTGAGCGGTCGTCTGCGGGGCTGTGACGCGCGCGAGGTGAACGGACGGGGCGCGGCGGCGTGAACAGCAGGGAAACCGGTGTGCACGCGGTGGAGGGAGGCGTGCGGGGCGCACCGGGGGGCGGTTTCGGCGTCGCGGTCGCCGGTGCGGGGGTCGGGCCATGTGCTGCGTGGCACGGGGTTGTCGGGACCCGGTAGCGTGAGCCGACGATTCCGAAGGTCCCCCATTCGTAGGAGTCCCGGTGACGCAGAGTGGACAGGGCGATTCGCCCTCGGCGCGACCCGCGCGCGAAGGCATCGTGCTGCCCTCCGACGGCGGAGAACCTCTGCTGCCGGGCACGACGGGTGACCGCACGCCGCCGGCGGGTGGCCAGACCTGGGACGGCGGTTGGAACCCCACCGCCGCCCCGGACCAGGACCCCCGGCCCGGCCGGCACGCACAGCCCGGCCGGGGCCCCGCGCAGCCCGGCTGGGGAGCCCCCGCCGAGGGCACGGCCTCGCCGTCCCAGGCGCAGGGTTCCGGGCAGTATGCCCAGCCCGGCCAGGGCACGCAGCAGGGCCCCGGGCAGTACGCACAGCCCGGTCAGGGCGGCACGCAGCAGGGCTCCGGGCAGTACGTGCAGCCCGGCCAGGGCACGCAGCAGGGTCCCGGCCCGTCCGGCTGGGGAGCCCCCGCCGACGGTGCGGGCTCGCCGTCCCCGGCCTGGGGTGCGTCCGAGCCGCACCGCTCCGCCCCCGCCCCGGACTGGGGCACCCCCGCCACCGCCTCCGCGAACTGGGCCGAGCCCGGGACCGGCCAGCGCTGGGACGAGTCGGCGGCGGCCCAGGGCTGGACCGACCCCGGTGCCGCACAGGGCTGGGGCGGGGCCCCGGCGCCGTCGCAGCCGCTGCCCCCGGAGGGCACGCGGCAGGGCCACCACGGCACCGGCGGCCACCGTGCGCCGCAGGCACCCGGCGCGCACGCCTCCGCGCCGCCTCCGCAGGCCCCCGACGGCCGTCACGCACCGTCGCACCGCGCCGGCGCTGCCTCGCCGCTGCCGCCCGCCGCGCCCGTCGACGAGGGCGCCACCCAGTACCTGCCGCCGGTCCCCGCCGCGCCCGACGAGGGCGCCACGCAGTACCTGCCGCCCGTCCCCGCCGCGCCCGACGAGGGCGCCACGCAGTACCTGCCGCCCGTCCCCGCGGCGCCGGACGAGGGTGCCACGCAGTTCCTGCCCCCGGTGAGCCCCGGGGCCCTGCCGCCCGAGGTGCCCTCCGACGCGACGCGGTACCTGGGGCGCGCGAACCCCGCCGCGCCGGGACCGCTGCCGTCCGCGGGGCACCCGGACGCCGAGGCCACGCAGTACATCGCCCCGGTCCCCGCGGAGCCCGCCGGAGCGTCGTACGGGATACACCCGGGGGGCCCGGAGGACCGTACGCCCCCCGCGGAATTCGACAACCTCTTCCGCAGCGAGCCGGAAGGGCCCCCGTCCACACAGCAGTTGCCCCGGATCGACTCCCCGTCCCGGCGGGCCCCGCAGGGCGCGGGTCCCGGCGCGCCGGGCGGCCGGGCCGCCGCGCGGCGCGGCGCCGAGGGCGGCAGCGGCGGGTGCG